>NZ_CBCSIW010000008.1:0-153744 GCF_965139575.1 Comamonas aquatilis | reverse complement strand
CTGGCGAATCGTGGCTCTGACACGCAAGCCAAGCTTGATATAAAGCTCAACTGCACGAATCCTGTCTGCGTATGAGTACATGAACTACCTCCTGGTAGTCCAAGTTTTTGTCCGCATCCCCGAATCCACATATTGCTTGTCCCTCAATAAAACCGCCCAAAACACAACTGGCAGTCCAAATTGCATAAGCCAAGGAGCAACTGAACATTAGCAATGCTGAAATGACTCCACCAATTGATTTGGTAAGCGGCCGAGGTCTTGATCCAAGTATCAGCACAAGGATTGCAGGAGGAATAGTTAGTGCGAGTGCAACGAACTCGCAGACTTCGACAATTTCTCTGAGGAGCGTGGCAGGTTGAGGCATGTAGTCTCTCGCTGGAAATGCATGGTCGCCATCTTAGGCTTTGCACTCTTCGCCGACATCAGGGTATGACAGCTCCTGGCCGATCTGCGACTGTCGCTGACCGACCCCTAGCTGCCGTTTGTGTTTCGTTAGCAGATGTCTGCTGTGCAACGGTTGCTGTCGACTGTGGCGACAGGGGGCGGCCTATCGGTCTGCTTAAAAGCGGTTATCCGACAGGCGATACAGGCAGTTGTTCAATGACGGGCTTCAGGTGAGCCGCTGACAGTGGTCTTTAGTTGTAACCCTATGGATTGTAGGAAGTTCGTGCTCCCGGCTCCTGCGAGGTACTTCGTTTTTTATTGCTAGGCGCTGCAATCAGAAGTCACCTGCCACGCAATTAACTCCAATCCTTGCGCAGTAAGCAAGCCGACGCGCGCAAGCGACGTTTCCGCTCCTTTTTAAACCAATGCCGTATCTTTTTCGGCCGGTCAGTTGCGGAAAGAAATGACGGGTTGTCGCGAAGAAGCATTTCACTAACCACGACGTCATTCAATTCACCCAGTGGCTTTAGAGTTTTTTTGATGCGTATCAGAGTGCTGCGATGACCTCTAGACAGAACTGGCTCAAGCAGCTCTAGCAAATAGCGAGTCTTTTTGGCTAATTTTCTGACATCGTGCAATGCAGCAAGGTCTGGCTTCTTCACTCGCAATGCTTGAGCGATTTGTTTATGAAGTTGCTTCTCCGACTTCGCCACACGCTTGTCAGCAAAGTCACGAAGCTGATGGCAAGAGTGCCTTGACGTGAGATTCGCTGAGGTTTGCGAAAGAATTTGCCCCAACTGCATCTGTATTGAAAGCGGCGAAAGTACTTCTTTTCCTGCATCCACGGCAGCGTTTCGAGCGGCAGAAATTTCGGGAGTCGATGCTGAGGTGCATTTCCCCTGAAGTCTCAGCAGCTCAACCAAAATGTCGAAATCGCGAGCCTTGCCTGCAGCATTGGCGATGGATTTATAGATGGTTCGATGCCGGGTAAATTCTCTTGAGTCGGTCAAGGGACGGTAGAACCACCACAGCGTAAGCAAGATGCGCATCGTGATGCGGATTTGATGGAATCCCTCGACGGAAGGCTCTTGCGCGACCTCCCGGGCTTGTTCAACTGCCAAGTCAACAACTGGAGTCGTGAGATCTGAAAGCGCTGTCTCAACACACCGAGTGTCTCGGCTTGCTTTTCCTTTGCCCATACAAACTCCTGGGCCAGCGTCAGTGGCCACGCATCGTTGGTAGTGACATCAATTCATGGAGCAATGGAGATGGATGCCTGAGGATTTGCATCGCAGCTCTTGCCGAGGCTAGACATAGTGTGCCACGCATCGAAGCATTCCATTGGAGTGGAACTGAGCAAGTGCTTACAACATCCTCCATTGATCTGAAGGCACAAGGAATTCCCTTGATATCATCAGCTCCCAATGTGCCCGAAGGATCGAAGTGATTACTCCCATTCCTCGCTGGTCCGCCTTAATGAGCATGAAAGATCCATTGCTGGATGCTCAGCACATTGAATTGCTGGAACTGTGCCGGTCCATCCAGTCGGATCTGGAGCGGGGATCCTTAGAAAGTTGGGTTTTCCTACAGAGGCTCAATGAATTTGCTTTTTTACTGCGAGAGCACGACTACGCCGAGTCGCACGTGTTGCATCTGCGCGGGCAGAGCCTGTCTCATGATCAAAACATGCAACGAGCTTCAGCACTGCGTGATGTTGAGGAGCTAGCGAGTAACGCACATCAGAAAAAACTTGATCCAGCCGTGACACAGCACAAAGTATGCTGTTGGATCAAACACCACTTCTGATCGTCTGCCGGACTGCTTTCATGAATGTGCCAGCACAGCACCACATTCAGACGTTGGAGTGGATGCAATTGAGAGACACCTAGCAATGACGTCGCCACGGATTCACTGAATGTGGCCTGGACTTAGGCCACATTCAATCAATGCATCAAGCCGTCTTGTCTTTCTTTTTGGATTTTGACGCGCGCTGAGCAGGTGCTTTTGCTGCGGCCTTTGCTCGTGACTTTGCTGGTACCTTTGCTGTTTCTGGTGCCGGTGCTTTTGCTGGTGTCTTTGCTCGTGGCTTTGCTGTTTCTGGTGCTGGTGCCGGTTCCGGTTCCGGTGACACTTGTGCTGCTTCTGTTGCTGGCACGCTTTCTGGCACCTCTTCTGACTTTGCGGGTCGTCCTGTCTTAATTGAAGGAACAGCCTGAAGTGCCGCCAGCAACTGCTCCCCTTCCAGTCCTGTCAACAGCATTAGGCCTGCTCTCAGCAGCTCGCTTTTTTTAACCACGCGCCCCTGCTGAGCAGCTCGCAGCTTAAGCTCTTCAATGGATGCGTACTCATCCATAGGGCAAGTGAAACTGTCGCGTACCAACTTGGGCTTCTTGAGTTTAGTTTCCTTGGCAGATTTCGAGGTAGGAAAAGGGGCGGCTTTACGGATTGCAGGCATGATAGTGAATTCAAAATAACGGTATATACAGTTTATGCCAATGCACGGCTCTCAACTCGTCGATGGAGTCGGTTTCAGCTTTCGTTCGCTCTTCAATCGTCGCTGACGGCCAAAGCGGTCACTTTTGCCCGTTTGGCGGACTTTGCATCGCGGGCAAGTCGTGTCACGCCATCTGCCTCAGCCATTCAAGCAATGAGGCCTGCGGGCTGTTTCTGACAAATGTATTGAATCCCAAGACCACGGTGTTGATCGTGAGCTTGTTCGTGCAGGTAGTGCGATCAGACACACCCCTGACTGTTCAATTGGGCTACGGTTTTTTGTTTCAGTGGCCCACATGGCCTGGTTTGCGTTGGTCGCACTTTGCTTCTCGAATGGGACAGTAAGTGATCGTTTGCTTGTCGTGCAGCACTCGATTGACCGTGCCTTCGGCGGAGTTTTGATCGTATTTGGAATCCTACTAGGAACTTCTAATGGACCGCGGTGACCATGTGAACGTGCGTCACTACCGCATTCGGAATGCTGTTGCCAGCCGCAAATGACTCAGTTCAGCCTGAAGCAGCCACCATGAGAATGCGTGAACCGACAGCTACAGACCGAACGCCGAAGGCCACAAGCAACGGAATGTTCAGCGACGGAAGGTAAGAAGGTCAGCGTAACCAGAAGACGCCCTTCGGCTCAATCCAGCATTTTTCTGAAACTTTGATGAGCTCCCAAAGCATCCTGAACCGCCTGTCGTGTAAGCGGCAACCGATGCAAAGAATCTTTCTTGGCAAGAAGTTCCGGGATCTTTTGATACAGCTGCCAGAAAAAGATACGACGAGCACCCTGCTCTTTGAGCAACAACAGCGTGGTGTCCCGCACCAAGCCACTTAAGAGTTTGTCACGAGCGTCCCAATCCACAGTCACTCCTCTTACCTTTGCTCCTTTAGGCAGGAAGGGCGGCTTGTGCTTGTCTAGCCAAACGCGATCATTGCGATAAAGCCATGTATGAGTGCTCGGCGCCTTTTTGATCATCCAAGTGATGCCTCGAAAGCCTGAAGCTTCCAACAATCCAAGCCAGATAGCTCGCTCCTGGTCTCCCCTATCTGTTTTGACCTTTTGAGCTTGGTTCCAACTGGAACGAGCATCATCTTCGGACAACACAATCTGTGAGATTGCCTCCAACGAGACACCCATCTGCACAGCAATCTCGGCTCACCTTTGCCACGGCGTAGTTTCTGGCTCGCTGCAGCATCAATTGCGGGGAGCACTGACGGTGAAACGTCCTGCCCTACGGTGAATGCATCACCTCCCTGCAATGTGGTGGCTTGAGTCTCTGAGCCAACACCTCCGCAAGCTTGAGTCACCGCAGTCAAGTCGATTGAGCGCGCATGACCTGGCTGCGCAATGACGTCAAGACCCACCGGCTGCCAGGAATCAGCGAAGCAAAAGGAGTACAACTTTTGGGATTGTGGGTTAATGGATTGAGCTTCTCTGAACTTGGATGCACTGCCAAACAACCAGTGAATCACCAACAAGTGGCTCAGCGGATGCGTCCCTGTTCTTGATGGATGCAGCAATCGCCCTAATTGCATCGCCGCAGCGTCCGTATCGATGGGAAGCCTTGCGAACTCTGCAACCTTCCCAAGTGGAGCGGCATATTCGAGAAAGGCGCTGGAGAGCTGCGCAAGCCGAAGGTAACCCCCATGGGTCACCCACCCTCGACGAGCAAGCTCACCCGAGTAAACCTCATTCAATTGCGGAGCCAACAAGGGCCTTATCGCACCGCCCTCCACGATCTCCTCAATGAGCTGTGCCAGACGCCAGAGCAACGCGAATGTCTTGTCCGGCATCGAGGCCTGGCCCTCTATTGCGCTCTGTAGCAGATGACAACTTGGTAACAACCAATTGAAGCGCTTTAGTCCAGTCGATTTGTAAACGGACTGGGAGAGGAGTTGCTGGTGCTTTGTGCATACCAAACTCCAGGGTACTGGTGGCGAAGATGCCAATAGGCCCACCCGACGTTTCGCACGTCTTCATTGATGCAAGCAGGGCAAGCTTTAAGCGGATGACTTGCCCTGAAGCGGCTTGAAAGGATGCCTAGACGAAGCTTCAACCGCGCCACATTGGAGCCGGCCAACCAGTTGACTGCATCCTCACGATCTCCAGCGGAAATGAAGGCTTGATAAAACTTCAGCAAGATGTGTTCACGGGCAACACGCCCTGTGTCACCTACCCTACCGTTCGTACGCTCAACGCAGGTCTGAAGGTTATTAGGTAAATCATGTTGCACGCCACCACGCGCATGTGCAAACAACAGCTCACAAGTGCTTTCCGAGCTTGGATACCCCCATAGGTAGTGATGGCGGCTCGCAAGGCTAAAGCAGGTCTCATCCTGGAGCCAATCCAGGAGTGGAAGCTGGATAGAGACACCATCATCAAGCGGCATCAACATAATCTAGCAGCACCGATTTGGATTGCAAGATCTTGTTGGCTTCCTCTTTGGGCCAATTGCGGCCGCCCCTATCAGATGCGCCTCGCGTAATTAAGTAGAAGTCAACAGCATGCTTTCTGGTGTCATCTCTTGGACATGCGCCGAACAGAGACGCTAGCGACTTGAAGGCAATCTACTCCCCCTCCAAAAAAGACCTCCATGGGAGCTATTTTTTGAAGCGAGCGAGTTTATGACTTTAGTTCTGCACCACCGTCCCCCGCAAACCCGCATGAATGCTAGGTCGGTGTTTGCGACTTTATTTGCGAGTTTGCGACTTTATTTACCCAGAACAATAAGCCCCTGTCTCCGCCGCGACGAAAATCACGCACATTGAGGGTTTGCTTTCTTTGCACTGCAGCATGAGGCTTTTAGATTGGAGCTATTTCCTGCTTTGCTTCAAACGCTGCACGCCATGGCCTTCATCAACTACGTTACCCAGATTCAATTTGATTTCGGCGCTGTTCGCCTTCTGCGCCAGGAGTGCGAACGCGTGGGCATCACCCGTCCGCTGATCGTCACCGACCAAGGCGTCAAAGCCGCAGGCGTGCTGCAAAAAGCACTGGATGCTCTGGGCGATCTGCCATACACCGTGTTCGACCAGACCCCCTCCAACCCCACGGAGACGGCCGTGCGCGCCGCCGCCGCGCTCTACCGCCTGCATGGCTGCGACGGGCTGATCGCCGTGGGCGGCGGCAGCGCCATCGACTGTGCCAAGGGTGTGGCGATTGCCGCCACCCATGAAGGCCCGTTGGCACATTACGCCACGATAGAGGGTGGATCACCGCGCATCAGCGAACGCGTAGCGCCGCTGATTGCCGTACCCACGACCAGCGGCACCGGCAGCGAAGTAGCACGCGGCGCCATCATCATCGTGGATGACCACCGCAAGCTGGGCTTTCACAGCTGGCACCTGGTACCCAAGGCCGCGATTTGCGACCCCGAACTTACCTACGGCCTGCCACCCATACTGACGGCGGCCACCGGCATGGATGCCATTGCCCACTGTATGGAAACCTTTATGGCTGCCGCATTCAACCCACCGGCGGACGGCATTGCCCTGGATGGCCTGGCCCGCGGCTGGACACATATCGAGCGCGCCACGCGCAACGGCAGCGACGGCGAAGCGCGCCGCCAGTTGATGAGCGCCAGCATGCAAGGTGCGATGGCATTTCAAAAAGGGCTGGGCTGCGTGCACAGCCTGAGCCACAGCCTGGGCGGCGTGAACCCGCGCTTGCACCACGGCACGCTCAACGCCATGTTTCTACCTGCCGTCGTGCTCTTCAATGCACAGGCCGAAAGCGTGCAGCGCGACAACCGTCTCAACCGCATGGCCCACGCCATGGGCCTGAACAGCGGCAGCGACATTCCCGATGCCATCCGCGACATGAATGCACGCCTGGGCCTACCGACTGGGCTTGCGGCCATGGGCGTGGAGCGCTCTCAGTTTGACGCCGTGATTGGCGGCGCGCTCAAAGACCATTGCCACGCCACCAATCCGCGCCTTGCGTCGGTGGAAGACTACCAGCTACTGCTGAGCAACTCCATGTAAGAAAAATCCAATGTGCGCCTTTAAAGGAAAGCGCTGACAGCTATCAGAAAAATAGCAATTCAGACCAATGGATTGCTATCGCTCTCTGCTTGCATGCTGGGCATACTTTGTGCGCTGCTGCCACCTTGCTTTTGAGCGGCTCTGACATCCTCCATCAGTTGCCTGGCCATGGAGCTCAGCAGCTCCAGCTCGCCTTCCGACATGTTTCTGGGCTTGTCATCAAGCACCGCAAAGCAGCCCAGCAGCTGGCCCTTTCTATCCGTCAAAGGCACGCCGGCATAAAAGCGCACCTGCAAATCCAGCAAGCGCCGATTGCCGGCAAAACGCGGGTCGCGGGCAATGTCTCCGATGACGATGGCCGTTCCGTCGTAAATCACATAAGAACAGATGCTCTCAGCCCGGAGGATGCCTGCAGCATTCAGCGCCTGAGATGACGGCACAGGCAACAGACTGCCCGGCGTCAGCACCATTTGTGAATCCACCCAGGCAATCTGCGCCCATCGGGTGTTGAAGGCATTGGCCGCCTTTTGCGCTGCCTCGTGATAAAGCGGCGTCAAGCCCGCATCCAGCACGCCACTGCCATGCAAAACCTCCACCCGCTCGCTGTCGTTCTCAGGGATGGGGGCGGCAATCACGCCCTCGTCCATGTCTGCGCTTTGCATGGCATCCACCCATAGCCGCAACTCACGCAAGCTGGTCACGCAGGCTTGAGCACCGCACTGCGCCGCAAAGTCCGGGTCTGCAGCAACCTGAGGCGCATTCCACAGCACCAGGACCACACGCATATGCGGCCAGTACCGACGAATACGGCGCACCATGCGCCGCGCCGTGCCTTGCGGCTGATGGTTGAAGATGGAGAGCACCAGCAAATCCGTGGTTTGCATGCTCTGCACCCAGTCGCTGTCCGCCAGTACGGCTTTCGCGCTACGCTGCGCCAGCAAAGGGTCTGCAGCCAGTGCCCATTCCGAGCAACTGACCTCATGCCCATACAGTCTTTCGGCGTGGGCCACCATGGCCGCCGCCAGGGCATCCACCTCCCAGCGCACGCCAGCACAGTGGATACGCAAGCGTCGCTGCAGCCCTTTCGTATCTGCGGGCAAGAGAGCGGGTGCATAGTGATCCTGCAGCTCGTCGATCAGTGCATCCATGCCGCTGGACAGACGCAAACGATGCTCTGCCGTGGCCGACTCCAGATGCTGCTGGGTTGCGATGCGCAGCGCGGGAATCGCCACTTCGTCGTAGAAACTGCCCACGGCCTGGGCCTTGTCTTTTTGCGTGGGTCTGGCCGGCAACTGGGCCTGCACTGCATCAAGCGCCATGCCTATGGCGTCATCCACGTTATCGGCCAGCAAGCGCTGGTAAAGCCTTTGCTGCGGACCCAGCACGGGCTCGCTGCCCAGCAGTACTTCCATGAACTTGAGCGCGGGAATATTGCGCCCCAGCACCAGTAGGCAAACCGTCAGCGGCGTGGAGAGAATCAGACCGATAGGCCCCCAAAGCGCTGTCCAGAACGTGGCGGCGACGATGATGGACAAGGTGGAAAGCCCGGTGCTGGCGCCGTAAAGCCAGGGCTCGATCACGTTGTTGCTGATCAACTCCAGCAGCAGAATCAGACTCAGCGTCAGCAGGAACATATTCCAGCCGGGATCGACGGCAAAAGCCAGCGCCAGCGGAAACACGGCCGACAGCATGGGCCCCACATAGGGCACAAACCGCATGATGGCCCCCAGCACTCCCCACAAGATGGCTCCAGGCACGCCGACAAGCAACAAACCGGCTGCCAGCGGCACGCCATAGCTCACATTCACGATGAACTGCATGCGCAGATACTTGCCTATGCGCTGGGATGCTTCATCCAGCGCATCGGTGGCCACATGCAGATTGCCACCCATCAGCCTCAGCAGCCGGTCACGCAAATCATCGCGGTCCAGCAAAATCAAAATCACAAACAGCAGCACGATGCCCGCCGTGGTCACGGGCTCGGCGATACGGCCCAGCCATTGCAGCAAACGGGTGGTGGGATTGGATTGAGCCGTCTGGATCTCGACCTTTTGCACCCGTGGTGCAGCGCCTTCCGGTCTGGAAATTTCTTTCTCCACCGTGTTGTAGGTTTTGAAGACACCATCCCAGGCGCTGGGCATGTTTGCGCTTTTGCGCAGGCTGCGCAGCTTGTCCCGAATGGTGGATTGATAGGTCGGCAAATCGGTGCTGAGCTGCTGAACCTGGCTGCCCAGATACATGCCCAGACCGCCCAGCGCAGCCAGCGCAATCGCGACCACCACAATCGCCGAAGCCATGCGCGGCAAACCCCAGCGCTTGAGTCGCGAGACTGCAGGGTCCAGCAAAAAACCAAACAACATGGCCAACGCCAACGGAATCAGCAGCTCGCGCCCAAAATACAGGGCGGCGATGACAAGCGTGGCAATCATCAGCCCCGCCAGCAGGCGCAGCGCAGGGACCATGGCGGCCAGCTGCATCAGGCCCGGCAGCGCAGATTCAAGCTCGCGCCTGTCCAAGCGCCCCCAGGGGGCAGGGACGCTGCGGGAACGCGGACCCGGGGCACTGCCCTCCACTTCAATCGGAGCCCCGGCATGCGGCTTGGCGGGCGCAACGGCTCCGACCTGGACCGGTACGGCCGACGCATCTTCGCCTGAAGCGGAGGACTCACCACCGGTTGTGGAAGTAGCAGACTGGGACATGATCAGCGTTACTCGATGGATGATTTGCCAGACACAGAAGCGGGTTTACATGGTAGCCATGCCTGGAAAAGCTGCGACTCGGCTCAGGCGCAAGCCCTGGACGTCAGCACCGTGATTCAGCTCACACAAAGAGGAGCTGCTCGCGCTTTCCCAGTCTTCATTTATGAATGAAAAATTCATTAAACCCTTTGAATAGGGGCGCTGCCTGCTATCAAAAGTAAATCATGCATCCACTCAAAGTGGCTGCACACGGCCGAGGTCTGGCCTGTCCAGCCACTGGGCGAATTCATCGGCCAATTGCTGACTTGCCGCCGTCGCGGCATTCCAGGCGCGGGAACGGGCCTGGTGATCGCTGCCGTAATCCAGAAAATCATGGCGATCGGGCAGCTTGCCGCGCGGCAGGCCGGCCACCCAAGTGGCATCCGGAGCCAGCACCACCATGGAATCCAGATAGTGGCTGGGCTTGTGGCGCCAGCGTAAGCTCTTGTCCAGCCAGCCGGGCACCACGGCTTTCTGAAAATGCGGATACAACACAATGCCCTCGCCGGCACGCGAGGCAGCGTAATCCAGATGCATGTGATAGTCGGTAATCCCACCATCCCAGTACGCACCGCGTGGAGCGCCCTCGATATCGTGCACGGCCTTCAGCACAAAGGGAATGGAACAACTGGCCCGCACGGCCTCCATGAAATTGCGTGAGGTCAGTTCCACCTGGTGGGTGCGCAGATCATCAGCACCAAAAGGCATGGCGTGCAGCGCGCCGCCTGCAGCCGTGGAAAAAACCACCCGCTCCAGCCAATGGCCCAGAGCCGGCCGCCGTACCGCATTGCAGGCAAATGCGCCCAGATAGCCCAGCGGCGTACGCCAGCGGGATTCTCGGGCCAGCAGCTTGTGACCGCGCGCAGCTATCACATGCAGGCGATAGCGGGGATGGGTCAGCACCTCGCTCACACGGCCGCCATAAAAGTCTTGCAGGCTTTGCGCAAAGCGTTCGCTCACCAACCAGGATGGGGTTCGCTTCTGACCAGGGGGAGGATCAAAGCGCTGGGCAATATAGTCGCGCTCCAGCCGCTCCAACGCAGCGGTAGGCTGCTCCAGGCAGGCCGTAGCCATGCGCCAGGCTCCGATGGAGGCGCCCACCAGATCCACGGTTTGAGACGACTGCGGCAGCCACTGTCCGAAGATGAAGCGATCCAGCGGCCCCAGAATCAAGCCCTTGGGCCCGCCGGCGGCAGCAGGAATCACGCGAATGGAGTCTGGCCCCAGGCCGTTCTGGCGAATATGGGCCAAGGCCTTGGGGCCAGCGTAAATGCGAAGCGCAGGTGTATGACTCATGCCTGCCATTGTGCAGCCCAATGCCAGACCAGCACACGGCGAGTGCGACAAGACGCCCAAGACCAAGCAGCGCTACTGCTACCAATACAGGAGAACCGAAACGCCTCCGCCCTCTCGCGGCTGTAGCTGTAGTTGCGCACCTATCTCCGCAGCCCGTCGGCGCATGCTGGAAAGCCCCAAACCTGCAGACGGGGCTTGAACATCCAGCCCACGGCCATTGTCTCGAATCGAGAGTTGCGCATGGGCAAAAGAGTGAGCAGCAGTTCGAACTGCTGCCTGGCCCGGTGTTTTATTGCTGGCCAGATCGAAAGGCTCCAGAGTGATCCAGAGTTCGGTCGCTTGGGAATGCTGCAGCACATTGCTCGCTGCTTCCTGCAAGATTGCCATGATCTGCTCGGCCATGGCCCCGGCCGGCAACCTACGGCCCGAACTGGCTTCATCGAATTCCGGATCCCAAACCTCCCAGTACAGATGCATGCCACGGCGCTCGGTCACGGCTTGCAAGCGGTGGCGAAAACGGGCCAGCCGAATGATCAAGGCATCGCCTTGACCATCCATGGAGTCCACAATCCAGCGCAAATCCAGCAAGGATTGCTCCAGCATGGCTTGCACGGGATGCTCGTTGTCGGGAGTGGCGTCCAGCAGCATCATGGCCTGCACCAGTTGACTGCCCACACCATCGTGCAAGGCCGCTGCAATGCGACGGCGCTCGGCCTGAACCTCGCGCGAGGGACGCACGCTGCGCCTTCTGCGCCACAAAATACTGCGATACGCCAGAGGCAAGAGCCAAAGCAGCCAAAAAAACGTGGCCAGCACTGCCAGCACGGTCATCGCCAGCAGCAGCGGAGACTGCATTGCCTGCGGCTGCACACCCCAGGCAATCAAAACGGCCAAATGCAGCAAAGCCAGCAGCAAACGCACCCAAATATCGCCTGGCGGCTGCATGGCCATGGTGTTGAGCCTCTTCAGAACAAGCCGCGCAGCGAGGCAAAGCGCACGGCCTGTGCGCGGGTGCGCACTTGCAGCTTGCGGTAAATATTCTTGATATGGGTGTTAACTGTCATGGCGCTGATCAGCAGACGTTCGCCAATTTCAGCACTGGTGTAGCCGCTGGACACCATGCGCAGCACCTCGCGCTCACGCGCGGAGAGACGGTCTAGCGTAGGGTCAGGCGCGCGGGGCACAGCGTCTGCCGAGGTCGCAGTCTTGTCAAATCGCTGCAGCAAACGCCGCGCCAGATTGGGGGTGATGGAAGCACCGCCGTTGGCTACTTGCAAGACCGCTTGTGCGTAATTGCCAAACCAGGAGTTCTTGACCATATAGCCGGCAGCGCCCAATTCAAAGGCCTTGAGCACCTGATCATCCGTCTCCACCACCGAGACCACCACAGCCTCGGCATGTGGACAGGCACTCTTCATCACATCCAGCAGCTCCAGCCCGTTGCCGTCACCGAGATTGAGGTCCACCAGCATCACGTCAAACTCGTGCTGACGTATGACTTTCTTGGCTTCGCGCAGACTGGAAGCCTGGGCAACCACCATGGTGCGCTTGTCATTCATGATTTCCTGGGCCATCACCCGGCGGATGTGCACATCGTCATCCACTACGATCACGCGCACCGGCTTGTCAGGTTGACCGACAAGAAAATCCGGCCACATGCTTGAACCCTGGGTCTCGCCGGCCACCGGCTGTGCCGTGGCGCCAGTGTCAGCTGGGATGTTGGACGGTTTCAAGACGCTCTCCTTGCCAGTCAGACTGTGTGATTGCTGCAACATCCCAGAGCACCGTTTTAATTAAGTAAAACTCTCCAAGAAACACAAGGATAGTTTTTATCAATTTCCTTACGATGTCAATGTAAGCGAACAAGCTGTATTGGTAAGCAAATTTATCGGACAAAGAAGTCAGTGCCCACCTAGCGACCAACGTGCAGCCATTGATACAACCCATGCACCACGCAGTCCAAAACATATGACACAGGAAATACAAAGTCAGTGAGATGCTTTGGGCTCACCCCCCATTCCCGGGGATGCCAGCTCCATCGACCAGTGGCAATTTGTAACTCTAAATGTAAGCACCACGCAAGAATTTGTTTCACAACATAAACAAATTACACCTCCGCATCCGATGCCGCGCGGATCAATCGATCACGGCCTAAACCTGTACATCCACACCGCTTACCGCATGCCAATCGATGGAGGCTTGTCTGAGCACCATATCGATATCCAGGCCCAAGGCCAGGCCTACTTCGGAGGGGAATGACACCGCCAACTGGCGCTCATCCCAGCGCTGTATATAGGTGCTGGCCCGCCATGCAGCCAGATGCAAGACCCCGGTCAACGGTTCGAACTGGGCTTGCGACAGCGGCGCGTGCATGTACTGCAGCGCATCCACCATGAATGGAGGCAAATGCCAGGACTGCGCCAGCCCGGCAGTCACAAGGCTGAATGCATAGCCGCACAGTTGCGACTCCAGCAGCGGCCGCTGCGGATCCCAAGGCGAGACCAGTTCGCTGACCTTGACGGCCTGATTAGGCGCAACGCGATGGATGTGCAGCTGCCCCAGACCGTGAAGCAAGCCCAATGCATATGCCGCCGATCCGTGGCTCTGGACCGTGGTAGCCAGCGTGCGCGCCAACTTGGCCGTCTCAAGGCTGTGGCGCCAGAAAGTCGGCAAATCAAAACCACGCAAGTTCTGCCCGCCCAGGCCTGCCAACGCCTCATGCACCAACTGGCGCAACTGGGCTTGCGGCAGGACAACCAAGGCTTCAGGCACACCAGGCACGCTCTGCCCCATCAAAAACCCAGCTTCATTGGCCGACTCCAGAACCGACGCGGCCAAGGCCGGATCGGTGGAAAACAGCTGGCAGAGTCGACGAAGGCTGGGCTCAGGTTTGCGCAGCTCGCTGGCCAGCAAAGCCACTGTGCGGGGCTGGCTGGGCAGCGAAGCTGGCAAGCTGAGCAAGGCTGCCAGATCCATGGGACGTGACAGACTCATGATTTCCGTAGCGTTTGAGGCAAGCTGTGTGGATGGACTGGTGCGACCACCAGAGCTTACTTCTTCAAGCTCTGCAACTTGGCAAAAGCGGATGACATGGCGTTTTGCTGTGTTGCCTCATTGCTACGCTGGGCTTGGGTATAGCCGCCGCGCTGTTGGCCCTGGCCTCGGCCGGCGCTCTCGAACCGGTTGTCACGCGGTCCATCCCTGCGTGCAGGTGCGGCATCCAGCTTCATGGTCAGGCTGATGCGCTTGCGCGCCACGTCCACCTCCAGCACCTTGACCTTGACGATCTGGCCGGTCTTGACTACTTCGCGCGCATCCTCGATGAACTTGTGGCTCATCTGGCTCACATGAACCAAGCCGTCCTGGTGCACGCCCAGATCCACAAAAGCACCAAACTGGGCCACGTTGCTCACCGTGCCTTCCAGCGTCATGCCTTCCTTCAAGTCCTTGATGTCGTCCACGCCCTCGTTGAAGCGGGCCACCACAAAGTCCGGGCGCGGGTCGCGGCCCGGCTTTTCCAGTTCGCCCAGAATGTCCTTGATGGTGACAGCACCGAATTTCTCGCTGGCAAATTGCTCGGGCTTCAAGGTCTTGAGCAACTCGCCACGGCCCATCAACTGGTCCACGGCCTTGCCGGTGGAGACAATGATCTGCTCGACCACCGCATAGGTTTCAGGGTGAACACCCGTCATATCCAGCGGATTGTCACCGCCGCGAATGCGCAAAAAGCCTGCGGCTTGCTCGAAGGTCTTGGCACCCAGGCCGGCCACCTCCATCAGCTGCTTGCGATTCTTGAAGGAACCATTGGCATCACGCCAGCGCACCACCGACTTGGCAACCGAGCCGGAAAGGCCGGAGACGCGGTTGAGCAGCGGGGCCGAAGCCGTATTCAGGTCCACGCCCACGGAATTCACACAGTCTTCCACCACGGCATCGAGCTGGCGGGCCAGCTCGCTCTGATTCACATCGTGCTGGTACTGGCCCACGCCAATGCTCTTGGGGTCGATCTTGACCAGCTCGGCCAGCGGGTCTTGCAGGCGGCGCGCAATCGATGCCGCACCGCGCAGGCTTACGTCGATATCGGGCATTTCCAGCGCCGCAAATTCACTGGCCGAATACACCGAGGCACCGGCTTCGCTGACCACCACCTTCTCGATCTTCTTGTCGGCTTTTTCTGCGATCTTGATCAGATCGGCCGCCAGCTTGTCCGTTTCCCGGCTGGCCGTGCCGTTGCCGATGGCAATCAGGTTGATGCCGTGCTTTTCCACCAGCTTGGCCAACACGGCCAAGGAACCATCCCAGTCGCGGCGCGGCTCGTGCGGGTAGATGGTGGTGGTATCCACCAACTTGCCCGTGCTGTCCACCACGGCCACTTTCACGCCCGTGCGAATGCCGGGGTCCAGGCCGATCACCGCACGCTGGCCGGCAGGCGCTGCCAACAGCAGATCACGCAGATTGTCGCCAAACACCTTGATGGCCACCTTTTCAGCGTCTTCACGCAGGCGGCTGAACAAATCGCGCTCGGTGGACAGGCTCAGCTTCACGCGCCAGGTCCAGGCCACGCATTTACGCAGCAGGTCGTCCGATGCGCGTTTGGCATGGCTCCAGCCCAGATGCAGGGCAATCTTGCCTTCGGCGAGACTGGGTTGGCCGGGTTCTGGTTCCAGCGGCTGAACCAGCTTGGCTTCCAGAATCTCCAGCGCCCGGCCGCGGAACACGGCCAGAGCACGGTGCGAGGGCACGCGGCCGATGGGCTCGTCATATTCGAAATAGTCGCGAAACTTGGAGACTTCGGGATCGTCCTCGTTCTTGGCCTCCACCTTCTTGGAGCGGATCAGGCCCTCCTCCCACAGCCACTCGCGCAGCTTCTGCACCAGCGCCGGGTCTTCGGCCCAGCGCTCGGACAGGATGTCGCGCACGCCGTCCAGCACGGCAAACGTGTTCGAGAAATCCGGGCCCGGCTTGCCGTCATCCAAGGTGGTAGCGGGTTGGCAGAAGGCTTCGGCCTCCTTGTGCGGATCCAGCGTAGGGTCGGCAAACAGCTTGTCGGCCAGCGGCTCGATACCGAATTCCTTGGCAATCTGGCCCTTGGTGCGGCGCTTTTGCTTGAAAGGCAGGTAAATGTCTTCCAGCTCCTGCTTGGTGGGAGCGGTGGCAATGGCCAGACGCAATGCGTCAGTCAGCTTGCCTTGCTCGTCAATGGCTTTGAGCACCGTCTCACGGCGATCAGCCAGCTCGCGTAGATAGCTCAGGCGTTCGTCCAGCGTACGCAGCTGCGTATCGTCCAGGCCGCCCGTCGCTTCCTTGCGGTAGCGGGCAACAAACGGAACCGTGGCACCGCCATCGAGCAACTCCACCGCTGCACTCACCTGCTGCGGCTTGACATTCAGTTCTTCGGCAATCTGACCAATGATTTTTTGCATTTGATACCCGCCCCATGGCGTTCAACCCAGAAAGCCAATGAGTGTGCCATAGGCATTCCGCCCCTCTGCTCATGCAAGCCGGCTGAAGTGCAACAGAAACGAAAAAACTATGCATTTCATAGCTACTCACGCTTTCTCACTATGGACTTGAGGCCTATTTCATTAAAATCAGACTCACCATGCCCGACTCTGTCCAGGATGACTTGTTTGCCGATGCCAGTCCACCAGAGCGCCAGCCCGCGCCCGGCATAGCCGCATCGCGCTTGTCTCCCGGACAGGCCGATGCCAAACAGGCTCCCAAAACAGCGGGTAAATCCGGCGGTGTAGCGCTCGCGCCCGGCGCTTTGCAGCTGGCAGAGCTGGCGGCCCAACTGCCTGCGGGCCTGCGCATGGGCGTATCCACCTGGTCCTATCCCGGCTGGGATGAACTGGTCTGGGACGGAGCTTATGACGCCAGCGTGCTGTCCAAAAAAGGGCTCACCGCCTATCACCAGCACCCGCTGCTGCGCACCGTTTGCGTAGACCGCACCTTCTGGCGCCCGCTGACGGCCAGCCAATACGCGGCTTTTGCGGCCCAGGTCGATGCCGGTTTCCGCTTTGTCGTCAAATGTCCGGCCGGAGTCACCGATGCCCAGGTTCGCAGCGAGGACGGCAAGCCCCACCAGAGCAACCCGGCCTTTCTGGACCCGCGCCTGGCCGTGGAGTGTTTCGTGGAGCCCACGCTGGAAGGTCTGGGTGAAAAGCTGGGCGTGCTGGTCTTTCAGCTCAGCCCCCTGCCCTGGAGCTGGCTCAGCCGCCCCGGCGCGTTGCTGGAGAAACTGGGGGTCATGCTGGCTGCCGTGCGCCAGGCACTGGCCGCGCGGCCGCAAGTCATCGTGGCCGTGGAAGTGCGCGACCCCGAATTGTTGGGCCCTGCACTGGCCTCCACACTCAAGGCCCACGGAGCCACCTTCTGCCTGGGGCTGCACGGCAAGATGCCGCCCATAGAGCAGCAGCTACCCACGCTGCGCGCCCTGTGGCCCGGCCCCCTGGTCTGTCGCTGGAACCTGAACCGCGTCTTCGGCGCCTATGGCTACGCCGATGCGCAGAAAAAACATGAGCCTTTCAACGAAATCCGCTCCGAGGACCTGCATACCCGCACCCTGCTGGCGCGCACCATCCAGGGCATTACGGGTGCCGGCCAGCCCGCCTTTGTGACCATCAGCAACGATGCCGAGGGCTGCGCGCCACGCTCGATTGCCCTGCTGGCACAGGCGCTGGCCCAAAGCGGCCCCGCCTAGCCAGACCGACATTCGGGCGCTTGCCGCCGTACACGGCGGCGTCAGCGCAACTGCGGTAAAATGGCCCTCCGCTCCGGGGTGCACTGCTGTGCTGAGATCCACACCCGAGAACTTGATCCGGGTCATTCCGGCGGAAGAAGAGCTTGCATCCTGACGTGACCGCACCTGCTTGCGGCACAGCCAGGGGCCTTCGGAGCATCATGTCCCAGCTCTCGAAGGAATTCCATGGACAAGGCCGCCTCGCTGGTCGCAGACCTGCTCTCATTCATTGCCATGGATGGCTGCACCGACGACCAGTTCGACCAGCTCGCCCTGCGGCTGTTTGCCTATCAGTTCGAATCCAATGCGCCGTTTCGCAGCTTCTGCCAGCGGCGCGGTGCCACGCTGCGCAATGTGAAGACCTGGAGCGATATTCCGGCCGTGCCCATTGATGCTTTCAAGGCCATGGAGCTGCGCAGCGAGCCCGCCTCGCCCACCGAGCGCGTGTTCATGACCAGCGGCACCACGGGTCGGGCTGCGCGCGGCCGCCACTTCCACCCCCAGCTCGACGTCTACGACCTGTCGATGACGCGCAACTTCGCACAGCGCTTCATGCAAGGAACGGAGCGTCTGCCTATGGGCATTCTTTTCCCCGACGAGCAGACCATGCCCAACTCCTCTCTGGCGCATTACCTGGCGCTGGCCAAGTCTGAGTTCGGCACGCCTGACAGCCGCTATTTTCTGGGTCCTGAGGGGCTGGACATGCCGGCGCTGTGCGCGGCTCTGGAGGAATCCGAACGTACGGGCCGCCCCTACGCACTGCTGGGTGCCAGCTTCAGCTTGGTGCATGTGATGGATGCTCTGCGCGCCCAGGGTCGCAGTTTTCGCTTGCCGGCGGGCAGCCGCATCCTCGATACGGGCGGCTACAAAGGCCAGTCGCGCGAGCTGCCGCTGGAGGAGTTCTATGCCGACCTGTCCCAATTGCTGGGCGTGCCGCGCAGTTACTGCATCAATATGTATGGCATGACCGAGCTGAGCACGCAGTTCTATGACGACGGCAACACCGTGCTGCCCTCGGTCAAATCGGGGCCGCACTGGATACGCTCGCGCCTGGTCGAGCCCGTCACCGGCCGCAACGTGGCACCCGGCGAGCGCGGCATTCTCGTGCACTGCGACCTGGCCAACTACAACGCCGTCACCACCATCCTGACCGAGGACGTGGGCCTGTGGGCCGAGGGTGGTTTTCTGCTGCTGGGCCGTGCCGAGGGTGCGGCCGCCAAAGGCTGTTCACTGGCCGTAGAGGAATTTGTGAAAGCTGCTGCCGCATGAAGATCGAGCGGATCACGGCCGGCTATCTGCCCGGCTTACGCGACGACGAGGTTCAATGGCAGCTGCTGCCCTTTGAACGCGAGGACCTGAGGCTGGAAGTCTCTGTTCCCGTGCTGAGCGCCGCCCAGATGCGGGCGCTGGCGGATCGGGTGCGGCAGGCGGCAGACTGCCATCTGCGAGTCATGACGGTGGCCGAGATCATCGCCGTGATCGACCAAGCCATTGCGCGCCTGCTTGACCGCAATGATCCGTATCGCCAACAGGCCGAAGCCTGGCTGCCCGTGGTCAGCGGCTACGACGCGGACATGGTGCGGCTGGGACTGACCGGCTATTTCAAGACCTTCCGCGCCGCGCAGCTGCGGCGCTTTGTGGCCGAGGACTTTGCCAATCCCGCCGTGCTGGACGGTTTCCAGCCCGCAGCCAAGGGCGGAGCCGTACGGGCCTTCGGGCCTGATCTGCTGGTGCACAGCTGGGCGGGCAACGTGCCTGCGCTGTCGCTGTGGAGCCTGGTCTGCGGCCTGCTGGTCAAGGCCCCCAGCATAGGCAAGCTGGCCAGTGCCGAGCCGCTGTTCGCAGGCTGGTTTGCACGGCTGCTGGCCGAAGTCCATCCGCCGTTGGCCGATTGTCTGGCCGTGGTGTGGTGGCGCGGCGCGGGCACAGAGGAAGCCAGCACCTTGTACGAGCGCGCTGATACGGTGTTGGCCTATGGCGGCAATCAGACGCTGGATGCGCTGCGCCGGCGCCTGCCCGTGACCACCCGCTTTCTGCCCCATGGCCACAAGCTGGGCTTTGGCCTGATCGGCGCGGCCGCAATGGATACGCTCAAAGCTCCCGCTACGGCCCGCCTCGCCGCCTGGGACGTGATGCGCTACGACCAGCAAGGCTGCTACTCGCCCCATGTCTTTTATGTGGAGCGTGGCGCCTCCGTGAGCCCGCGCGCCTTTGCCGACTATCTGGCGGCCGAGCTGGCCAATCTGCAGCGCCGCTTTGCGCGCCGCCCCCTGGCGCTGGAGGAAGGCACGGCCGTTGCCAAATGGCAGCAGAGCGTGGAATGGGCAGGTGACGAGCAGCAGCTGCTGGGGCCGGTGGATGCTCCCTGGAGCGTGGCCTATAGCGACGGCCTGCAGCCGCTGACGCCCACGGCCCTATACCGCACGATTGCCGTGGTCGGCGTGGACAACCTGGATGCCGCGGTCCCCGTGGTTGCCGCGCAGCGCGAATTCCTGCAGACCGCCGGCATTGCCGCCACACCCGAGCAGCTATACCGGCTGGCCGGCCTGCTGGGCGCCGCCGGCGTTACGCGCATCAGTGCCATAGGTTCCATGAGCATGCCCGAGGCCGGCTGGCACCATGACGGGCGCTTCAATCTGATCGACCTGGTGCGCATGACCGAGATCGAGCAGTCGGCCGAAACAGCGGCCCAGCCGCTGGCGCCCTATTCGGACTGAGGCCATGGCATTTCTCGATATCGAACGAGCGGTCTTCACCTATCCCGGCCACGCCCCAGTAGTGGACGGTGTGGACTGGCGCATGCAAGCCGGCGAAATTCACTGCCTGCTGGGCCGCAGCGGCTGCGGCAAGACCACGCTGCTCAAGCTGGCGGCAGGCCTGCTCAGACCGCAATCGGGCCGCATCGTGTTGCATGATCGCGAACGTGGGGGCGAGTTGGCCGCACCCGGGCCGCAAGTGGGCTTTATGTTCCAGGCCCCCACGCTGCTCGATTGGCTGACAGTGCTGGACAATGTGCTGCTGCCTGTTTCGTTGCAACGCAAACCCACACCACAGGACAGGCAGCACGCGCTGCAGCTACTGAATCAACTGGGACTGGCAAGCCATGCACAGCAACATCCACGCCAGCTCTCTGGCGGCCAGCAAAGCCGTGCGGCGCTGGCACGGGCGCTGATTCTTGCACCACCGCTATTGCTGCTGGATGAGCCTTTTGCCGCCCTGGACGCCATCACACGCGCCGAGCTGCAGGACGATCTGCTGCGCACCTGCCGCGAACGCGGCACCACGGTGCTCTTCGTCACCCACGACATCAATGAAGCCGTCTACCTGGGCGACCGCATCGCACTCATGCATGGCGGGCGCATTGTGGACGACTGGACGATTGAGCTGCCCGCGCCCCGCACCCAGGCCATGCGCCATGGTCCGCTCTTCAACGAATACTGCGCCCGCGTGCGCGCATCCATGGACAGGACTGCCCTATGAGCGCCACGCCATTTCAGGCACGGCTGCTGGCCGCTGCCCTGCTGCTGATTTTGCTGGGCCTGTGGGAGCTGCTGGTGCGGCAATGGGGTCTGTCGGCCCTGGTGCTGCCCGCGCCTTCGGTGGTGGCAGCGTCGCTATGGACGGGCCTGGCCTCTGGCTATTTCTGGCCGCACCTGCTGGCAACGCTGCAAGCCCTGCTGCTGGGCCTGGCGGCCGGCAGCCTGGCCGGTCTGTTGATGGGCATGGCACTGGCCGAATGGGAATTGCTGGAGCGTGTGCTCAAGCCCTATGTGGTGGTCAGCCAGGTCGTACCCAAGCTGGCGCTGGCGCCGCTGTTTGTGCTGTGGTTCGGCTTTGGCATGTTGCCCACGGTGCTGATCACGGCGCTGATCTGCTTTTTCCCGCTGATGGAGAACACGCTAACCGGCCTCAGGCAGGTCGATGCCCAGCGGCTGCAGCTGTTTCGCATGCTGGGGGCCACACGGCTACAGACGCTGCTGCGCCTGAAGCTGCCCACGGGCCTGCCCGCCATCCTGGCGGGTCTGCGCGTGGCCGTGGTTCTGGCCCTGGTCGGTGCGGTGGTGGCCGAGTTCATGGGCGCCAGCCGCGGCCTGGGCGCCGTGGTCATCGCCGCCCAGGGAATGATGGATACCTCTTTGATGTTCGCGGCCCTGGTCATCATCGCCGCCATGGGCCTGCTGCTGTACCAGGCCTGTCTGATGTTGGAGCGCAGACTGCTGCGCGCCCACGCCTTTCCAATCTCTCGCTCAAGCGGCAAGTCTTGAGTTTCTCCACTGTTTGATCCGCGCCATGCACACACCGATTCAGCCTCCGTTCATCTCCCGCCGCAGCCTGCTTGGCGCCGGTGCCGCCCTCACCGGCCTTGCCGGCCTGACGCTGGCGGGCACCAGCCTGGCCGCTCCTGTCCAAGGCAAGATCCGCCTGGCAGGCTGGAGCAAGCCCATCAGCGAGATCACCAACATTCTGGTCGAGCCCGAAAAAGGCTTTTTCAAGGCCCAGGGCCTGGAGCTGGCCTACCTGCCGGGCGCGGGCGGCGGCGATGCCATACGCAACATGCTCAGCGGCCAGGCCGATGTGGCCTTCACCGATCCAGGCTCCTTCTTCATGGCGTTGGACAAGGGCGAGAAGCTGGTCGCCATCTACGACATCTATCCGCAGAACGTGTTCAACGTGGTCTCGCTCAAGTCGGCAGGCATTCACAAACCGGCCGACCTCAAGGGCAAGAAAATCGGCGTCTACAGCCTGTCCAGCGGCACGCGCCAGAATCTGCTGGTGATGCTGCACCAGGCCGGCCTCAAGGAATCGGATGTGACCATCGTCGTCACCGGCCTGCTCAACTTCGCGCCGCTGATGCAAGGCCAGGTCGATGCCACGGCAGCCACCGATACCGGCCTTACCGTGGGCCTGCGCAAAGGCATTGGCGAAGTCAACGTGATGCAGGTGCGCGAGCACCTGAACATCTCCAGCGACATGTTCGTGGTGCGCGAGGACGTGCTGCGCGAGAAGAAAGATTTGTTCAAGGCCTTCCTCAAGGGCTACCGCGACAGCGCGGCCTGGATGATGGCCAACCCCGAGGAGGCAGCGACACTGGCCGGCAAGTACGCCATCGACGGCACGCAGCGCGACATCAACCTCGACGTGATCCGCCTGCGCAATGCGTCCTCGCAGCCGGTACAGGCTGGCAAGCCCCTGGGCAGCTTCGATATCGCCGCCCTGCAAAAAGGGGCCGATGCCTACCGCGCTCTGGGCCTGGTACAGCGCCAGATCAAGGTCTCGGACGTCGTCAATACCAGCTTGCTGTAGTTCACCCCTGAGTCGCTACGCGGCTTCCCCCCGAGGGGGACGACGCCCTCGGTGCGGGGCGGCCCTTCCTCGGTGTCTCGCACTTGGCCCGCGCCAGCTTGAAGGTCTGCGAGCGACATATCAGCACAATGGAAAATTGAAATGCATCAAGCTTCTGGAATGAATCTGCGCGGCAAGGTGGCACTGGTCACGGGTGCCGGCCGGGGCATAGGCGCGGCCATTGCCACGGCGCTGGCGCGCCAGGGCGCGACCGTGGCGGTCAACTACCTGTCCAACGATGAAGCCGCCGCCAGCACGGTGGCGGCCTGCCAGGCAGCTGGCCAGGACATGGGCGGCGATGCCTGGGCCGTCAAGGCCGACGTGGGCTCGCAACCCGACGTCCAGTCCATGGTGGACGGCATCGTCCGCGAGGCCGGGGCCATAGACATCGTGGTCAACAACGCCTTCAGACCCTATGCTTTCGACCCCGAGCGGCGCAAGCGCTTCGACGATCTGGAATGGAGCGACTATCAGGCCCAGTTCGACGGCGCCGCGGGCGCGGCCTTCAACGTCTGCCGCGCGGTACTGCCGCAGATGCGCCAGCGCGCACAGGGCAGCATCGTCAATATCGTCAGCAATCTGGTGGAGCACCCGGTCGTGCCTTATCACGACTACACCACGGCCAAGGCATCGCTGGTGTCCTTCAGCCGCAATCTGGCCTGCGAGCTCGGGCCTATGGGGATACGCGTCAACTGCGTGGCACCGGGTCTGGTCTATCCCACACAGGGCACGCAAAACACCAAGGAATCGTTTCGCGAGTCACTGATGGCGGCCACGCCGCTCAGACGCCTGGCCAGACCAGAGGACGTGGCCGGGCCGGTGCTGTTCCTGGCCTCGGAGCTCAGCGGCTTTATGACGGGACAGGTGTTGTTGGTGGACGGCGGCCTGGTGATGCGCTGAACTTACGGATCAGCGCATCAGCGGATCAACAGGCTTAAGGACAGCAGCCCTGCCCGAAAAATCAGTCCTTCAGCGCAGCCAGCGGGTGGGAATGTGCGGGCCAGGGGCTGGCAAAGAATGCCTGCCACTGCGCATCGCCCACGTCCTCGATTCGCGCGGGATTCCAGCGGGGGTTATGGTCCTTGTCCACGGCCAGAGCGCGAATGCCTTCCAGGGTTTCGCTCTGACCGGGGCGCAGATAAAAGCAGTGGCGCACCATATCGCGCTCCATGCGCAGGTCCTCGGCCAGCGTCATTTTTCGCGCCCGGCGGATTTGCTCCAGCACCACATGCAGCATCAGCGGCGAACGCTTGCGCAAGGTAGCAGCCTCGGCCCGGGCCCAGTCGCTGCCCGCTTGCAGCGCCTGCTCGATGGCAGCCACCGTGGGCTGACCAAAACAGGCATCAATCTCGGCACGGTGCGCCGTATTCTTGCCGTCCATGCTCACAAAGCGGGAGCGCACCACGGCATTGAGTGCTTCCACGTTGGCAAATTTCGTGGTGGCCAGCGTCTCCCACAGCTCGGCCTGCTGCTCGGCAGGCATGCAGCCATCGGCCAGACCGAAGGCCACGGCATCGCCCGCGCCAATGGTGTCGCCGGTCAGCGCCAGCCACTCGCCCACGGCTCCAGGGCAGCGCGACAGAAAGTAGCCACCGCCCACATCGGGGAACAGGCCAATGGCCGTCTCGGGCATGGCCATCTTGGTGCGCTCGGTCACGATGCGCAGCGAGCCTCCCTGGCTGATACCCATGCCGCCGCCCATGACGATGCCATCCATGAAGGCGATATAAGGCTTGCCCAGGCTGTGGATCAGATGGTTGAGGGCATATTCCTCGGTGAAGAAATCCTCGAGCTCCGGATTGCCGCTGCTGCCTGCGCCATGCAGAAAGCGGATATCGCCGCCAGCGCAGAAAGCGCCAAAGACACCTTCCTTATTGCTGCCCCGAATCGCCACGCCCAGAATGGTGTCATCCTTTTGCCAGGCCAGCAGGGTTGCCAGCAGCTCGCGCACCATACCCAGCGAAAGAGCATTCAAGGCCCGAGGGCGATTGAGCGTGATCATGCCCAGCGTGCAGCGCACTTCGGCGATCACCTCGGACTGGTTCGCCGCCGCGCTGCTTGAATTCTCGATCATGGTTGAAGGCTCCTTGAAACATCTGTTTTATCGACCGGACCAGGGGGAACGCTCGCCCGGTGCGCAGCAGATTATGCAGGCAGCAACTGTCTTCAAGAAGCCATCTGCGTGACATATCGGGCCAAAGCCTGTCGCTATAAAAAAGGCGGTCGTACCCTAGGCACGACCGCCAATCACCTCGTGGTGAGACTCGCCGAGAACAACTTAAAGCTTGGCCAGCGACACTTCCGTGGATTTGACCAGGGCCACGACTTCCGTGCCTACGACCAGGCCCAGGTCATCCACCGAGCGCGTGGTGATGACCGATGTGACGATACCCCAAGGGGTTTGCACATCCACTTCCGAGACCACGTCGCCACGGATGATTTCCTTGATATTGCCTTTGAACTGGTTGCGAACGTTGATAGCTTGAATCGACATGATGTTTCCTTTGAGAAGGGTGAAAAAGAAAGTTAAATAGCCCAGCGCAGGCCTGATGCGGACACACCGGGCCAGGGTTCTGAGGGAAGCGAAGGCGGCGCCACATCGGGCTTTTGCAGCACGCGATCGAGAATGCGGGTCTCCAGCGCCGCGAAGCGCGGATCTCCATGCACACGAGGCCGCGGCAGCTCAATGCGTTCGTCCAGCGCAATGCGCCCGTCTTCAATCAGGATGACCCGGTCTGCCAGGGCCACGGCCTCCTGCACATCGTGGGTCACCAGCAAGGCCGTGAAGCCATGGCGCTGCCACAGACCTTCGATGAGTCTGTGCATCTCTATGCGCGTCAGCGCGTCGAGTGCACCCAGAGGCTCGTCCAACAGCAGCAGACGCGGCTGGTGCACCAGTGCCCGGGCCAAGGCCACGCGCTGGCGTTGGCCGCCGGAAAGCTTGGCAGGCCATTCGTTCTCGCGATCTGCCAGACCCACCTGGGCCAGCACCTCCCGGCCCTTGTCCTTTGCCGATGGCGGCAGGCCCAGAATCACGTTGTCCAGCACGCGCAGCCAGGGCAGCAAGCGGGCATCCTGAAACATGATGCGCGTGTCCTGCCGCGCCGTGTCGGCGGCCGCGTCGTCAATCAGCACCTGGCCGATGCTGGATTTCTCCAGCCCCGCCACCAGACGCAACAAGGTGGACTTGCCGCAGCCGCTGCGCCCCACGATGGCGATGAATTCGCCGGGCCGCGCATCAAGCTGCACCTGCTTCAGGACTTCACGTTCGCCATAGCGCTTGGTCAGCTGCTGCGTCTGCAAATGCACACCTTGCAGCTTCACACGGTCGGCCTCCGCTGGCTCTGCATCTTTCGACTTGCGCCACAGCAGGCCACTTGCCTGCAAGGCCTCGGCCTCGTCCCACGAGGACTCCCAGGCCACCAGTGGCTGACGCACATTCAAGGCGCCGACACTGGTCAGCGACTGCGTCAAACGACTCCACAAATTGCTCATCACAAGCTCCTCAAATTTTTCTCATCAAGCTCAAACCGACCCACTCCTTGCGAGAGACGCCAAGCAAGAGCCGCCTCGCGGCGAAGGCGTCGTCCCCCTCAGGGGGTGATCACTGATACCCCGGATGCCAACGCAGCCACCAGCGTTCCAGCGACCGGGCAAACAGATCAGCCAGCTTGCCCAGCAAGGCGTAGAGCAAAATTCCTACCAGTACCACATCGGTCTGCAAAAACTCCCGGGCATTCATGGTCAGATAGCCAATGCCTGCCTGGGCCGAGATGGTTTCGGCCACGATGAGAATCACCCACATCAACCCCAGAGAGAAACGCAGGCCCACGAGAATCGAGGACAGCGCTCCCGGCAGCACGATGTCGCGGTACAGCTGCCAGCGGGTCAGGCCGTAGCTCTTGCCCATCTCGATCAGGCCCGGATCCACATTGCGGATGCCGTGAAAAGTGTTGAGATAGATGGGAAAGAACACCGAGATGCTGATCAGAAACAGCTTGGCCGATTCATCAATGCCAAACCACAGGATCACCAGCGGAATCAGGGCTAGCGCCGGGATGTTGCGCACCATCTGAATCGTGGAGTCGAGCAGCGTCTCGGCCCAGCGCAGCGAGCCCGTGAACAGGCCCAGCAGCAAACCCAGGCTGCCGCCAATCGCCAGGCCCAGCAAGGCGCGCCCGGCGCTGACCTTGACGTGCGTCCACAGCTCGCCCGACTCAGCCAGCGTCCAGGCCGCGCGCAGCACATCCAGCGGCGCGGGCAGTACCCGCGTGGAGAGCCAGCCATAGGCCGAGGCGGCCTGCCATGCGGCTATCAGCAGCAGCGGCACCAGCCAGGGCAGCAGCCGTAAGCCAACCTGACGGGCAAACAGCTCCAGCCGGGGCACCGCCTGGGCTACAGGTTTCAAAGCCAGAGTTTGAACATCGCTCATGCCTGCTCCTTTAGCTTTGCGAAACACGGACCTGGTCGCGAACCTGATCGCGGACGCCCGGCGCATCGACGCCCGGCGAGTACAGATTGGCCACGGTCTCGCCAAAGGGGCCGCTGGGATTGCCGCCCCCCAGTTTTTGCTGTACGTTCACCGGCAGCAGCGGGAAGACCAGTTCGGCAAAGCGATAGGCTTCCTCCAGATGCGGATAGCCCGAGAGCACAAAAGTGTCTATGCCCAGATCGGCGTACTCCTTGATGCGGTCTGCCACCGTCTGCGCGCTGCCCACCAGCGCCGTGCCAGCACCGCCACGCACCAGGCCCACGCCGGCCCAGAGGTTGGGACTGATTTCCAGGTCGGCGCGGCTGCGCTTGCTGCCGCCGGCGTGCAGGGCCGCCATACGGCGCTGGCCTTCGGAATCCATGCGTGCAAATGCGGCCTGGGCCTGTACCACGGTCTCGTCCTTGAGGCGGCTGATCAGTCGCTCGGCGTCGGCCCAGGCTTCTTCATCGGTCTCACGCACGATCACATGCAGGCGAATGCCGAATTTGACTTTGCGGCCCAGACGCTCGGCTTTCGCTCGCACATCGGCCAGCTTCTTGGCCACTTCGGCAGGCGGCTCGCCCCAGGTCAGATAGGCGTCGACCTGCTCTGCAGCCAGGTCATGGGCCGCCGGCGAAGAGCCACCGAAGTACACGGGCGGATACGGTTTTTGCAGCGGCGGGAACAGCAACTTGGCGCCCTTGACCTGCAGATGCTGGCCTTCAAAATCCAGCGACTTTCCTTCATGGCTGCGTTCCAGAATCTCGCGCCAGATCTTGATGAACTCTGCCGATTGCTCATAACGCGTGGCGTGATCCAGAAACACGCCGTCGCCCTCCAGCTCGGCCTGATCGCCGCCGGTGACCAGATTGATCAGCAGACGACCGCCCGAGAGCCGGTCAAAACTGGCCGCCATGCGCGCGGCCAGACTAGGCTGATGCAGACCGGGGCGCACGGCCACCAGAAACTTCAGGCGCTTGGTGACGGCAATCAGGCTGGAGGCGACCACCCAGGGGTCTTCGCAGGAGCGGCCGGTGGGAATCAGCACGCCCTCGTAGCCCAGGCTGTCTGCGGCGATGGCCACCTGCTTCACATAGTCGTGACTGAGCTGGCGGGCGCCCTCGCCGGTGCCCAGATAGCGGGCGTCACCGTGGGTAGGAATGAACCAGAAAACTTGCATGATCGAATGTCCTTAAATCTTGGCGGCCACGCTGGGGGCGGAGGAATTGAGCTGGGCGTATTTGGCGTATTGCTCAGCGGTGGGTTGCCAGACAATGTCAGCCACCCGCACCTGACGCGGAATCACGCCCAGACGAAAAAAAGCATCGGCCACACGCTGCTGATCGGCCACGATGGCCGGGCTGAGCAAGGTGGTGGGCGAGCTGGGCCGACGACCGATGAAGCGGTTGACCACATTAGCCTCCAGCCCGCTGAAAGCGGCCACCAGCTGCACCACTTCCTTGCGGGTGGTCTGCACCAGTTGATCGGCGCGGGTCAGTTCGTCGAACAAGGCCCTGATGACCTGGGGATGGCGCTCCACCAGCCCTTTGGAAGACAGATAAAAGGCGTTGTTGCCCGACAGTCCTTCGCCATTGGTCAGCACGCGCGGGCGGATGCTGATCTCGGTGGCCGCGTAATAAGGGTCCCAGATGGCCCAGGCATCCACGCTTTTGCGCTCGAACGCCGCGCGTGCATCGGCCGGCGCCAGATACACGGGCTGGATATCGGCCCAGGCAATGCCGGCCTTGTCCAGAGCGCGCACCAGCAGATAGTGGGCGCTCGAGCCTTTTTGCAGCGCGACCTTCTTGCCCTTGAGATCGGCCAGCGTTTGCAGCGGCGAGTCGGCCTGCACCAAAATTGCCGAGCTTTCGGGCTTGGACGGCTCGGCGCCCACATAACGCAAATCCTTGCCGGCAGCCTGTGCAAACACCGGCGGCGAGTCGCCGGTGAGACCAAAATCCAGACTGCCTACAGACAAGGCTTCCAGCAACTGGGGGCCGGCTGGAAACTCCAACCAGTTGATCTGCGTCTGGGGAAAGCGCTTTTCCAGCACGCCATGCTGCTTGAGCACCACCAGATTCACGGCGGATTTCTGGTAGCCGATGCGCAGCTGAGCCGGTGCGCCGCTGACGGGCGTGCCCTGCGCGTTGGCGTAATGGGCGGCCAGCGTCCAGCTGAAGGCCGTGGTGCCCAGCAGCTGCAGTGCCTGACGGCGGCCCCGATTGAAACGGGGGCGAGACAATGAAGAACTCATGATGGATGTCCTGTCTTGCTAGGTCTCAACGACCGGCCACCAGATCGATCGGCGCGGCATGCAGCAGATTGAGCTTTTTGGGAATCAGCTTGAGATCGAAGAAGGTGTCGGCAATCTTTTGCTGCTCGGCCAGAATTTCGGAATTCACAGCCTTGGTGCCGAACTCCGTGCGGCTCAGGTACAACTCGGTCACCGCGGAATCCAGACCCAGAATCTGGGACAGCTCGGCCGCCGCCGCACTCTTGTTCTTGGAGGCCCAGGCGTCAATCACGGCAATTTCCTCAATGGCAATGCGCAGCACATCGGCATTGCGCGTGGCGAAATCACGCGAGGTGAAGTAGTAGGCCCGGTTGTTGGCCACGCCCTTGGCATCGGCAAGCAGGCGGGCATCCAGCGATTTCTGGGCTGCGGCCAGAAAGGGGTCCCAGATGACCCAGGCATCGACCGCGCCTTTTTCAAACGCCGCACGTGCATCGGCCGGTGCCAGGAAGACAGACTGCACATCGCCGTACTTCAGGCCGTGCTTTTCCAGCAGCTTGACCAGGAAGTAATGAACGTTGGAGCCCTTGTTATAGGCAATGCGCTTGCCTTTGAGGTCGGCCACGCTGCGAATGGCCGAGTTCTTTGGCACGATCACCGCCTCCAGCCCGGGTCTGGCCACGGTGGCGCCGGCGTAGACCAAAGGGGCTCCGGCGGCCTGGGCAAAAATGGGTGGGGCCTCGCCCACATCGCCAAAGTCGATGGAACCTACGTTCAGTGCCTCCAGTTGCACCGGACCGGCATTGAACTCCACCCAGCGCACGGCCACGCCCAGCGGACTCAAACGCTTTTCCAGCGTGCCGCGGTTCTTGAGAATGGACAGCCAGCCTTTTTGGTGACCGACGCGCAACACGCGCTGGCCCTGGGCAGCGCCCTGACCGGCTTGCTGGGCCCAGAGCGAGCCCGATGCAGCCAGCGCTGCGACTCCAGCGGTGCGCGCCAGCCACTGGCGGCGTGTGGTTTGAGAAATGGCGGCCTTGGCCGGTTCGGAGGGAAACAATGGCTTGCTCATGATGTAGGTCTTGGGTTCTTGCCGTCTGTCGTTGGCGAAGGTTTTCAGGAAAATCGGGCGCAAGCCCACATTCACAGCGCGCAGACTGCTATCAATTCAGGAATATCTTGGAGAGGAATGCAGCAGCCGGAACCCGGGCCTTCAGGCGTCGGACTCAAAACATCAGGACTGCTGGGAAGGCCTCAGCTCACACGAGCTGAGCGCTTGATTTCAGACGCTACATCGCACATCGGCAAAAGCGATGTCTTCAAATTCGGCGGCGCGGTACAGCGACTCTTGCAAGCGGGCACGGCGCAAATCGGTGGCCAGCAAATGGGCCGCATCCTCCACGCGCTCGGCGATATCGGGAGCAATGCCGTAGCCACCTTCGGGCAACAACGGCACGCCCTGGTCGGTGGCGTAAATGCCGGGCAAGATGTGGCGCGCACCTAGGGACTGCAGCACGGGGCGCAAGGCATAGTCCAGTGCCAGCATGTGGTGGGGGCTGCCGCCCGTGGCCAGCGGTAGGACCAGCTTGCCCTTGAGCGCGGTTTGGGGCAACACATCGAGAAAGACCTTGAGCAAACCGCTATAGGCTGCCTTGTAAACCGGCGTGGCCACCACGATGGCATCGGCCTGGGCGATGCGGGCCGTGGCCTCTCGAATTTCGGCCGCGTCGAACTGGGCACCAAGCAAGGCCACGGGGTCTAGCCTGGACAGCTGCAGCAAGGGCTCGGTGCTCAGCCCGTGGGCATGCAGGCGCTGAGCCGTCGCTTGTAGCAGCGCGGTGGAGCGTGAAGGCTGTGTAGGGCTACCGGCAATCAGCAAAATCGACATGGCTTGGCTTTATCTTTGTGGGTGCGTTAAGAGCTGTTAGCGGGGTCCAGAAAATCGTAGATTTGCGTTTCAAGGTACGGCAAGACTTCGCTGCGACATATCAGGGGTTGTGTTGCTGCCTCTAAGACTGTCGCACCGTGCTGGGGGACTCGTCCGGCGTCCTGCTCCCGGCCGGGATTTGCGGTGGCTTAGGCCACAGCTTGCCGCTGGCAATCAGTGCTTCGGCTTCATCCCACGAAGCCTCCCACGCCAGCAACGGCTGGCGGGCATTCATAGCTCCTGCGCTCAAAAACGACTGCCCCAGACGGCTCCAGAAATTGCTCATTACCCGCTCCTGTGTTTGCTGTGATCTGGTGCGGCGGGCCGGCCCGCCGCGCTGTGCTTACTTGTTGACGTAGATCTGGTCAAAGCTGCCGCCGTCGGCAAAGTGGGCCTTGTCTGCCGCCGCCCAGCCGCCAAAGGCCTTGTCGATGGTGAACAGTTCCAGCTTGGGGAACTGGCCGGCAAATTCGCTCGCCACCTTGGTATCGGTGGGGCGGTAGAAGTTCTTGCCGGCGATGCGCTGGGCTTCTTCGGAGTACAGATACTTGAGGTAAGCCTCGGCCACGGTACGCGTGCCCTTTTTGTCCACCACCTTGTCAACCACGGCCACCGAAGGCTCAGCCAGGATGGACAACGAAGGGGCGATGATCTGGAATTTCTCGGCGCCAAACTCCTTGAGCGCCAGATAGGCTTCGTTCTCCCAGGCCAGCAGCACATCACCCAGGCCGCGCTGCACAAAAGTCACGGTGGAGCCACGCGCACCGGTATCCAGCACGGGTACGTTCTTGTAGAGCTTGGTGATGAAGTCCTTGGCCTGTGCATCGCCGCCGTATTTGCGCTTGGCAAATTCCCAGGCCGCCAGATAGTTCCAACGGGCACCGCCCGAGGTCTTGGGGTTGGGCGTGATCACCTGCACACCGGGCTTGACCAGGTCATCCCAGTCCTTGATGCCCTTGGGGTTGCCCTTTTTCACCAGAAACACGATGGTGGAGTTGTAAGGCGCGCTGTTGTGCGGCAGGCGCTTTTGCCAATCGGCCTTGACATTGCCGTTCTTGACCAGAGCATCGATATCGCCGGCCAGAGCCAGTGTGGCCACATCGGCCTCAATGCCATCAATGATGGAACGCGCCTGCTTGCCCGAGCCGCCATGCGATTGCTTGGTGGTGACGTCCTGGCCTTTTTCCGCCTTCCAGTGCTTGCTGAAAGCCTGGTTGTATTGCACGTACAGCTCACGTGTCGGGTCATAGGAGACATTGAGCAGCTGGGCACTTCCTTGCGCCAAAGCGGGCAATGCAGGCAAAGCGGACAAGGTCAAGCCCAGAGCAAGACTGGCAGCCAGAGGAAACTTGATAAAGTGACGGCGATTTTTCATGAGTCTGTGTTCTTTAAGTGAGTGAACAACGCGGGCATCCCTCGTTGCTTTGCATTCTTCATCCGCAGACTTAAAACTCAAACCAATAAGATTTCAGTTTGTTATTACTCAAACATCTGAATCACCAACAAGGACCCCATTCATGGCACGTACCGTTCACTGCATCAAGCTCGGCGTTGACGCTGATGGCCTGGACTTTCCTCCCTATCCCGGTGAGTTGGGCAAGCGAATTTATGAAAGCGTGAGCAAGCAGGCCTGGGCCGACTGGCTCAAGCACCAGACCATGCTGGTCAATGAAAACCGCCTGAATCTGGCCGATGCACGCGCTCGCCAGTACCTGGCCCGCCAGATGGAGAACCATTTCTTCGGCGGCGGCGCAGATGCCGCCCAGGGCTACGTACCGCCTACGGCAGCCTGATCGAGATCAGGGCTCGCAGGCTAGCGCATCGCTATAAACTGGAGCGACACACTCTCAAATAGATAGCTTGTTGCGCTTTATTGGATTGGGCTTCAGCCTGATTCCGCCCAAATTTCCGAAAAAAAAAGCCAAGCCCCTACAGTTCGCGCTGTAGGGGCTTGGCTTTTTGGTTTGGTAACTTCTGAAGAGTTAAAAAATAAAAGCGGCGTTCTGGCAAGCACTCAGCATCAAACCTCAAGTTTTTGGGCATGAAAAAGCGCCCCTGCAGGGCGCCAGATCGTGTTGAAGGCGATGCCTCGCCTTCAGATCGCGAGGCATGGCTTACTTGCGCTGCCCCTTGAGCAGCAACAGCAGCAAGACCACAGAGAACACGGCAAAGCAGACAAACGACCAGTTGGCAATCGAGCCGCCCAGAAAGCTCCAGTCCACCGCTGCGCAGTCGCCCGAGCCACGGAAGATCATGGGGACAGCGCGACTGATGGAGTAGTTCTCGATCATGCCGTAGAAGTCGCGGCCGCAGGTGGCGAACTCGGGCGGGTACCACTGCAACCAGCTTTGGCGTGCGGCGACAAAGGCACCAAAACCGCTCATGAGCAGCGCCAGCAGGCCAAAGCTCATCCACCAGCCTTTTGAGCTTCTGGCGCTTGCCAGGGCAGTGAATACCGCAACGGCAATCAGCGCATAGCGCTGCACGATGCACATCGGGCATGGCTCCAGGCCCACCACATGTTGCAGATACAGACCAAAGGCCAGCATGGCCACACAGGTGGCGCTGACCAAGGCAAGGATGCGCCGGGGCGCGGTGGCAAACCATTCAAGCATGTCTACTTCTCTTTCGGCGTCATTTCAAGGAAATACCCAGTACAAAAAAGCAAAGGCTGCGGCATCTGCAAGAAGCCACAGCCTTGTCCATGCGAATGGAAGCTAGTGCATCCTCAAATACCGGCAGCCTCATCCAGGAACACCTTGGCTCGGCGCGGAGTGACCACCAGGGTCTCTCCTTCACGCAAACCCATGTCCTTGAATTGCTGCGCAGGAATCTGGGCTTCAATCAGCCCATCGCTTCCCGCATTGTCGGTGTTTTGTGTGCCTTCGGAGGGAATAAGTTCCAGGCGCGCAATCGGCCCGACCACAATCGCCCGCGAGAGCTGGGCCACGATGCCGGTGGGTCGGCCCTGAGCGTCCAGATTCTGGCCCGGGGAGTAGCGTTCCACCTCCAGATCATGCGGGCGCACATAGGCAAAAGCATGGCTGTTCTGCGCGCCTTGGGCATCCTTGCTATCGAGCTGCATGCCTTCTTCCAGATAGACACGACCATCGCTGGCGCGACCCTTGAAGAGATTGACGTCGCCCAGAAAACCGTAGACGAAAGGCGTGGCCGGGTTGTCCCAGACTTCCTGGGGAGTGCCTTCCTGCTCGATCTTGCCCTGGTTGATGACCACCACGCGGTCAGCCACTTCCAGCGCTTCCTCCTGGTCGTGGGTCACGAAGATGGAGGTCACGTGCAACTCATCGTGCAAGCGGCGCAACCAGCGGCGCAGCTCCTTGCGTACCTTGGCATCCAGCGCACCAAAAGGCTCGTCCAGCAGCAGCACCTTGGGCTCCACGGCCAGGGCACGGGCCAAGGCAATACGTTGACGCTGGCCGCCCGACAGCTGCGAGGGGTAGCGGTCGGCAATCCAGTCGAGCTGAACCAGCTTCAACAGACTCATGACCTTGTCGCGGATATAGGCCTCGCTGGGGCGCTCCTTGCGGGGCTTGACGCGCAGACCGAAGGCCACGTTCTCAAACACCGTCATATGGCGAAACAGCGCGTAGTGCTGAAACACAAAGCCCACGTTGCGGTCACGCACATGCACATCGGTGGTGTCTTCACCGCTGAAGTGGATGGTGCCCACGTCGGCGGTTTCCAGGCCGGCAATGATGCGCAGCAGCGTGGTCTTGCCGCAGCCCGAGGGCCCTAGCAAGGCGATCAGCTCGCCAGATTTGATGTCTAGGCTCACATCGCGCAGCGCCTGAAAGTCGCCGAACTGCTTGCTGACGTTACGGATTTCGATACTCATGATGAAACTCTGCTTCAGATGCAGGCAGCTCAGGCTGCCTTGGCGGTATTGCTTGAAATGCTGCCGACCGGGCTGGGGCGCTCAGGAGGAGCTTCGGCAGCGGCCTTGGCCTGCTGCTCGGCACGCCACTCGGCGATGGACTTGATGAACAGCGTCACCAGGGCCAGCAGCGCCAGCAGCGATGCCACGGCAAAAGCGGCTGCAGCCTGGTAGTCGGCATAAAGCACTTCCACATGCAGCGGCATGGTATTGGTCTGGCCGCGAATATGGCCGGAGACCACGGAGACGGCACCAAACTCGCCCATGGCACGGGCATTGCACAGAATCACGCCGTAGACCAGACCCCACTTGATGTTGGGCAGCGTCACCTTCCAGAAGGTCTGCCAGCCCGAAGCACCCAGCACGATCGCTGCCTGCTCTTCATCGCTGCCCTGCGCCTGCATCAGCGGAATCAGCTCTCGGGCGATGAAGGGGAAAGTCACGAAGATGGTGGCCAGCACAATGCCGGGCACGGCAAAGATGATCTGGATCTCGTGCTTGGCAAGCCAGGGGCCCAGCCAGCCGTTGGCACCAAACACCAGCACATACATCAGACCGGCCACCACAGGCGAGATGGAAAACGGCAGATCGATCAGCGTGGTCAGAAAAGCCTTGCCCTTGAACTCATACTTGGCAATGCACCAGGCAGCTGCCACGCCGAACACCAGATTCAGCGGCACGGCAATCAAGGCCGTGATCAGCGTGAGCTTGATGGCCGACAGCGCATCGGGCTCACCCAGGGCGCTGATATAGACGTCCCAGCCCTTGCGCAGCGCTTCGCCAAACACGGACAGCAGCGGCAGGATCAGGAACAGGCCCATGAAAATCAGGGCCACCGAGGTCAGCACCCAGCGCACCCAGCGCGGCTCGGTGGTGCTGATCTTTTCGAGCTTGGTGCTCTTCCCGGGCGCCGTGATCTTGTAAAGCGCCACCAGCAGCACCAGAGCGGCGATAACCCAGACCAGCAACTCCGTCCAGATGGGCTGCAGGCCGGGGAAAAAGCCCACCAGCAATTCATGAATTTTTTGCATCAGCGGCCTCCCTGTGCCTTGCGCTGCCACGCCTGCAAGGCATTGATCAGCAGCAGCAATACAAAAGAGATCAGCAGCATGACCACCGCCACGGCAGTAGCACCAGCCAGATCATGCTGATCGAGCTTGGCCATGATGATGAGCGGCGTGATTTCGGAGACCATGGGAATATTGCCCGCAATGAAGATGACTGAGCCGTACTCACCCACAGCGCGTGCAAACGCCATGGCAAAGCCCGTGAGCAGCGCCGGACCGATGTGCGGCAGGATCACTTTGTAGAAAATCTGCCAGCGCGAAGCGCCCAGGCTGGTTGCTGCTTCTTCCAGCTCTTTCTCGAAGTCCTCGAGCACCGGCTGCACCGTGCGCACCACAAAAGGCAGGCCGATAAAAATCAGCGCAATCGCAATGCCCTTGGGGTTGTAAGCCATCTGAATGCCCAGCGACTCGAAGTACTGCCCAATCCAGCCGTTGCCGGCATACAGCGCCGAAAGCGAGATACCGGCCACGGCCGTGGGCAGGGCAAACGGCAGATCCACCAGTGCATCCACCACCTTCTTGCCGGGAAACTGGTAGCGCACCAGCACCCAGGCAATCAGCATGCCGAACACCACGTTCACACAGGCCGCCACAAAGGACATGGAAAACGACAGCTTGTAAGAAGCCACCACGGCAGGCGATGCCACGGCGTTCCAGAACTGCCCCCAGGTCAAGGTGAAGCTGGCGGACAGCAAAGCCACCAGCGGAATGAGCACAATGATGCTCAGATAAAAAATCGTGTAGCCCAGCGTCAGCCCGAAACCGGGCAAAACGCGCTTGCTGCTGCGAGCCTTGCGGGGGCTCTCCTTAGCAAGCGTGGGACTGGTCGGGACAGCAGTCGACATAAACGTTCCGAGGCAGCCTTGTGGTGAGGAAAATAAAGAGATCAGAGAGCAAGAAAGCAGGCAAGAGAAACATCGGGGGCCAGCCCCCATGGCTCTCGCCTGCTTGTTGCACTCGAAGACGATTCAGCTGCGAGTCAGATGCAGCTCAGTTGGCAAGGCTTACTTGCCGGGGGTGTAGAGCTTGTCGAACTGGCCACCGTCGTTGAAGTGCACTTTTTGTGCTTCGGTCAAGGAACCGAAGTACTTGCCCACGGTGAACTGCTTGATGGGCTTGAACACATCGGCGTTCTTCTTGAGCACGGCTTCGGAGCGGGGACGCAGCGCATGCTTGGCCGCAATTTCCTGGGCTTCGTCGGAGTAAAGCCATTGCAGATAATCATGGGCCAGCTGGGTTGTGCCCTTCTTGCCTACAGTGCGCTCCACCACGGCCACGGGGTTTTCCGCCACGATGCTGACCGAGGGGTACACGGCATCGACCTTGCCCTGGCCGAATTCACGGTCCACGGACACCACTTCGGATTCAAAAGTGATCAGCACGTCGCCGATATTGCGCTGCAAGAAGATGCTGGTCGCATCGCGGCCGCCCTTGCCCAGTACGGGCACGTTCTTGTAGAGCTTTTGTACAAAGTCGGCGGCTTGTGCATCGGTGCCGCCTTTTTCACGCACCGAGCCCCAGGCTGCCAGATAGGCGTAACGGCCGTTGCCACCGGTCTTGGGGTTGACCACGACCACCTTCACATCGGGACGGATCAGGTCGGACCAGTCCTTGATGTTCTTGGGATTGCCGTTACGCACCAGAAACAGCATGGTGGAGGTGGTGGGCGATGCATCGTGAGGGAACTTCTTGTTCCAGTCCTTGGCGACCACACCGTTCTGGGCCAGGAAGTCCACGTCGGTGGTCGTGTTGAAAGTCACCACATCGGCTGCGAGCCCGTCGTTGACTGCACGTGCCTGAGCGCTGGAGCCGCCATGCGACTGATCCACCTTGATATCCACGCCCTTGGTCTTCTTGTAGTAGGCGATAAAGGCTGCGTTGTAGTCCTTGTAGAACTCGCGCGCCACGTCGTAGGAGACGTTGAGCAGCTGCGTCTGGGCCGATGCGGCACCGGCTGCTGCCAGTGCGATGGATGCCAACAAAGTCTTGAGCTTCACGGAATGCATGGTTCGCTGCCTTTTCTTGTGCCATGTGTTTGGAGATGTACACATTGTGCGAACAGCTGCTTAAAACTCAAAAGAATATATTTTTCTTTGTTTTGTTGATTTCGATATAAAGAAACTCAGAGCAGGATTTCATTCTTGCAGCATCAGACGCCAGCCAGTCATCGAAAGCAATGAAAAACGGCGTCGAAACACATACAGGAATAGCGCTTTTAGCTATGAAAAAAGCAGCGACTGCTGCTTTAATCGGGGTTTATCAGGCCGGCACTGCAGGCCGTTCGGAACTCGTTCCCGCCACCGTGCGCCCCGCGCTTTTGCCCGCCGCCGACCAGGAACTGCTTTGCTGCAGCGATTGCAGCAAAGCCAGACCCAGCGGCCAGTCGCCCAAGCCGGATTCCACATTGATGTGCCCGGCGTTCTGCAGCCGTACCAGCTCGCTGCCCCAGGCGCGTGCATAAGCACCGGCTCGGCGTATGGGGCAATACGGATCGTTGCTGCTGGCCACCAGCACGCTGCGGTAAGGCAAAGGCGCATAAGGTACGGGAGCAAAATCGGCCAACTGGGCGCGTCGCTCGGGATCGGCCGGTGCCACCAGCAAAGCACCTTGGACACGGGCCGCTGCCTCCTCGCCCATATGGACCGTGGTGATGCAGCCCAGGCTGTGGGCCACGATGACGACGGGCTTGTCCGATTCCAGCACGACTTTCTCCAGCGTGCTGACCCAGGCATCGCGGTGCGGCACCAGCCAATCGTCCTGAACCACGCGCTGTGCGCCTGGCAATTGCTCCGCCCACAGGCTTTGCCAGTGGCCCGGGCCTGAGTTGCGCCAACCTGGCACGATAACGATGTGATAAGGGGATTCCACGGTGCCTCCTGCGAGTGCATTGCCTGCAAGAGCCGCATTGTGGTGAGGCCGACCGCCAAACCCAACGAATGTTTTGTTCTTACTTTATGGGTAGAAGCTAATACCGTAGGCAAAGCCTGGCGCCAAGACGCCCGCTTGTCCCCGTTCAGGGCTGGGCCAGGCTGTTGCGACCCGGCATGGTTTCGGCCAGAAAATCCAGGAAATGCCTGACCGCAGGTGCCAACCCGCGCCTTGACGGGAACACGGCATGGACAATGCCCGGCGGCGGCGCCCAGTCGGGCATCAGCTGCACCAACTGCCCGGCTGCCACTTCCTCCTGGCACATATAGTCAGGCAGCCAGCACATGCCGCTGCCGGCCAGGGCGGCAAATTTCAGGGTCAGCAAATCATCCACCACATAGCGCGGTTGCAACTGCAGTCTATGCTCCTTGCCTTCGGGGCCCAGCAGCAGCAGGCTGTAATGGCCGTCAACGGCCGACATGGCCATGCTGTCCAGCAGTTGCAAATCTTCCAGTTGGGTGGGAGTGCCCTGACGCTCGAGCAAATCGGGGCTGGCGACCAGCACCTGACGCGAGGTATCCAGGCGCTTGACCACCATGGAGCCGCTGTCTTCCAGACTGGCGCGCACGCGCAAAGCCACGTCCACGCCGTCTTCGACCAGATTGACCGGCCGGTTCGTCACCTGCATCTCCACCTGTACCAAAGGGCAGCGCTTGAGAAAATCCGGCATCAGCTCGCCCAGCACCGTCTGGGCCAGCGTTACCGGGCAGGTCACCCGAATGGCGCCGCGCGGCTCGGTCTGCACTTCGGCCACCGCATCGGAGGCGGCCAATGCCGCATCGCGCATGGCCTGGCAGTGACGCAGATAGGTCTCGCCCACCTGAGTGAGCGACAGCTTGCGCGTGGTGCGCTGCAACAGACGCACCCCCAGATGCTCCTCCAGCTCGGCCACGCGACGCGAGAGCCGGGATTTGGGAATACCCAGTGCCCGCCCTGCGGCAGCAAAGCCACCCCGCTCCACCACCTCGACGAAATACAGCATGTCATTGAGATCGACCATGCACACCTGCCTTTGATTTTTTGAGATCAATTACTTCGATATTCAGGACAATCTATCGCAAATTTGACGACTTATCGAACAATCTCAATAAATTCATAATCTATCCATCGAATCACTGGTTTCGGTAGGCGAGTTATTGCAATGCAGCAACACTCAGCCGCCTGAGGCCTGCTACATCCACCTCAATCGGACTGAACTACTTATGCGTATCCTGCACATCGACTCCTCCATCACCGGCACCAACTCCGTCTCCCGCGAACTCACCGCCGCCGTGGTTGAAAACCTCAAGCAAGCCAACCCCGAAGCCCAGGTCGACTACCTGGATCTGACAGTGAACGCCCCTTCGCACCTGAGCCCCGTCTCCATCGGCTTTCGCACCGGCCAACAAGCTTCCACCGAAGCCGAACGCCAGGAGAACGCCATCTCGGAAGCCTTGGTCAGCCAGTTCCTGGCCGCTGATGTGATCGTGATGGGTGCGCCCTTCTACAACTTCACCATTCCTTCGCAGCTCAAGGCCTGGTTTGACCGCGTGGCCCAGGCCGGCCGCACCTTTCAGTACACCGCCACCGGCCCTCAGGGTCTGGCAGGCGGCAAAAAGGTCATCGTGGCCTCCACCCGCGGCGGCATGTACTCCACCTCGGAAATTGGCCAGGCCCTAGAACACCAAGAAAGCTATGTCAAGGTGATGTTCAACTTCATGGGCGTGACCGATGTCAGCTATGTGCGCGCCGAAGGTATTGGCATGGGCCCTGAAGCCCGAGCCAAGGCCCTGGAAACTGCCCACGCCAGCATTGACGCCCTAGTGACCGTGGCCGCCTGATAGCCGACTCATCACGGCTACCAAGTCAGCCCAGCCGGCAGCGCCCAGAGCCTGCCGGCTTTTTTGACATCGATCAAACAAGTAGTCAGGCAGGGCTAAGCAGCTCTGTTCTGGCCCTTGCATCCCGCGTTTTTTGGTACGCTGAAGACATACAGAATTTCTCGCCAATTTTTCGCAGATAGCCACCGATGCCAGCCAGCAGCAACGGGGCGTTTGTCTGAGCCTCTGCCCCCATGTCCTCCGCCCCCATTCCCCGCATTGCCAACAAGCACAGCCGCTCCGACGAAAACATCGTCATCACGGTGCTGGGCATTTTTCTTCTGCTGACGCTGGTGCTGGGCACGGGCGGCTACCAGTACTGGAAGTACGTGCAGGAACGCGAGCAAAAGCAGTCTGATCAGCAGGCACTGCGCCGCTACAACGACTATTTGCGCACCCAAAAGGCGGCCGAGCCAAAAACACCGGCCCCCGCCGCCACAGCGGTTGCGCCGACCCAGTCCAGCGTGACGCAAAAGCTGCTCGAGCATCCCGGCGTTACGCCCGGCCCCGGCTTTAACGCGCCCGGTGTTCAAGCCACAGGCGTGACCATCATCGATGCCATTGACCAGGCTCAGGCCGCAGGAAAAACATCCAAGCCTTGAGCAGGCGAGCGGGCTTCATTCCAATTCGATAGCTGACTGCACTTGACTGGCAAGGGCTGAAAGCGCTTTCCTCTCATATCAGCCAGCGATTGATGCCTGGCAGTGCGCAGCTGACAGACGCACAAGCGATCCGTAGCGCACTGTACCCAGTGCCTGTTACAAATTTTCCGAGAATATTTTCGGCTCTAACCCACCCTGTTCTCCGCGCCGATTCGCCGCTTATCCCGCACTCGCATGGCCGCCAAAGCGCTAGATTACCCCGCGCAGCCCGGCTGCCCTAGCTCAACGCCGCGTATCGCAATGCCAAAACACTGCTTCTACGGCAACTTCCACACATGCAAGTCGCAAACTTGCACGACGATAGGCAAACATAGAGTCTATTCAAAGCAAACACTCGCAAGAGAGCGCTACAGCCGGCCAAGTGACGTTTAAAGACCGCATATGCACGCCATCCCAACCATCACCAGTCAATGCGACCGGTGAGGAAAATTCTTCCGTGTAATTCACACAAGAAGAAGCCGAGTTGCGAGACGTTGAAAACAAATGGACGGCGCTAGAATCCGCCGCATTCGGTCTCGGTCGCGAAGCTGCTTTGGCAAATTCAGGGCTGTGGTCAGTTGCCCGCCTCAATCTTTGTGTTTGCCGTCATGGATAGCCTCTCAAGTCCTAGTTTCGCCGCCTCCCCGCCCATGCCCGCGCCTGCTGGACTCCATGCAGCACCGGGTCTTGCGGGCATGCATCTGGTCAATGTCTCGCTCAAGCGCGGCATGACCCAGGTGTTTGAAGGACTGAACCTCACGCTGCAGGAGCAGCGCATAGGGCTGATCGGCGATAACGGGGCCGGCAAAAGCAGTCTGTTTCGCCTGCTGTGCGGGCTGGATCAGGCACACGGCGGCCAGGTGCTGATTGGCGAGGCCGAGCTGCACGCCGCCCGGGCCAAGCAACCTGGGCTGGTGGGCATGATGTTCCAGAACCCGGACGACCAGATCATCTTCCCCACGGTAGAAGAAGAGCTGGCCCTGAGCCTGCGCCCCCAGGGCCTGGGCAAGAAAGAAGCCAAGACCCAGGCCCGCGCCTTGTTGGAACGCCGGGGCCTGGCCCATTGGGCCGAGCGCGCCGTGAGCAGTCTGAGCCAGGGCCAGCGCCAGCAGGTGTGCTGGCTGTCGCTGCTGATCGCATCGCCCCGGGTGCTGCTACTGGACGAGCCTTTTGCCAGCCTTGACCTACCCGGACAGGCGCGACTGGCGCAGGACATCGCGGCAGCGCCGCAGCAAATCATCATTTCCACCCATGTGCTCGACCATGTGCGCGACTTCGAACGCGTAATCTGGCTCGACCAAGGCCAGTTGCGCGGCGACGGCCCAGGCCAGGAGGTCTGTGCCGCCTATGAAGCCGACGTAGCCACCAGACTGCAAACGCCGCTGCAGACAGTAGCACAGGTGCCACATGGGTAGTCTCTACAGCGAACAGCTGACCTGGCTGCACCGCTGGACGGCAGGCAGCAAATTGCTGCTGCTGGCCGTTCTGGGCACGTTGCTGTTTCTCATCCCCAACCCCTGGGTGCTGGCTGCGGCTGCGGTGGGCTGTGCCCTGCTGTGGCTATCCTTGGGTGAGGCCACAGGCATTGCCGGCCGCCTGCCGCGAACGGTGATTGTCACCTCGCTGCTGGTGGCAGGTTTTCACGTCTTCATGCAGAACTACACGCTGGCGGCAGTCAGCTCGCTACGGCTGGTGTCGGCCTCCATCCTGGGCATTGCCTTGACGGTCACCACCCGCCCCAGCGATCTGGTGGAGGTGCTGGAGCGCCTGCTCAAGCCATTGGCACCGCTGGGTGTTTCACCCGAGCGAGTGGCCTTGCAGCTGGCATTGATGCTGCGCTTTACCGAGCATTTTTTTGTGCAATGGAAGAAGCTGGACGATGCCCACCGTCTGCGTACCGGCAAGCCCGGCGGCCTGGCGCTGATCGCGCCGCTGACCATTCACATGCTGCAGGCCAGCAAGCGCGTGGCCGACGCCATCTGGGCGCGGCTGGGACAGTAAGACAATTCAAGCATTCGAGGCACGACATGACATCCACCACCTCTCTCTCGCGCAACGGTGCGCGCTCCATGGCCCAGGTTTCGCTGTTTGCCGCCCTCATGGCTGTGATGGGACTGATCCCCAAGATTGATTTGCCGCTGGGCGTGCCCATCACCATTCAGTCGCTGGGTGTCATGCTGGCCGGCGTCATGCTGGGCCCCTGGCGCGGCCTGCAGTCCATGCTCCTGTTTCTGGCGGCCGTGGCCGTAGGGCTGCCCCTGCTCTCAGGCGGACGCGGCGGCATAGGCGTGTTTCTGGCGCCATCCACCGGCTATCTGCTCGGTTATGCGCTGGCGGCCTGCATCACGGGCGCCGTCATGTATGCGCTGCAAAAAAGTCCTCAGCTGTCGCCGCGCCGCACCGCCATTCACGCTTTTGTGGCGGCGCTGATCGGCGGCCTGATTTTCGAGCACCTGTTTGGCATGCTGGGCCTGATGGCCATGGCCAAGCTCAGCTTCGCCCAGGCCTTCAAGGCCACGCTGCTGTTTGTACCCGGCGACTTCCTCAAATGCATTCTGTGTGCCGTGATCGTGCACACGGTGGCCCGCGGCATGCCCGACTGGCGCTTTGGTGGCCGCCATGACTGACGCCGTGCCAGAAACGCACCCGCTGGCCCAGCCCCTGCAGGGCTTGTGGACGCTGGTGCACGGCCCGCTCGCCCATTGGGCCGAGCAACGCCCCCATACGCTGGCGCTGCAAACCGAAACCCATAGCTACACCTTTGCCCAGCTGCATGCCGAAGTGGAACGCCGCGCCGACAACCTGATCGCGCATCAGGCACCGGCCATGGTGCTGCTGGATGCCGACCAGAGCACGCTGGAGCGCGTGGTGGGCTTTCTGGCCATCATTCGCAGCGGCCGCTGCGCTGCCGTGGCCGACCCGGACTGGCCCGCTGCGGTGCGCCAGCGCATCGAAAGCTGGCTACCCACCACGCCTTGCAGCATCAGCCAAGCCTCGGCCACCAGCCCGTTTTATGCCGGTTTTACCTCGGGCAGCACCGGCCTGCCCAAAGGCTTTGTGCGCCATCACCGCTCCTGGACCGAGAGCTTTCGCGTCAGCCTGCAGGATTTTGGCGCCGTGGCCGGGCTGCGCACGCTGGCACCGGGGCGCATCTCGCACTCGCTGTTTCTGTTTGCGGCCGTGCAGGCGCTGTGGAACGGCAGCGGCGCCGTGCTGCAGGAAAAATTCTCTGCCGCGCGCGGCCTGGCCACGCTGGCCCTGGGCGAGACGCCTTGCCTGGTCGCCGTGCCCAGCCAGCTGCTGCTGATGCTGCAATGGGCTGCGCACCGCCAACTGCCGCCTATTGCCGCAGTGAAGCTCATCACCATCAGCGGCGCACGCTGGATGCGCTCGCACACCGCCGCCCTGCGCCGGCTTTTCCCCCAGGCGCGCATCATCGAGTTCTATGGCGCCTCCGAAGCCAGCTTTATCACCTGGCTCGATGCCGACGAGTCCTGCTCGCCCCAGGCCGTGGGCCGACCTTTCAGCAATGTGGAGCTGGACATCCGCCCCCTCTCGGCCCGCAGCGCCGATCTCGACACTGCCTGCGTGTCCCATCCATCGCTGGACGGACTGATCTATGTGCGCAGCCCCATGCTGTTTATTGACTACATGGGCGACGCCCAGGACCGCACCGGCGTGCTGCGCGACGGGCCCTGGCTTTCGGTACGCGATATAGGTCATATCGACGAACGCGGCATGCTGTGCCTGGCCGGGCGACAAAGCCGCATGATCGTGACCCAGGGCAAAAACCTGTTTCCCGAAGAAGTGGAAAACCTGCTGCAAAGTCATCCGCAGATTGCCCATGCCTCGCTGCACGGGCAAAACGATGCACTGCGCGGCATGCAGGTACACGCCGTCATCCAGTGGCATGAGACTGGCAAGGCGCAGCCCAGTGCTCTGGAGCTGGGCCAGTGGCTGCGCGAGCGCATGGAGGCTTTCAAGGCGCCACGCCACTGGTGGATTGCCGGCGACTGGCCGCAGACGGCCAGCGGCAAGACCGACCATGCGCGTCTGGGCCAGGCATTGGCGGCCCGTCTGGCAGGGCAAACCGCCAGCGTGGAGTTGATGCCATGGCAGACCTAGGCGCTGACGCCTTCCCACGCTCCCTGCCTATCCTAGCCTGGGCGCGCAGCCCGGTGGCACCGCTGGGCGGAGCCTTGTCGTCGCTATCGATTCATGAGCTGGCAGCGCCCGTGCTGCTTGGGCTGCTGCGCCAAACCGGCCTTGAGCCCGGCGCCGTGGATGCGGTGGTACTGGGCAATGCCATGGGCGCAGGCGGCAACCCGGCGCGCATGCTGGCATTGGCCGCCGGCCTGCCCGAGCATTGCGCCGCCCATAGCGTGGATACCCAGTGCTGCTCCGGGCTGGACGCCATCGCCCTGGCCGCAGGCCTGCTGCAATCGGGCCAGGCCGAGGTGGTGATTGCCGGCGGCGCCGAAGCCTGGAGCCGCGCCCCTATTCGCCAGACCCGGCCCCGCCATGCGGGCGAAACGCCCCAAAGCTACGAGCGCCCCGCCTTCGCCCCCGATGTTGCGCGGGACCCGGACATGCTGCAGTCCGCCGCCGACTACGCCCTGGCCCAGGGCTTTGGCCGCAGCGCCCAGGAAGCCTATGCAGTGCAAAGCCACGCGCGGGCGCTGCAGGCCCAGGCAGAGCTGAGCCAGGAAATCATTCCCGTGGCCGGTCTGGCGCATGACGACTATCCCCGCGCCTTGCGCATTGAGCGCGCCGCGCGCATGCCCATGGTTGCCATGGGCAGCGGCCAGGCGGCCGATCAGGACCCGCGCGACTTTGCGCTCAGCGCCCTCACCATTGCTGCCAAGGCCGATGGCGCAGCCCTGGTGCTGATGGCCACGCACCAGGCCTGCAGGCGCTTGAAGCTGACACCCCGCGCCCACTGGCTGGCCAGCGCCAGCGTGGGTGGCCCGCCCGAGACCCCGCTGCTCTCGGCCGCTGCCGCCACCCGCAAACTGCTGGAGCGCGCCGCGCTGTCCATCAGCGATATTTCTGCCATTGAGCTGCACGATGCTTTTGCCGTGCAGGCCCTGGCGTTTTGCCAGGAGCTGGGCCTGCCGCTGGCAAGCCTCAACCCCATGGGCAGTGGCCTGGCGCGCGGCCATCCAATCGCCGCCTCGGGCGCCATTGCATTGGTGCGCACGCTGGCCCAGCTGCAGCACTTGCAAATACCATCACAGGCCAAAGAGCCGTCGTCGGCGCCACTCCTGGGACTGGCCGCCATTGCCGGCGCAGGCGGTATTGGTGCGGCCTGTCTGGTACAAGCAGTCACCAGAAACTCTTGAATTGATAGCTGATACCGCATGACTGATATGCACCATACGGCGATTTCATCTGAAACAGCAGTTGAGAACCCCTCTCTGGCCTTGATGCTGCAGCGCCGCTCCATTCGCGCCTATCAAGCCGATGCCGTGCCCGCGCAGTTGCTGCACACCCTGCTGACCACGGCCCGCCAGGCGCCCAGCGGCGGCAATCTGCAACCCGGGCGCTTCATCGCCGTCAGCGGCGCCCTGCGCCAGCAACTGTCTGACGCGCTGCTGGCAGACTATGAAGCCAAGGTCCCCGAGTGCGAGGACTACGCCTACTTTCCCAGCCCCATGCCCATGCAACTCAAACGGCGGCAAGCGGCATCGGCCCAGGCCTTGTACAGCGCCCTGGGCGTGGGCCGCGACGACCGTGCCGGGCGCGATGCGCAGTTTGCGCGCAACTACCGCTTTTTTGATGCACCCGTGGCCCTGGTGGTGACGATAGATTCGCACTTTGGTCACGGCGGCTATATGGATCTGGGCATGGCCTTGTACGGCCTGCAGCTAGCCGCCGCCGCCCACGGTCTGGGCAGTTGCGCCATTGGCGCCCTGGCCTCCTACCCCGCCACCGTGCGCCGCGTGCTGGGCCTGGCCGAGACGCAACACATCGTCTGCGGCATGGCCTTGGGCTGGGCCGACCTCGAAGCCCCGGTCAACCAGACACAAACCACGCGCGCGCCGCTGGCGGAATATTTCACCGAGATGAGCTGATTGCTGAACAAAGAGCTGGCAGCACAGGCTGCCATGCAGATCGCCAGGCTGGCGCCTCTCGGGCCACCATCAACGCCAGACGGCCGCTGGGGGCTGCGCAGGCTTGAAACATAGCTCAAGCGCACAGTGAGAATGTTTTAAAAAGCAAACCTCACCGCCGCAGTTGCGCAGTATTTTTCTGGCGATGGCCAGACCCAGGCCGGCGCCTTTGCTGCCGGACGATTTCTTGTTGAAGCGAATAAACATGGCCTCCTGACTCTCGGTCGGCACCCCCGGCCCCTGATCTGCAACCGTCAGACGGATCAGCTCCGCATCCATGGACATGGTGAGCGTGGCATCCCCTTGTCCGTGATAGAAAGCGTTTTCCAGAATATTGCCAATCGCGACCTGCAACAGACCCCGCTCGCCTTTGCAATAGGTCGCGTCAATGAGATCTACATGGATACGACGTGCTTGCGTCTCGAACAAGGGCAATGTGTCGGCAACGATTTCTCTAACCAGACGCGTGAGATGCGTGGCCGCCGCCGCAGAAGCGGCCTCCCCTCCCCCCGGCTCTTGCTCCTGGCGCGCCAGCAACAGCAGTTGATCCGTCACCTGCCGCAGATAGCTGATGTCTGAATCGATGGCCTGCCAATCCGGCACGGCGTCAGCCCGCGCTTTTTGCAGACGCAGATCGAGTACGGTCAGAGGCGTTCTCAACTCGTGCGCGGCATCCGCCACCAGCTGTTTTTCGTTGAGCAGCGAGCGCGTGAGCTTTTCCAGCGAACGGTTGACCGCATCGGCCAATGGCAGCAGCTCGCTGGGCAATTCACGGGTCGGAATCGGCCGGGTCTTGTTTCCCGACATGCTCTGCACAAAACGCGCAGCCTCCTGAACCGGTTTGAGCGTCCAGCGCATCATCAGATAAATCAGCAGCAAGGCCACAAGCCCGACTGGAAGCAGCATGACCAAGCTCTGCAACAGTTTGGTGTGCAACAGATCGCCAATCATCTGCCGCTCGAGCTCGTCACGCTTGGCCACCATCAAGGTGGAGCCATCGGCCAGCGGCGCAGCCACATTGATGACTTTGCCGCTGTAGATGGGCGGCTGAAACAGCTTCAATTCCGGGTTGACGGTCGCTGGCCGCAGGCGGCGCGGCGATTTCAGATTGTCGGAAAACCACAGCACCTGGCCTGTCGGGGAGTACAAGGTATAGGACAGCTCGGCGCCGGCATAGCTTTTGGGCAGGCTTGCAGGATCGCTGTCCATGGTGAAGCCGGCCGCAATCTCGCGGGCCTGAATCCACATGGTGGCGCGGCGCAGCTGGTCTCGGGTGTCATATAGCGACAGCGCCAAGGCGCCGGCGCCGGCGGCAAAAGACAGCGTCAGACCGATCAGGACACGCCCCTTAAGACTGGTGCTTTTCACCTGCCACCTCAGCCAGAACCATGCGGTAACCAACGCCGCGCACCGTATCGATCAGCACATCGGCACCGCCATCGCGCAGCTTGCGCCGCAGGCGCGAAATCAGAGCCTCCACGGCGTTCAGGGTCACACTCTCCCGCGAGGCATACAAATGCTCCTCCATGCGCTCCTTGACCACAATGCGCGGCCAAACGCTCAGCATCTCTTCAAGCAGCATGGCCTCACGTCGTTGCAGCTCGATTTGCTTGCCGTTGACCGTGGCATGGCGCGCAATGGTTTCAAACACCACATTTCCCAGGCTCAGACGCGGCTCCTCACAGCCCCGGGCCCGACGCAAGACCACACGCACACGGGCTTCCAGCTCCGCCATGTCAAAAGGCTTGAGGACATAGTCATCCGCGCCTCGGTTGAGACCGGCCAGCCGACTCTCGAGCGCATCTCTGGCGCTCAGGATGATGCAGGGAATTCTTCTGCGGCGCTTTTCGCTGCAAGCCAGCACCTGCATGCCATCCATATCCGGTAGTCCGAGATCAAGGATCAGGGCGTCAAAATCGCTGACGGCCATCGCATCCAGCGCATCGCGACCGGTAGCGGCCGTATCGACGGCAAAACCCATTCTCTCCAGGTGAGCTTGCAACAAGGCTCTCAAATCTTGGTGGTCTTCTACAACGAGCAGCTTCATGGGTCAGACGTTGATCAGGAATGTTTAGTACAAATGAGAATGATGATCATTTTATGGTTGAAGCGATGTGAGAGCGGCGTGAACAGCAATATTTGACCCGGCCGCCGTCAAAGAAGAAGTGCATGCGGCTCGCATGCCTTAGAGCGCAAGCCTGCAGATTGCTGATCTGCAGCCAGCATTTCAGCTCTCTTCTTTGTCCATCCTCAAAAAACAAACCCCAGACCACGATTAGCCGCTGCGAGGACAGCGGCAGCCGTGTGTCTGCACCTCTGCTTATGAAAGAACAAAGTGAGTAAATCAGCTTCAACCATTGAGGCTTCGAGCCTCAACTGGTATCGGGCCAAGATCGCATCAAGAAGCCTGGCGGCCATAGGCGGCGGATACGCACTGGCGGCGGCCAGCGCTGCCGCCGGATCGCTGGGCTTTCAACATCTCGGTCTGAGCCGCAGCGATGCCACGATGGCGGCCACCATGCTGTCGTTCATTGTTTATGCCGTTGCGGCCATGTGGTGCTTTGGCTGCGCAAGCACCAGGCGCGCGTGGGCAGGTTGCGCCATTCCGGCCCTGGCCCTGGCGCTGTTCGCCTGGTTGCTGATGCCCGGAGGTCCGGTATGAGAGTCGATGGCAAGCCCGAGGGGCTGCGTCAATCCATGTCGTGGCTGCACACCTGGAGCGGTCTGCTGCTGGGCTGGCTGCTTTATGCTGTTTTCTTCACCGGCACACTGAGCTATTTTCGCGATGAAATCGATGACTGGATGCGGCCGGAGCTTCATCAGTCAATCAGCGATGAAGGCACCGTCCAGCGTGCGCTTGATGCTATGCAGGCAATAGCACCCAATGCCACGACCTGGACACTGAATCTTCCCAGCGCACGCCAAACTGCGGTCGAAGCCTCCTGGCGTGATGTGGGCGCTCCCGCAGGTCGAGCCGGCACCCAACGCGCAGAAATCAATGCTGCCACAGGCGAACGCCTGGAGCCCCGCGAAACCCGTGGCGGCAGCTTTCTCTATCGCTTTCACTTCGAGCTGTATGCCATGCCCCGCATCTGGGGGCGCTGGATTGTGGGCTTTGCCACCATGCTGATGTTTGTCGCCATCATCAGCGGCGTCATCACCCACAAGAAAATCTTCACGGACTTCTTCACCTTCCGCCCCAGGAAGGGTCAACGTTCCTGGCTGGACGCACACAACGCCACTGCCGTGCTGGCCCTGCCGTTTCACATCGTCATCACCTTCAGCGGCTTGCTGCTGCTGATGAATATGCTGATGCCCTGGGGAATTCAGGCCGCCTACAACGGCGATAACCAGGCTTACTTTGCAGAGATGCGTGGCAATCGTCAGGCCGCTGCAGCGACGGGCAATGGCGAACGCAAACCACGCGCGCCCAAGGAAAGCCCTTCCTTCGAGCTGCATCCGCTGGCGGCCATCGCCCCCATGCTGGAACAAGCCCGCCGCAGCTGGCCCGAGCATGGAGTGGGCAGCATCACGGTGAATGCTCCCGGCACCCAGAGTGCCACAGTGGATCTGCGCGAGCGTGGCGGCACCAGCTTGCGTAATCGCGGCCAGTCGCGCAGCCTGAGTTTTGACGGAAAAACCGGCGAGCTGCGCAAGAGTTCGGGCAGTCCTGAAATCTCCTGGGTACGCGCGACCAGCAATGTCTTCACCAGCTTGCATCTGGGCCGCTTTGCAGAACCCGCATTGCGCTGGCTGCTGTTCCTCAGCGGTGTTGTGGGCACCATCATGGCAGCCACCGGCATGGTGCTGTGGGTGGTCAAGCGCTTGCCCGAGCGCCGCAAGCTCGGCCGCACGCCACATGGCCATCGCCTGGTCGAAGTGCTGAACATTGGATCAATTGCAGGTTTGTCGGTTGCAACGGCCGCCTATTTCTGGTTCAACCGCCTGATTCCCGCCGATATGGCTGGGCGCAGCGACTGGGAGATTCGTGGCTTTTTCATCGTCTGGCTGCTGTGTCTGATTCATCCACTGCTACGCCCCCATCGCAAGGCCTGGTGTGAACAACTGGCATTGGCCGCCCTGCTGTTTGCACTGCTGCCTGTGCTCAATCTGCTGACCGGTGGTGCTTCGCTGGCACAGACACTGACTCAAGGCCAGTGGAGCATCGCGGGCTTTGATCTGATGATGCTGGCCCTGGCGCTCATGCACGCCGTCATTGTCTGGTGGCTGCTCAAGCCCGCCACGGGCAAGACCGCCCCAACCCGTTCCACTGCTGTAGCGCAAGCCAAGGGGTCCGCCAACCCCATTCGCGCAACGGCGACTGCGGCCCATGCGTCCATGGAGCAAACATCATGATGATCTGGGCATCTATGTTCCTGGCTTTCGCGGCTTTTACCGCGATTGCGGCCTCTATGGATCGCCACGGCGATCAGTTTCATACCGACGCACTGAGCCATCGTCAACTCAGGCTATGGCGCGCGGGCGGCTACACCTTGCTGGGAGTGTCATTGCTGCCCTGCCTGATGCACTGGAGCACCTCTGTGGCACTCGCGACCTGGACGGGTCTGCTGGCATTCTCCGCTGCTGCACTGGGTCTGATGCTCACCTATTGCGAGCAACACATCCGCCGCACCGCGCCCATGGCCGGTTTGCTGGGCCTGATGCTGTGGCTGCTTTTCCACTGAGCTAGCGCCCCCTTTTTTGATGCACGCCAGCAGACAGAAGCCAGGACTTCTGCCTGCCATTGCGCCTGCGTCCTTCACAAGACACATCCAAAACCAAACCTTGACGGAAATCCATCATGCCTAAAACTTCGGCACTTCATACCAGAACCTGCAGACCTCTCACCCACATCAGCCAGGCCACTGCCTGGTTGCTGGCTGGCTGCGCGGTAATGAGCGCCCACGCACAGGAAGCAGGCGAAGCCAAGCTTTCCGAAGTGGTGGTGACCGCCACCGGATTCGAGCAGTCGCTGGCCGATGCGCCGGCCTCCATCACCGTGGTGAGCAAGGAAGAGCTGGAAGGCAAACGCTATCGTGATGTCACCGATGCTTTGCTCGACATTCCCGGCGTCACCATCGAAGGCGGCGCGGGCGGCAAGATCGAATCCACGCAAATCTACATTCGCGGCCTTGGTGAGGACTACACCTTGTTCCTGGTGGACGGCAAGCCTCTGGGCAGCTCGTCACAGGCCTATTACAACGGCTTTGGCGGTGCCCAGCAGACCAGCTGGTTGCCCCCTGTGTCAGCCATCGAGCGCATTGAAGTGATTCGCGGCCCCATGTCGTCGCTATATGGCTCCAGTGCTTTGGGCGGGGTGATCAACATCATCACCAAGAAAGTGTCCACCCAGTGGACCGGCAGCGTCACCATGGATGGCGTGTTGCAGGAAAACTCCCAGGCCGGCAGCGAAAACCAGCAGCGTTTCTACCTCAGCGGCCCGCTGGTGCAAGACCGCCTGGGGCTGACGGTGTATGGCTCGCGCTTCAAGCGCCATGAGGACAGGTACACCGGCGGCTACGCAGGCCGCGAAAACAAGGACCTGACGGCCAAGCTAGCCTGGAAGCTCAGCGATCATCAGACACTGGGCCTGGAAGCCACCCATGGCACCGGGGACAATCTGCGCACAGAGCGCACGGGCGCTGCGGGATCGGTGCAAAACCAGCGCAACTACTATGCGCTGACTCATGAAATCGACTGGGGATCGCGCATCCGCACCAACTCTTTCATCACCCGAGAGAACGTGGAAATCACCAATGGTGCCTATCAGTCCGAGTATCAGGCGACCTATCTGCAGTCCAAGACCGTGGTGCCACTTGCCAGCCACATGATCTCGTTCGGCGGCGAGTACAAGAAAGAAAACACGGCACACGACGGCAGCCGCTTCCCCGGCTCACGCAACATCAATCTGGAGCGTTGGCAAATGGCTCTGTTTGCCGAGGACGAGTACTTTTTGACTGACCGATTTTCCGTGGTCGGCGGCATACGCTATGACCGCAACCAGCACTACGGCAGCGAGTGGATTCCGCGCCTGTATGGGGTGTACCGCATGAACGAAACCCTGACGTTGAAGGGCGGCGTCAGCGGCGGCTACAAGGCGCCCACGCTGAAGCAGGCGGACGACAACATCGTCGAACTTGCAGCACGCGGCGCTGCCTGGGACATGGGCAACAAAAACCTCAAGCCAGAAAAAAGCACCAACTATGAAATCGGTCTGAACTGGGCGCCCGCTCAGGACGTGAATGCCAGCATCACCACGTACAAGACCAACTTCCGCGACAAGATCAGCACGCAGACCATCTGCAACAGCCCCGCCTCGGCTCCCGCCTGCTACTACAACGGCGAAGTGCGCTCGCGCATCAACCAATATGTCAACGTCAGCTCCGCAACCATCAAGGGGCTGGAACTGGCTTACAGCATGCCGGTTGCCGTACCGTGGGGCCGCGCCAAGTTCAATACCTCCTACACCTTTACCCACAGCGATGTGGCCAATGGGCCGGATGCAGGCAAACCGCTGAACAACCTGCCCAAACACATGCTGAACCTGGGTGCAGACTGGAACGTCACCGGCAAGGTCAAGCTCTGGGGCAAGGCCCGATACAAGAGCAAGAGCATCGATGGAGGCACCGCCCAGTTGCCGGCCTATACCCTGGTAGACATCGGGGCGAGCTACCAAGCCACGCCGAACCTGCAGTGGTTTGCGGGCCTCTACAACCTCTTGGATAAAACCGTCAATCTGGCCGACTACGGCAAGACGCTGGACGGCAGAAGATTGTATCTGGGCATCACGGCACAGTTTTGATTTCGCCAATCCAGACGGAACGGGCCTGATCGCGGATCATCCGTGCCAAGCCCGCCCTGCTGCAATGCCGCCCGGGCATTGCAGCTCAGAACACATGCGGTTCTCTAGGACTTAGAACGCCGGGAACACCGAGCCCTTGAATTCCTTGTCGATGAACTGGCGCACCTCTTCCGATTGGTAGGACTTGATCAGCGCAGGTACCCAGGGCTTTTGCTTGTCGGCATCGCGCACGACCAGGATGTTCACATAGGGGTTCTTGGCCGATTCCAGCGCAATTGCGTCGCTCTTGGGGTTCAGGCCCGCAGCGATCGCAAAATTGGTGTTGACGGTGGACGCATCCAGGTCATCCAGAGAGCGTGGCAGTTGGGCAGCGTCGAGCTCCACAAACTTGAGCTTCTTGGGGTTGGAGACCACATCCAGCGGCGTGGCCTTGAGGCCCGCGTTGTCCTTGAGCTTGATCAGGCCCTGCGATTGCAGCAGCAGCAGGGCTCGGCCGCCATTGGTGGGATCATTGGGCAGGCCGAACTTGGCGCCGTTGGGCAGGTCAGCCAGCTTCTTGATCTTCTTGGAGTAGATGCCGATGGGGAAATTCACCGTATCGGCCACCCAGCCGATCTTGTAGCCACGGTCCCTGACCTGGGCATCCAGATAGGGACGGTGCTGGTAGCTGTTGGCATCCAGATCGCCAGCGGACAGCGCGGCATTGGGCTGCACATAATCACCAAACTCGACGATCTTGAGGTTCAGGCCGTTTTTGGCCGCCACTTTCTTGACCACTTCCATGATCTGGGCGTGGGGGCCAGCCGTCACACCGATCTTGAGGGTCTGGTCGTTGGCGTGAGCAGAAAAGCCCAGCGTGGCAGCAGCGGCCATGGCCAGGGTGCTACGCAAAAGTGCGCGCTTGGTCAGCATGAGTAATCCTTGGGGCAAAAAATGCGATGTCCTGCACTTTACCGTCTGCCGCCGGGCTTTGAGTGCTCAGGCTTAGACAGATTGCTCACTTGCTAACTACGGAGCGGCAAATGCTCGCCCGCGTGCGGCCGCCCCATGAAAAAAACCCGCCAGCTTTGCAGCTGCGGGCTTGAATGACTGTTGGATGGGCGCTTAGAGATCCGAAAGGCTGGGTGCAGCCATCACTTGCTGCGCCACCACGTCGAGCACGGCATGCGCCTCCTCCTGGCGATCGATCCAGACCTTGGGGGTGATGCTGCCGCGCAAGGCAATGGCATCGCCTTCGGCAAGACTGCGCAGCACGGCGCAGGGCGCTGCATCAAAAGCCACAATATTCACAGGAATAGAAGAACCATCGCCAGCGTTGGCGCGCATGCGGGCCACCATATAGGGGCGGCGGTTGCGGTCCACGCGGCTTTCAGGAATACCGGTCAGTCGGCCGGTGATCAAACCATCCATCATTTGCTTTATCTATCTAGAAAAAATAGTGGCCGCCCGCGGTTGCGAGCGGCCTGTCAAAAAAATTTGAATTTGTATTTTAGGGGCAGCCGCTTTCAGCCTGCTGGCCGCCCGGTTAACTTTTGGTAATGTTCCGTGTGTCAATCAGCGATGGCTGAGGCGGCGCACAGCCCAGTCGCCCAGGCTTTGAATGATCTGCACGAAAAAGATCAGGATGATGACCACGACCAGCATCACATCAGGCAAGAAGCGCTGGTAGCCGTAGCGAATGCCCAGGTCGCCCAGACCGCCGCCGCCAATGGCTCCGGCCATGGCCGAGTAACCTGTCAGGCTCACAAAGCTGATGGTCAGGCCGGCCACGATGCCGGGCAAGGCCTCGGGCAGCAGCACCTTCCAGACGATCTGCGCCGTCGAGGCGCCCATGGACTGGGCGGCTTCCACCAGACCGTTGTCCACTTCGCGCAGCGCGGTTTCAACCAGGCGGGCCACAAACGGCGCCGCCGCAATGGTCAACGGCACCACGGCCGCCCAGGTGCCGATGGAGGAACCGGTGATCAAACGCGTCAACGGGATAATGGCCACCAGCAAGATGATGAAAGGCGTGGAGCGCAGCGCGTTCACAATCCAGCCCACCAGTTTGTTGGCCGGTCCGTTCTGCAAAATGCCGCCGTGATCCGTCAGGCGCAGAAACACGCCCAGGGGAATTCCGATCAGACCGCCGATCAGGCCCGAAATGCCGACCATGATGATGGTCTCCCACAGGGAGTCCACCAGCAGCTGCAGCATCATTTCCGAAAAATTCTCAAACATGGTGGCTCTCAATTCTTGCTGGGCACGATCTGTACTTGCACGCCGCTGGCGCGCAGATGAGCGATAGCGGCTTCAATCCTGGCCGCATCGCCGCTGGCGTACACCGCCAGAGAGCCAAAGGTCTGCTCCTGAATTTCATCAATCTGGCCGTGCAGGATGGAAAGATCCAGGCCCAGCTCGCGGATCAGATGCGACAGAATCGGCTGATAGGCGCTTTCGCCCGCGTACGACAGGCGCAAGAGCTGGCCTTGCTGGCCAGGCTGCAGCTGAGCCGCCAGCTGGCCCACGCGCTTCATCACGGACTCGGGTAGCTCCTGGGGCACGATTTCATCAATCAGGCTCTTGGTAATCGCCTGTTGCGGACGGGTGAACACCTCGATCACCGAACCCAGCTCGGCAATCTCGCCGCCGTCAATCACGGCCACGCGGTCGGCGATCTGCTTGATTACCTGCATCTGGTGGGTGATCAGAACCACGGTCACGCCCAGCTCGCGGTTGACCTTGCGCAGCAGATCGAGAATGGAACGGGTGGTTTCGGGGTCCAGCGCACTGGTGGCTTCGTCGCTCAACAGCACCTTGGGGTTGCTGGCCAGCGCCCGGGCAATGCCCACGCGCTGCTTTTGCCCGCCCGAAATCTGTGCGGGATAGCGATCGGACAGATGGTCAAGACCCACCAGCTCCAGCAGCGGCGTGACGCGCTTGTAGATGTCGTCCTTGCTGACACCGGCCAGCTCCAGCGGCAAGGCCACGTTGTCATATACGGTGCGCGAGGACAGCAGGTTGAAATGCTGAAACACCATGCCGATATCGCGGCGTGCAGCCCGCAGCTCGGCGTCCGAGAGCGTCATCAGATCGCGTCCGTTGACCACCACCTGACCGCTGGTGGGGCGGTTGAGCAGGTTCAGGCAGCGCACCAGCGAGCTTTTACCCGCGCCGGAGCGACCGATGATGCCGAACACCTCGCCCGAGGCGATTTCCAGATGGATGTTGTGCAGTGCGTGCACCGGTCCTTTCGGACCTTTGTAAGTCAGGGATAGATCCCGAATTTCAATCATGAATAACGGCGCATCCCGCAGCAATGCTGCGCTGTGCGCTCTCAAAAAAGTAAATGATCCCGTGAGCGCCGCAAACACTGCGTGCACTCCACCTCATGTCTTGATTGCAGGCGGAGCAAGCCCCGACCCTAGCGATAACCCGCAACTATGCCTGAGTCTGCTCAAACCTGATGACAACTGGGACAAGTGGATACACGTAGAACCGCCGCTCCCACTGCGTGTCTCCCCTGTGTAGGTGCCAGCGGCGACAGCTTAATATGGCATCAACCTTCGACGCCCTAGAGCCTCACCCCGACCTTGCTCCCCGCAGCTGCAATGCCAACGACACCTCCGATTCGCACCGAATGCCCGCCCGGCTCCTGCATTTGCGAGCGCGAGAGATTGCTGGCCACGCCTGGCGCCGATTGGCGCATTCTCATGCTCACGCGAGAAGAAGAAAAGCGTCTGCTGCTGCGGCTGGAGTCCATCAGCAGCCTGCAGGATCTGCGCCATATGCAGCTGCGCATGGCCGAGCAACTGGGGCTGAGCATCACCATAGGCCCGGGCCGGGCCGAAGTACGCACCATGCGCGGCATACAGATCGAGATTGCCGACCAGCCCGGCCTGTGCCGCAAGACCAGGCAAAGCATTCCCGCCGCCATCCGCAAGGGGCTGGAGCACAAGCCGGAGATTGCCTATGCCTTGCTGGATGCACACGATCTGTTTGGCATGCCGGGTTGAGGACAGGCTGTTTCAGTCCTGAATATATAGCATTCAACACTTATATTTATTGGGCTTAAGGCACTTCTAGCACAAATTTCTCATTCAAAGACCCATAGCGGCGACAGCAAAGATTCCCCTTTCAATGCTGGCACCGACATCGCCCCAAAAGAAAACCCGCTCTTCTTTCGAAAGAGAGCGGGCAACAACAAGATTCTGACAAGCCTTAGCCAGGCCAGAGCCAGGAGCGTGCTCCAGCACGTCTGGCTTCAGGCCTCAGTTGGATCTTTCAGATGGCCGCACCAGAGGCCGTAGCATGGGTTTGAGCGCCTCCGGCGTGTTGTCGAGTTCGGAAAACGCATCCGCATGCTCATACAAAGCAGAGATAACGCCAGGCGGATACGCCCGATGCCGCTTGACCACTTCCAGCCGGGTGTACAAAGCGGAAGCTATGGCCTTTCGCTGTTCCGGCTGATCCAGGTACGGACCCCATACCGATTCTTCCATCAGTATTTCCAGAACCTGCAAACGCTCTTCCAGCGTCAGTTTTTGACTGCCCATATCAATCATCCGTTTATGCCGTTTCAGGGATTTTTGGCTTCGAGAGTTCGGCGGTAGGGCAGTGCGGGGCAGTCGCTCCACAGAGCTGACGCCTAGGCCTTCACCGCCAAGATCGCGCTACCGGCTTTAAACAACGCGGTTGCCGCCTGACCCACAGCCAAATCCAAATTTTCAGCACTCTCGTTTGTGACGACGGCCACCAACTGCTCACCGGCGTTCAAATTCAGCAGAACCTCGGAATTGACCGCACCCTTGCTCACTCGCGCCACAACGCCAGTCAACTGGTTTCTTGCAGAAAACCGCATGCCTTCTGCATCGGTCACCAGCACCACAGCCGATGCTTTGATAAGCGCCGTGACGGCAACGCCCACATTCAAACCCATGGCTTCGCGGCTTGAGCGGGTGACGGTGGCCACGATCTTGATGCCTGAAGCTGTTTGCAGCTCTATCTCGTCATTGACGCTGCCATCGCGAATGCTGGTCACCGTACCGGTCAATTGGTTGCGTGCACTTGCTTTCATCTCGTACTCCTAAGCTGTTTTCTCTTGATGCATCTGAAGCGGGTTCATACGCTGCAGTCTGCCGCGAGTGTATTCCAGAGGCTCAGAGGCGCGAGATGAGATTCGTTATATTCAGCAGTATATTACGACATCCTGCAGTTACCACCAAGCGAGGCCGAAGATGTTTGCACCCCCATTCAAGCGAAATCTGGGAGGATTGGATGTGACCGGCAGCAGTGTGGCAAGCCAGCCACCTGTCGGATGCTGTGAACAACACAGCCTTGATGTCGACGCATGTGTTTCAAGTACGCGTGCCAAACTTCATGAGATGGACACCCCTTTGCATTGCTCGATTGTGGGCAATTGCCTCAGCACTGCTGAACTGCGAAAGCTCATGGCCAAGCACATTGCCGTCAAAGACCTCAGCGACCTCGAAATACATCACACGGCGGTGGTCATGGCGGGGCAGATCGGAGAGGTATCCAAAGCTCTGCACAAGGCGCTGGACCAGCGCCATGCGGGTGCCGTAAGAACCTTTTCAACGGCCAAGGATGAGACGGCGTTGACGCAGCGCTGGCGCGATGCCTGGGCGCAAGGCGAGATTCCTGGTGCCTATTGGGCGGTGCTGACACATAAGAAAACCACAGCAGACTTGCGCCAAATGGTATTTGGCGAGGTGCATATGCTTTCGCATCTGATGGCCGCGTCCAATCGCCATGAGTTGCAACGCTTCGTGATGCTGGAAAAAGAAAATGCCGATCTTCGTGAACGCCTGGACCGTGAGCAACAGCGCAGGCTGCAACTGGTTCAGGAACGCGACCAGATTGCAGAGCAAATGCGGCAACAGCTTGTGCGACTGGAGAACAGCGTTGCACAGTATCGGACTCAGTTGAGTGATCGTTGTGCTCCGCCAGAGGCAAATCAATTGGTAGTGCTGCAGACCCAAAGGCGAGAGCGTGCCGAGCAGCTGGCGCATGCGGCGCAAGAACAATTACTGCTGCTGCAAGAGCAGTTGGCGCATTTGCAAAAGCATGGCCAATACTTGGCGGAGGAGCTGGCAGCAGCAGAAGCGGAACTGCATCATCTCAGCGAGGTGCAGAGCGGCGTAGTCGCTGCTGTCCATCCGTCTTGTGAAAACAGTGCGACGCTACAAGCGCAACGGGTTCTCTACGTTGGCGGAAGACCCAGCTCCACCCCTTCTATTCGTGACTATGTATGCCGCCGAGGTGGGGAATTTCTGCACCATGACGGAGGTTTGGAGGATCGCAAAGGACTGCTGGACAGCCTGCTGCCACGCGCCAGCCTGGTTGTTTTTCCTGTGGACTGTGTAGACCATGATTCGGTCACCAAGCTCAAGCGCCTCAGCGAACGCCATCAGGTGCCTTTTGTTCCGCTGAGAAGTGCCAGCTTGGCCTGCTTTGCCGCCACCCTCAAACGCGAGCTTGCGAATGACGTCAAGACTGCAGCATTCCTACCGCAGCTATGCTTGAGACACAGCTAGTGTCTGCCGATACACAACATACGAGCATCGAAGAATTCAGCTGCCATGAACCAGTGCCAGCAGCTTGTGCATATCGGCTTTGCAAGCTTCGAAAGCTTGTTGTTCGATGCTCCGGTAAAGCGCGAGCACCTGATGACCGGTTTCGGTAAGTTCCGACCCTCCGCCATGGGAGCCGCCCGTGGCTTTCGCTACGGCAGGAGAACTCAGTCCTTGATTGAGTTCATCAACCAGAAGCCAGGCTCGACGGTAAGACATGCCCAAAGATTTTGCCGCTGCAGCTATGGATTTGCTTGCCTCTATCGCTTCCAAAAGCTCTATTTTTCCGGGGCCGATCGCATTGACGCCGCCAACGACGACTCGCATGCGCAACTTCACGAAAGGAGCAAGGTTTTCAGCAGCTGGCGCGACGGGTTTTGGCATATTGGTGCGTGAATATGAGTGCGCTCAGACAACAAAGCGGCAAAAGAATCTAAGGCGAATGGGCTGCCCCTGGAGGCAAAAGACAAGCGCGTACCCCGAACAGGTCTTGCATCTTAAGGGGCTGGCCGAAATCAGTGGATCATCTCACCATGACGGTCTGTTTCTCGCGGCCAAGCCTAGGCGCAATTTTGCGCCAAATGTGCTGGCCTGTTGAGGCTTCAACAGAGCTTGCGCGCACTTTCGCCCGCAGCCGTCAAATGGGCTGCTGAATAGCGGTCGAGCAAGGGATCCACCGACTCATGACAGCGCTGGGTGCCACCTTGCTTTTTGGCGCAGGAGGCTCGGTAATGCTGCCTAGACTGATGAAGCACGCCAGGTATTCACTGCTCGTGAGACCCAGTTGGGCACTGAATATAGGATCGAAACAGCGCTCACCACTGAGCGAGATTGCGCCGAAACCCAGCTGATGCGCTGCATTCATGAAATTACCCAAAGCAGCGCCGGCCGCAAGCAATTGCTCACGTGCGGGGACTTGCGTCTTTACTTTGAGCGATACAACAAAAGCGAGCAAGGCAGGACTGCGGGTCGCATGCTCGCGTGCCCGTTGGATATCGTCTCTAGATGCCAAAGGATCGCGACGCCGTTTCTCTTGCTCAAACAGATGTGCCAAAGCATCTCTCTGATCTGTTCCGAATGCAATGATGCGCCAAGGATGCAGGCCACCATGATCTGGTGCACTCAACGCAGCAGCCGTCATCAATTCGATGGCTTCTGCATCTGGCGCCGGCGCGTATAAGCGCTTGGGAGAAACGGAACGGCGATCCAGCAATGGAGCCACCATACGTTTTCTGCGTGATGCCGTGAAGCACTGTTCCAGCGAAGCCATCGCATTGGATAGCTGCTGTGCTTGTGCAATCACTTTTTTCCCTTCTACGGTGAAGCCTTGAAATGGAGATCCTGCCTTCACGAGTGCGCATCCATGTTCGCTTTCGGCATTCGCCACCGCCTTCAGCAACTCAAGCGCCGAAACATCGCAGGCTGCGGCGGCCTTGGCCCAGTCTTGCTCGCGATGCAAAGCCAGGAAGTAGGAAATCTTATTCGGCTTCATCGGCGCCTCAGCCTCCCCAGTCGCGTGACGAGATCATTTTGTCGGTCATGGATTGCTCAAGCTAAGTCGCGGAAATTCCATTACGGGAGTATGGAACGACAATTTTACATTCGATATATTCAATCATATATAACGAATACATTCTTCTCTTTATTGCATCTCCATGGAAGCGACCGGAACAATTGAACGGAGACAGTTTTGCTATTGCGGCAATCCACGCATTGCTCACGATCTAGCAACACTGCAGTTCATTTGAGCATTTAGACTAGAATTTATTGATCGGGAAAACAGCCTCCCGTCCCGCAAGGGTAGACGGTGTCCCGTCCAAGCGCTGGACATCCTCTATGGAGCTTTTATGGACACCGCTTTGCCCAGGTCGACCGACCCGGCCACTCCCACCGCGCTCTCGCTCTCAGAAGCCCTGCGCTTTTGGTTAAAGCTCGGTTTCATCAGTTTTGGCGGACCCGCAGGTCAGATTGCGCTCATGCACGAAGAACTTGTGGATCGCCGCCGATGGATTTCGGAGAAGCGCTTCCTCCACGCCTTGAACTACTGCATGCTGCTACCCGGCCCTGAAGCCCAGCAACTTGCAACCTACCTGGGCTGGCTGCTGCATCGAACATGGGGCGGCGTTTTGGCTGGCGTGCTCTTCGTTCTACCTTCGCTATTCATCATCATTGCTCTCGCCTGGCTGTACATGGCTCACGGTGACGTGCCAGTCATCGCGGGCTTTTTCTACGGCATAAAACCTGCAGTAACAGCACTCGTGGCACAGGCCGCCTATCGTGTGGGCTCCAGATCGCTTAAGAACAGCTGGCATTGGAGTATTGCTGCAGCGGCATTCCTTGCCATTTTTATGCTGAATGTTCCGTTTCCGCTGATCGTCTTGGCAGCAGCAGCTATCGGATTCTTCGGCAGCAAGGTCCACCCCGAGGCTTTTGGCGGCAGTACCAAGCACGAAACAGGAACGCAGCCTTCGGAGATCAGGCCTGCACTCATAGACGACACCACCCCAGCCCCGCCTCATGCCAAGTTCACTTGGCGACGCTTCTGGTGCGTGCTTTTTGTCTGTGTGGCCCTGTGGGGAAGCGTCCTTGGCGTTCTTGCGGCGCTTTTCGGACCGCATTCACCGCTGGTGCAGATGGGGTGGTTTTTCACCAAAGCGGCACTCATGACCTTTGGCGGCGCTTATGCGGTGCTTCCCTATGTCTACCAAGGCGCAGTGGAAAATTTTCATTGGCTGACGGCGACGCAAATGATCGACGGCCTAGCCTTGGGTGAGACGACTCCCGGCCCTCTCATCATGGTGGTGAGCTTCGTAGCCTTCGTAGGCGGCTGGACCAAAGCCATCTTCGGGTCGGATTCACTGCTGCTGGCTGGAGTTGTAGCGGCAATCGTCGTGACCTTTTTTACTTTTCTACCGTCTTTCTTTTTCATTTTGCTCGGCGGACCTTTCATTGAATCCACCCATGGCAAGCTGAAATTCACCGCACCACTGGTCGGCATCACCGCAGCAGTGGTGGGGGTCATACTGAACCTCGCGGTCTTTTTTGCCTACCACGTCATATGGCCTCAGGGTCTTGCCGGCAACATCGATTGGCCCTCGATAGCAATAGGTTTGGCTGCGGCCGTTGCGTTACTGCGCTTCAAGATCAATGTGATCTATGTCATTGTGGCGGCAGGCTTGACGGGACTGCTTGTACGCCTCTGGCTCTAACCACAAATGCGGAAGCAGGGCCTTGGGTGGACAGAAAATCATTCACTGTGATGCGCCACCGCGCTCACAGTGATTTCTATGAAGACTCGAGCCATTCAATATCCATAAAATTCCTCGCTACGCACATCGTCTTCATCGATACCGGCAGCTACCAATATCTGCTGCATGGCCGCAACCATGGCCGGCGGCCCGGCCACATAGAAAATCGGATGGGCTAAACCGTCGATAGCCTGCTGAACCCATGCACTGTCGATTTTTTGCGCATCCCCACTCCAACTTTCAGAAGAGTGCGCCATATCGGTCATGGTGGCCTTGAGTCTAAATTTCGGATGCACCTTTGCGAGTGCCTGAAGCTCAGAGATAAATGCGGCATCTTCGGGACGGCGATTGGAATACAGCAGCAGTAGATCCTGCGGCGACCGCTGCGTTGCCGCGTTCCGCAGCATGCTCATGAAAGGTGTAATACCAATCCCTCCGGCAATGAGCACGCCCGCCCGCGCCGTGTTCTTGTGCAAGGTCAGCGAGCCGAACGGCCCGTCGATATCCAGTTCAGCGCCCACGGGAAGAGCTCCAAGCGCGCGCTTGTAAACACTGTCCCTCATACGCGTGGCAAACATCAATTCATTCTCGTGCGGCGCGCTGACGATGGAAAATGCATGACCGCGCTCCTCCTGGCTTGCCTCGGAGCTTGCACCCGGCAGCAGAATCTCGAACGCCTGCCCAGGACGGAACTCGAACCCTGCCGGCTTGGCAAGATGAAATGCCATCGTGCCTTGCGCGACTTCTTGGCGCGCAAGAATTTTGCTGTGCTCTATGCCCATGGCCCACTCCTTGGTAATCGATAGATCTACACATTGGATGCCTGCAGTAACACCAATATTCCTGCTAATCGATAGCCAGCATGCGCAACGGGTTGAATTGGACGGATCTGGCCCTTGTCATTCCGAGCAGCGTCCAGTCACTGCATCAGCCTGGATGGGCAAGATGATCATTCACCTTGTCGAGGTTTTCGACATGCGAGTCCAGCATGCGCGCCAGATTCCGGTTGAGTACCGGATCCTCGACCATAGGCAGAAGTTCTCTCAGCTTCTTGGCCACCCAGCCTTGCCCCCGGTTAAGGAACGCAAGTCGCTCATTCACGTCAGCAATAGCCATCGCCTTCTGGAAAAAATCGCCGGTATGAGTGCTGGATTTCCCGCCCATCGCCCGGATCGCATGCAGCAGCATGGTGCACCATTGCACCTCATCGCGATAAACCGCTTCAACCAGGCTGCGCGTCGCCGGATCCGGGACCTGCGCAAGCGTCTGAGCCGTCACACGCACCCCGGCACGCTCGGCTTCCAGCAGCTCGTTGAGGCGCGTCATCAGTTCTGCATTGCGCACACGCTCGAACTCAGGCGCATAGCAGACGGGTGAACTCAGCTCGACCTCCGGAGGATGCAAGCGATGCCATTCAAGCCGCGCATGCTGCATGATTTCCCCAATACGTTCGGCCGCAGATGGAATACTGGCGATATGCCCCACTCCCAGACCCGCATACAACGCCATCGCCTCGAAATCGCCGGTCATGGAGCGCAGCGGTGAGTCCGTGCTGAACAGGTAAATGGGACGACCTTCTTCTTCGCCTATCGGCTGCCGATGGGCCTGTGTATGCGGGTCACCATGTTCACCGCGCGTCACGCTGTTTCTCAGCACACGAACCGCCGCATGCGCTGGCCAGTTGATGTGAAAGTCTTCGGTCAGCACCGTGTCCTGCACGGTGGCGTCGACAACTCGTTGCTTGTGATACTCATGTGCGAATGACTCCTGGGTAGCCAGCAATGCGGTGCCCAATACCGCAGCTTGCGCGCCTTGCGAAAGCAGTTGCACCACGGCTTCACCGGTGGCGATCCCACCCGCAGCGGCCACGGGAATATCCACCACGGCAAGCACATCCGCCAGTATTTTTTCCAGCGGTTGGCGTCCATGGACATGTCCACCCGCCTCGACGCCTTGAACGATGAGCGCATCGACTCCCGCCTCCCGCGCTTCAAGGGCCTGGGCCATACTGCCTACCTGATGCACAACCGTGACGCCCGCCTCGCGAAGCTGGGCGATCACCTCGCGCCTGATATCCCAGAACAGGCCGACCACGGGCACTCCGAGCCTGATACAGAGCTTCACCTGCTGCTGCAACAGGTCCGGCTCTGTTCCCGCAGGAATCAGGTTGACGCCAAAGCGCTTTTTCGTCTGCTCGCGAACCTTGCGCACTTGCGCCTCAATGAGTGCAAGCGGCTCACGCGCCATGCCGAGAAAACCAAATCCGCCCGTCAGCGTCACCGCTGCCACGAGCTCAGACCGCGCCACGCCACCCATGCCCGCGAGAATCAATGGAAGTCTGCACCCCAGCAATTCGCACAGCGGTGTGCGCAGCGTGGACGAAAAATCAGGTAGGTCGTCGTGTACGGCAGTGGTCTGAGTCATTGGCTTTTCCTGGAGGAAGCCAAACGATCATGAACTGCCAAAGGCAAAGATGCAATTTCAAACGCCCATTGCAGCTCACTTTGCCACGGACAAAGCAGTCGACTGAGCGAGCCTGCAAAGCGAGCGCAGCTTCTCTATTCCCACGCCCTACCCCATGAGTTGATCATGGCGTGTTGAATACGCAACAATAGAAAAAGGGCTCCTAACTTCATAGCTAGGAGCCCTTATCTAGTTTGGTCGGAATGGCGGGATTCGAACTCGCGACCCCTTGCACCCCATGCAAGTGCGCTACCAGGCTGCGCTACATTCCGAAGACTTGAATTATACACAGAAATTCAAAGCTCAAAGAGAAAGCAATGCTTTGATCTGCAAAAGCTCTTCTTTGACCCCCTGCATGCACAGCGCAGGCACGGCTCCCAAGGGCTTGGAGGCAAGCACTTCCTCCAGCAATTGCGACTGCAGCGCAGCCTGTTCGCTTTCCGCGGCAATACCAAGCGCTGCCTCGTTGGCCGTCGAGCGACCGGCCAGACCTGTTTCGCGCAAACGGTTGCGGGCGCCACTGATGGTGAAACCCTGCTCATACAGCAGCTCACGGATTCTGCGCACCATCAGCACTTCATGGTGCTGGTAATAGCGCCGGTTGCCGCGGCGTTTCATGGGTTTGAGCTGGGTGAATTCCTGCTCCCAATAGCGCAGCACATGGGGCTTTACCTCACACAGATCCGCCACCTCACCGATGGTGAAGTAGCGCTTGGCTGGAATGGCAGGCAGATGTGAAGCCATGTCGGTTGCAGTCAATGGATGCAAGTTACCGGGAAGTAAAGATGAGCAATATAGCGCGAAGAGCTGACAAGCCGGACTTCAATTGCTTGAAGCAAGACTGGTCAGCTCTACGACAGGCCAGGTTCCATTCGTTGGTGTACATGGCCTGCAGCGCAATTGTGCGATTGCGCGCCTTCAGCGTTGGCTAGGCGCTACTTAAGCGCCGGGCTTTTCCGCCTGGATCAATTCCTTGAGCTTGCTGCTGGCGTGGAAGGTGACCACGCGGCGGGCAGCAATCGGAATCAGCTCGCCGGTACGCGGATTGCGGCCGGGGCGAGGTGCCTTGGTGCGAATCTGGAAATTGCCAAAACCCGAGAGCTTGACATCTTCCCCATCCACCAGACTTTGAGAGATCAGATCGAAAAACGCGTCCACCATATCCTTGGCTTCGCGCTTGTTCAAACCGATTTCTTCAAACAACAGATCGGCCAGTTGTGCCTTGGTCAGCGCGGGGCTGTCAATGCTTTCAACAGCAAGCTCCATGGGGCGATCTCCTTGTGGATTGAACATCATCAGCGCAAACGTGCGGCGGCGCGCTCTTGCAATTGGGCCAGCACGGCTTGCACCGTCTGCTCGATCTGCGCATCGGCCAGAGAACCTTCGTCGCTCATCAGCGTCAGGCGCACAGCCAGGCTTTTCTCGTCCTGGGCCAGGCTGCCTGGAGCCGCTTCCTCGCCAGCCTTGAGTTTTTTGGCGCGGAACACGTCAAACAGCACGGCATTGCGCAAGATGCCATCGGATTTGGCAGCAAAGATCGCATCCATGATTTGCGCATGGGTCACGGCCTCCTTGACCACGACGGCAATGTCGCGCTCCACGGCCTGGTGCTTGGCCACAGGCTTGAAGACGGGCACTTCGCGGGCCAGCACGGCATCGAGTTCCAGCTCGAACAGCATAGGCGCTTGGGCCAGATCCCAGCCTTGACGCCATTTGGGGTGCAGTTCGCCGACAAAGCCAATGGCGCGGCCAGCCAGCAGAACGCGGGCGCAACGGCCGGGGTGCATGGCTGGGTGTTCTGCGGGTTCAAACGTGGGCTTGAATGGCGACAGCAAGGCTTCCACATCGCCCTTGACGTCGTAGAAATCCACCTTGGCCTCGGCCCTGCCCCATTGCTGCTGATCGGCAGCGCCGTAGGCGAGACCTGCCACGCGCATGGGCTGGTAAAAGCCCTTGACGGTGGTGTCGGACTCGAGCACGGAGTCATCCTTGAAGAACACACGGCCCAGTTCGAATACACGCACGCGCTGGGCCTTGCGGTCCACATTGAACTTCAAAACTTGCAGCAAGGATCCCAGCAGCGACGAGCGCATCACGCTCAAATGGCTGGCAATGGGGTTGAGCAGCTTGATGGCGTTGTGGTTGCCAGCCAGCTCCTGCTCCCACTTTTCTTCCACAAAGCTGAAGTTGATGGTTTCCTGGTAACCCAGACCCGCCAGTTCGCGGCGCACGCCAAACGGGCTGCGCTGGTTCTCGGCGCGCAGCTTGGGCGAGATGGGCGCCAGCGGCTTGGTGGTGGGCAGGTTTTCGTAGCCAATCATGCGGGCCACTTCTTCGATCAGATCTTCTTCCAGATTGATGTCGAAGCGGAAAGTGGGCGCAGTCACGCTGATCACACCCTCTTCGGCCACGGTGGCAGGCAGGCCCAGGCCGTTCAAGGCATCCAGGCATTGCTGCTGGGTCACGGCCATGCCGATGACCTTGGCCGCACGGGCCACGCGCAGCTGCACGGTCTTGGCAGCCGGCATGTTCGGCTGTTGGTCATCCATGGCGCCGACCTGCGTCTCGGGCGTGCCGCAGATCTCCAGCACCAACGCCGTGATACGCTCGATGTGCTCGACGGTGAACTCGGGGTCCACGCCACGTTCGAAACGGTGGCCGGCGTCGGTAGAGAAATTGAAGTGACGCGAGCGACCGGCCACTGCCTTGGGGAACCAGAAAGCCGCTTCGATGTAGATATTTTGGGTGTCGTCCGACACCGCGGTCGCATCGCCACCCATGATGCCAGCCAGGGATTCGACCTGCTGGTCGTCGGCGATCACGCCGACGGGGATGAAATCGTCGATCTCGATGATGTTGCCATTGAGCAACTTGAGCGTTTCGCCCACCTTGCCCCAACGCACGTTCAGGCCGCCGCTGATCTTGTCCAGATCGAAGATATGGCTGGGGCGACCCAGCTCGAACATCACGTAGTTGGAGATGTCCACCAGGGGCGAGACGCCGCGCTGGCCGCAGCGGGCCAGACGATCCAGCATCCACTGGGGCGTCTTCACCTGGGTGTTCACATTGCGCACGATACGGCCCGAGAAGCGACCGCACAGATCGGTCGCTTCAATCTTCACGGGCAGCTTGTCTTGCGATGCCACGGCAGCAGCAGGGAAGGACAAAGCCTTGAGCGGCGTGCCGGTCAGCGCCGACAGCTCGCGCGCCACGCCGTAAACCGACAGGCAGTGCGCCAGATTGGGCGTGAGCTTCAGCGTGAACAGAGTGTCGTCCAGATTCAGGTACTCGCGCACGTTCTGGCCCAGGGGCGCATCCAGCGGCAGCTCCAGCAGGCCGCCGGTATCGTCGGCAAGGCCCAGCTCTTTGGCCGAGCACAACATGCCAAAGCTTTGCACGCCGCGCAGCTTGCCGATCTTGATCATGAAGGGCTTGCCGTCTTCACCGGGAGGCAGAGCCGCGCCCACGGTAGCGCAGGGAATGCGAATGCCCACGCGCGCATTGGGCGCACCGCATACGATGTTCAGCAGCTCGGGGCCGCCCACATCCACCTGGCAGATGCGCAGACGGTCGGCGTCGGGGTGCTGCACGGCTTCCTTGATTTCACCAACCACAATGCCGGTGAAAGGAGGAGCGACAGGGTCCAGCTCTTCGACTTCCAGGCCGGCCATGGTCAGGGTATCGGCCAGCTCTTGGGTCGTCAGCTTCGGGTTGCAGTACTCACGCAACCAGGATTCAGGAAATTGCATAGTCAGACTCTTTGGCGTTCAGGCCAGTGACCCCTCGGGATTCACTGGCTGTATGGCGATCTTGCTTTCAAAAAAGGAGCTGTCTGCGTTTGCTTTACTTGGGGTTCTGATTGTTTTGTATTGGAAACCCTTGCATAGCGAGCGCATTCAGCTCACTTTCTTACTGCTGAAATTGCGACAGAAAACGGATGTCGCCGTCGAAGAACAGGCGCAGGTCGTTCACGCCATAACGCAGCATGGTCAGGCGATCGGGGCCCATGCCGAAGGCAAAGCCGATGTATTTTTCGGGGTCCAGACCCATGTTGCGCACCACATTGGGGTGCACCTGGCCAGAGCCCGCCACTTCCAGCCACTTGCCGGCCAAGGGGCCGCTCTGGAACTGGATGTCGATTTCAGCCGAAGGCTCAGTGAACGGGAAGAAGCTGGGGCGGAAGCGCAGCACCAGATCATCCGATTCAAAAAAGGTCTTGCAGAAGTCGGTGAACACCACCTTCAAGTCCTTGAAGCTCACGTTCTCGCCAATCCACAGGCCTTCGCACTGGTGGAACATGGGCGAGTGGGTGGCGTCCGAATCCACACGGTAAGTGCGGCCGGGAGCAATCACGCGGATCTCGGGCATGGACTGGCCGGCGTCCAGCTGATTGCGGTATTTCTTGACATGCTGCACCGCATGACGCACCTGCATGGGGCTGGTGTGCGTGCGCAGCAAATTTGGCGCCTGCTTGGTACCGCCTTCTACATAGAAGGTGTCGTGCATGGAGCGCGCGGGATGGTCTTCGGGCGTGTTCAGCGCCGTGAAGTTGAACCAGTCGGACTCGATCTCTGGGCCTTCGGCCACATCAAAACCCATGGAGCCAAAAATGCCCTCGATGCGTTCCAGCGTCAGCGACACGGGATGCAGACCACCGGTGCCGCGACGACGGCCGGGCAGCGTCACGTCCAGCACTTCGGCCTTCAGGTGAGCTTGCAGTTCGGCATCGGCCAGGGCTTGGCGGCGAGCGGTCAAAGCGGCTTCAATCGCCTGCTTGGCCACGTTGATGGCAGCACCGCGCGATTTTTTCTCTTCGACGGAAAGCTGCGCCATGCCCTTCATGAGCTCGGTCATCTTGCCCGACTTGCCCAGAAACTGCGCCTTGGCATTTTCCAGATCGGCAGGGGTTTGTGACTGCGCAAACAGCTGTTTAGCGCTTTCGACCAGAGAATCCAACTCGTTCATATCGACTCTTTATCGACGTTAATTACCCAAGACAGTCCTCGTTTCAACACCACCACTTCACATGAAGCGCGAGCGCCAGGACCATCTCAGCGACAAAAAAACAAGGGCTAGTGCCTTTTCAAGCCCTAGCCCTTGCTGTTTGTGCACCAGCAGCTACTAAATTAAGAGTAACTACCGATCGTGACCTCAGGCAGCCAGCTTGGCCTTGACTTGGTCGACGATAGCTGCGAAAGCAGCCTTGTCGTGCACAGCGATATCGGACAGCATCTTGCGGTCGATTTCGATGGCAGCCTTCTTCAGGCCATTGGCGAATTGGCTGTATGTCAGACCCAGTTCGCGTGCAGCGGCGTTGATACGGGCGATCCACAGTTGGCGGAACACGCGCTTCTTGTTACGACGGTCACGGTAGGCGTATTGGCCTGCCTTCATCACCGCCTGCTTGGCGACGCGGAAGACATTGCCGCGACGACCGCGGAAACCCTTAGCAAGGGCGATTACTTTTTTGTGACGGGCACGGGCCGTTACACCACGTTTGACGCGAGGCATGTTATTACTCCTTGTTCGTCAGTGAATTAAAGGCCCATGCCGGGCAGCATTTGTGCGACGGAGGCCATGTTGGTCTCATGCACATTCACTGCACCACGCAGGTGACGCTTGTTCTTGGTGGTCTTCTTGGTCAAGATGTGACGCTTGAAGGCTTGGCCGCGCTTGACGGTACCACCTGGACGAACGCGAAAACGCTTCTTCGCGCTGCTCTTGGTCTTCATTTTGGGCATGTGAATGCTCCTATACATTGTGCTCGTGAGGCGGCGCACAACACTGCACGCACTTCGCTAGCCACCGAGGCACTTATGCATGGGTTCAAGAAAAAACCTGAACCCATGTTTTGCAGGCAAGCCTGCAAATCCTGCGGTCTGGAACAAGTTGCCAAGCCAGACCGACTTTTGCTTTCGCCTTGCATGCGCCAGTGACGCAGCAAAAACAAAAGTGGGCCGCTTGCGCCAACCCACTTTTGCCATCAAGGCAAACCGAGATTATGCCTTATCTGCCTCTGCTGGTGCAGAAGCGGCTGCGTCACCCTGGGGTTTTGCAGCAACAACAGGCTTTTTGTTGCGGGAAGGAGCCACCATCATGATCATCTGACGGCCTTCCAGCTTGGGGAATTGCTCCACCTGAATGGTGTCCGACAGGTCGTCACGCAGGCGGTTGAGCAGGTCCAGACCCAGCGATTGATGGGTAATTTCACGGCCGCGGAAGCGCAGCGTGACCTTCACCTTATCGCCTTCCGCCAGGAAACGGCGGATATTGCGCAACTTGATGTTGTAGTCACCATCATCGGTACCGGGACGGAACTTCACTTCCTTGATGTCGATGACAGTCTGCTTGGCCTTGGCCTCAGCTGCCTTCTTCTGTTCCTGGTACTTGAACTTGCCGTAATCCATCAAACGGCAGACCGGGGGATTGGCCGTAGCGGCAATTTCCACCAGATCGACATCCAGCTCACCAGCCATGCGCAGCGCTTCCTGAAGCGACACGATACCCAGCGGCTCATTTTCAGGACCCGACAGACGCACTTCAGGCGCCATGATTTCTCGGTTCAGACGGTGCTTGCGCTCTTCACGGTGGCGCCGATCGCGAAATTCAGTAGCTATGGTTTTCACCCTTGGATTTAAATGGCTACAACAGCGTAGCCGCTTGCGTGCACTGCACGCAAGCCAGCTAGCCACAACAAAGTCTCTTTGTATCAGGCCTTGGCCGCGATGTCGTTGGAGAGCAGCTCAATAAAGGCCTCGACCGACATCACACCGAGGTCTTTATTACCTCGGGCGCGCACTGCAACCGCACCAGCTGCCTTCTCTTTGTCGCCTGCGACAAGGATGTAAGGCAGCTTCTGCATGGAATGCTCGCGTATTTTATACGTAATCTTTTCGTTGCGCAGATCTGTCACCACTCTAAGGGATTGATTCGGCAATGCTTTTTGCAGCTTTTGCGCGACTTCCTGAGCGTAGTCCGCCTGTGCGTCCGTGATATTGAGCACGGCAGCCTGGGCAGGAGCCAGCCAGGCAGGCAGCGCGCCGGAGTGGTGCTCGATCAAAATGCCGATGAAGCGCTCCAGGCTACCCAGGATGGCGCGGTGCAACATGATGGGGCGGTGACGCTCGCCGTCTTCACCAACAAACTCGGCATCCAGACGCTCGGGCAAGTTGGGGTCCACCTGAATCGTGCCGCACTGCCATTCACGGCCAAGCGCGTCCTTCAAGGTGTACTCGATCTTGGGACCGTAGAACGCACCTTCGCCAGGCAGGTACTCAAAGTCGCAACCGGATGCGCGCAAGCCTTCGGCCAGGGCGTGCTCGGCCTTGTCCCAGTCTTCATCGGTACCGATGCGCTTTTCGGGGCGAGTCGAGAGGCGGTACAGAATGTTGGTGAAACCAAAGTCTGCATAGACTTTTTGCAGCAGGGCCGTGAAGGCTGTCACCTCGGCCTGAATCTGGTCTTCGGTACAGAAGATATGGCCATCATCCTGCGTGAAGGCACGCACGCGCATGATGCCGTGCAGCGAACCCGTGGGCTCATTGCGGTGGCAGTTACCGAACTCACCAAAGCGCAGCGGCAGATCGCGGTAGCTCTTGATGCCTTGCTTGAAGATGATGATGTGGCCCGGGCAATTCATGGGCTTCAAGGCATATTCACGCTTTTCCGAATCGGTCGTGAACATGTTTTCGCGGTACTTGTCCCAGTGACCGGTCTTCTCCCACAGGGTCTTGTCCAGAATCTGGGGCGCTTTCACTTCCTGATAGCCGTTGTCCTGGTAGACCTTGCGCATGTACTGCTCGACCTGTTGCCAGACCGACCAGCCCTTGGGGTGCCAGAACACGGTGCCTGGCGAGTGCTCGTCGATGTGGAACAAATCCAGTTCGCGGCCCAGTTTGCGGTGATCGCGCTTTTCGGCTTCTTCCAACCGAAACAGATAGTCCTTGAGCTCGTCCTTGGTCGCCCAGGCCGTACCATAAATGCGCTGCAGCATTTCATTGCGATGGTCGCCGCGCCAGTAAGCGCCAGCCACCTTCATCAGCTTGAAGTGCTTGAGCTTGCCGGTGCTGGGCACGTGGGGGCCGCGGCACAGGTCTTCAAACGCACCTTCGCGGTACAGGCTCACATCCTCGTTGCTGGGAATGGAGGCAATGATCTCGGCCTTGTAGTTCTCGCCCAGGCTCTTGAAGTAGGCCACGGCTTCATCGCGCGGCAGCACGCGGCGCTGCACAGGCTCATCCTTGTTGGCCAGCTCGGTCATGCGCTTTTCAATGGCGACCAAGTCCTCGGGGGTAAAGGGGCGCTTGTACGAGAAGTCGTAGAAAAAGCCGTTTTCAATCACGGGGCCGATGGTGACCTGCGCTTCGGGGAACAACTCCTTGACGGCATAGGCCAGCAAGTGGGCTGTGGAGTGGCGAATCACTTCCAGGCCATCAGCATCCTTGGCAGTCACGATGGACAAAGGCATGTCCTGGTCGATGACAAAGCTGGTATCCACCACCTTGGCATCGTCACCCGTGCCGACCTTGCCGGCCAGAGCCGCCTTGGCCAGGCCGGAGCCAATCGAGGCCGCGACTTCAGCGACCGAGACCGGGCCTGGATATTCGCGCTTGGAACCATCGGGGAGCGTGATGTTGATCATGAAATTCCTTGTCTGAGCAAATTCTTGTAAGAGGAGAAAGCCTGGGCTTGATCTGCTTGCTGCTGGCCCACCGCCAGAATGCAAAAAAGCGCGGAACCAGTCCGCGCTTTGATGAGGGTATCGAGATGACTCGTGCAGGCGCGAACCGCCAGCTGCCATTAGCAGCTGAAATACATCTCCGATGTAGTTCGCGGTGTCATAACCAGCATGCCTTTCTCGCCCTTGAAAATTGTTGATGGATAAATGCTGGGTGGCATTTTAACCCGGCAATAAAAAAAGCGCCCGAGACACAAGCCCCAGGCGCCATAACCCCACTATTTACAACCTATGCAGTTTCACGACTCCTTGCGGATCAATGGAACTGCTCTTCTTCGGTAGAGCCCGTCAGCGCCTTGACGCTGGAGCTGCCGCCTTGAATCACGGTGGTCACATCGTCGAAGTAACCGGCGCCCACTTCCTGTTGGTGCGACACAAAGGTGTAGCCTTGCTCGCGGGCTGCGAATTCGGGCTCTTGCACCATATTCACGTAGTGCTTCATGCCTTCGCCGCGAGCGTATGCATGGGCGAACTTGAAGCTGTTGAACCAGTTGATGTGAATGCCGGCCAGGGTGATGAACTGGAACTTGTAGCCCAGAGCAGACAGGTCTTCCTGGAAGGATGCGATCTGGCTGTCGTTGAGGTTCTTCTTCCAGTTGAACGATGGCGAGCAGTTGTAGCTCAGCAGCTTGCCGGGGCAGGCTGCATGGACGGCCTGGGCAAACTCACGGGCAAAGCCGATATCGGGCACACCGGTTTCGCACCACACCAGATCGGCATAAGGAGCGTAGGCCACGCCACGGCTGATGGACTGCTCCAGACCGTTCTTGACACGATAGAAGCCTTCTTGCGTACGCTCGCCAGTCAGGAAAGGCTTGTCGTTGGCGTCGTGGTCGCTGGTGATCAGGTTGGCGGCTTCCGCATCGGTACGGGCCAGCACAATGGTGGGCACGCCCATCACGTCAGCAGCAAAGCGGGCCGCAATCAGCTTTTCGCAGGCTTCTTGCGTGGGCACCAACACCTTGCCACCCATGTGACCGCACTTCTTCACGGCAGCCAGCTGGTCTTCAAAGTGAACACCGGATGCACCCGCAGCGATCATATTCTTCATCAGCTCGAAGGCGTTGAGCACGCCGCCGAAACCGGCTTCCGCATCGGCCACGATGGGCAGGAAGTAGTCGATGAATTCCTTGTCACCGGGGTTCACGCCACGGCCCCACTGGATTTCATCGGCACGCTTGAAGGTATTGTTGATGCGGCGCACCATGGTGGGCACCGAGTCATAGGCGTACAGCGACTGGTCGGGGTACATGGTTTCCGAGGTGTTGCCGTCGGCAGCCACTTGCCAGCCCGACAGATACACGGCTTCCAGACCGGCCTTGGCTTGTTGCATGGCCTGACCGGCGGAGATGGCGCCGAAGGCATTCACATAGCCCTTCTTGGCATCGCCGTTGATCTTTTCCCACAGCTTTTCTGCACCGCGTTGAGCCAGGGTGTGCTCGGGCTGCATGCTGCCGCGCAGACGCACCACATCGGCGGCAGAGTAACCCCGCTTCACGCCCTTCCAACGGGGGTTTTGTGCCCAGTCCTTCTCGAGGGCGGCGATTTGCTGTTCACGGCTCAGTTGCTGGTTCAGAGATTGGGGCATGTTGCACTCCTTTGATGTTGAAGCAAGGTGACTCGGGTGTTCGTCCTTGGAATCAAATTTACGAGCAATCGGGCATTGCAGCAACTCTTGTGTCTTATAAAAGACTAAATATTTTAATTAATAAAAACAACAAGTTATTTTTATATTTCTCAATGTGAAAACTTATTTCTCATATTGAGAAAAATTGCGGCAATGCAACATTTGAATATTTCACAATACGAAACCGTATACCGTTTCAGTGAAAAATATACACGCATCGTATGAATGCACTAGTCACATTCAGGTTCAGACAAACGGCTGCCTTGCTGCTGCAAATATCTGACCCGGATGATTCGGCGGTCGGCCGACCTTGGAACTGAGTCCACCCTTGTGCCATGGAGTCCAGTCCCGCAGCTTCATGAAGATCATCAGCAAACGTCCAGCGCTGGCCTGCCGGCCGTTATGCTTGCTGGGCTTCACCGCCAGGCTTTTGCCATACCACCCATGTTCACTCCCAGCCGCCCCATCGCTTTTCTCTGCCTGGCACTCAGCATGTCTCTGGTCGGCAGCTATGTGGCACTCAGCAAACCTCTGGCGCTCGTTTTTCCGGTGGCATTGCTGGCCTGGCTGCGTTTTGGCATCGGCGCCATTGCCATGCTGAGCTGGCTCAAGCGCCCCAGCCACGAGGCCAGGATGTCGGGGCAGACCAAGGTCCTGCTGTTTCTCGAATCCTTTTTTGGCAACTTCCTGTTCACCCTGTGCATGATTACCGGCGTCGCCATGACCAGCGCCGTGACTGCAGGCGTCACCATGGCGGCCATTCCGGTCGCCGTGGCCGTTATGAGCTGGCTTTTTCTGCGCGAAGCCGTTGCCCTGCGCACGTGGGCAGCTATTGTTTTCGCAGTGCTGGGTATCGGCCTCAATGCATTGAGCCAAAGCGGCGATACCAATGCCGCCAACGCTTCACCGCTGCTGGGCCAGTTGCTATTGATTGCGGCCGTGCTCTGCGAAGCCTTGTATGCGGTGATCGGCAAAAAGCTCACCGCCAGCGTCAGCCCCAAGCGCATCACGGCCCTGATCAATCTCTGGGGCTTTGTGCTCTCAACGCCCATGGGTGTTTATCTGGCCTGGCGGTTCGACTTCAGCCAGGTCCAACTGCCCATCTGGGGCCTGCTACTGTTTTACGCACTGGCCGCCTGCGTATGGACGGTGTGGTTGTGGATGACCGGGCTGCGCGCCATAGCGGCCTCTCAAGCCGGCATCTTCACCGTCTTGCTGCCCATCAGCGCCGCACTGGTGGGCATGCTGGCCCTGGGCGAGCGCATCAGCCCGGTGCAGTTTCTCGCCTTTGGCATCGCACTGGCCAGCGTGGTGATTGCCACCTGGCCGGTGCGGGCCAAGGCATAGAGGCCTTAACCCAGCAGATTGCGGTCTGCCACCACCACGCCATCTTCATCGGCATACAGCCAGTCGCCAGGGCGTACCGGGCAGCCTGCAATCTGAACGACCACATCGCGCAAGCCCTGGTTTTGCTTGACGGTGGGCATGGGCTGAAGTGCCAGCGCCAGCAGACCCACAGGCGTGGCATTGAGCTCGGCCACATCCCGCACACAACCATAGACCAGCACGCCGGACCAGCCGTTTTTCGCGGCCGAGGCCGCCACATTGCCGCCCACCAGCGCGCGCCGAAGCGAGCCACCGCCATCTACCACCAGCACACCCCCATTGCCGGGCTCTGCCAGCGCGGCGCGCACCAGGCTGTTGTCGTCCAGGCACTGCACCGTGCTGACTTGGCCGCCAAAACGCGCTACGGCACCAAAGTGGCGAAACACGGCTGGCAGCACGCGAAACCGCCCACTATCGTCCGTCAGATAGGCATCGCAAAAGTCGCAGGTGCTGAAGGCCTGCTGGCCCGTGGCGGCCGACTGTAGAGAATCGCTCATACCTCTCTCCCCAAATTTCGTTGTACCCATAGCACTACACCGCATGCAAAGCGGCAGCACATCTTGCCTGAATCCAGACCCCCATCGCCTCGCCGCCATCACCGTCAGAGCCGGCCTTCACGCTGTTTCGCCCTCTTGGCAGAAGTAGTCAGCCACCTGCGAAAAACCGGTTTTTCACCCCGACGCCCCGGACAAACCCGCAAAAACTTGCCCATACTGGCCTTGGAACAACAAATCGAGGCAAAAAAACCCATTCTCAGCTTGGAAGAGCGTTTTTTTGCCATTAGCATCACCGTGCCAGTGGATAGCAGCTGTCTTTCGCTGGTACAGAATCCACTCCCAATTAGGAATAAGCAACATGGCAACTGCAAAGAAGGCAACGGCTGCACCCGCAGCAGCACCCGCAAAGAAGCGCACTCCCAACGCAGCCTTCATGAAACCCCTGACTCCCAGCCCTGCTCTGGCTGCCGTGGTGGGCGCTGCTCCCCTGCCCCGCACCGAAATCATCAGCAAGCTGTGGGTCTACATCAAGGCCAACAAGCTGCAAGACGCTGCCAACAAGCGCATGATCAACGCCGACGCCAAGCTCAAGGAAGTGTTCGGCAAGCCCCAAGTCTCGATGTTCGAGATGGCCGGCCTGATCGGCAAACACGTCAAGTAAGCTGACGCTGGAGCAGAGCCCGCAGGCGCTGTCCCATAAAAAAACCGGCACATGTGCCGGTTTTTTGTTTTTCCGCGCCGCAGCAAGGCGGTCTTCAGTACACGTCCCGGCAATAGCGGCGCTGTAGTTGCATATGCTGCAGCGTCTCGGCCCCCAGCAGGCGCTCCAGTGCCTCGTGCACGCCCTGGCCCATGCCCTTCAAACTGCCGCACACATAAATCGCTGCCCCACGTGCCACCCACGACTGGAGCAATGCCCCCTGCTCGCGCAACACATCCTGCACATAGCGCCGCTGAACCGGATGACGCGACCAGGCGCAATCGAGGCGCTCCAGCTGGCCGTGCTTGTGCCACTGCTGCAGCTGCCCATTGAAGATGGCATCGTGTTCGGGGCTGCGTTCGCCAAAAACCAGCCATTGATCGCAGCGCCCGGCTTCCACTCTGGCCTTGATATGACTGAGCAGGCCGGCCAACCCCGAGCCGTTGCCGATCAGAATCAGCGGCCGCTCGGCGTTTTCACCCAGACGGAATGCCGCGTGCTCACGCAGCGTGAGCTCCAGACTGTCCCCCAGAGCCAGGTTCTGGCACAGCCAGCCCGACGCCGCGCCCACCGAACCGTCTGCACGTGCGCTCAGCCGCACCATAAGCTGCAGACGCTGCTCGCTCACGATGGAGGCAATGGAATAGTCGCGCGGCTTGTCTGCCTGCGCCGGCGGCGCCAGCGAGACCAGATCGCCGGATTGCCATTGCGGCATCACGCCGGACACCGGCAGAAAATCCAGCAAATACAAAGGCCCGCCCTCGCTACCGGGGTTAAGCATGCTTCTGTTTTGCAGCCTGAACTGCTGGCTGACCGGCGGTTGCAGCCAATCGCGCGGCAAAGCCTGCACCGCAGAGCCGCCCCATTGGGCCGCCAGCTCGGCCACCTGCTGCTGCCACAGCTTGAGATCGCCGGCGTTCAAATTGTCGATGCAGCTGCACTGCACCTGGGCGCCGCCGGCCGCAAGCCAGTCCTGCACCGCCAGACCAAAGCTGCAAAACTGCTGGTATTCGCGATCACCCAGGGCCAGAACCTGGGCTTGATGCGCTTGCAAACCCGGCGCCGCAGGCAAAAGCTGGCGCACAAAGCCCAAGGCCTGATCGGGCGCATCGCCCTCACCCGTGGTGGAGAGCATCCACAAACTGCGCGGATACTGCTCCAGCGTGGCTGCCGAAAGTTGGCTGATGGACTGCAGGCTGACGCGAAAACCGCATTGCGTGAGCGTTCTGGCCGTGGCCCGGGCAATGCTTTCGGCCTGACCGGTCTGGCTGGCGAACACGACGAGAACGCTGGGGCCATCGCCTGCGCTCAAGGCCCCTTCCTGGGCCAGGGCTGCATTGCGCCGGCGCGTGGCACGTGCAATACCCCAGCACAAAGCTGCGTAGCCCAGGATCAAGGCTGCGGCCCAGGCCAGTCGCTGGGGGGTGAGAACCCAATCAAGACTCATGACTTAAAGCGCTTATTCCATGCAGAGCTCATGGCAGGATGCCTCTCTGCGGTTGTGGATGGGGCAGCACCATGCTCATACAGCACGGCCGCAATGCCGTGCTGCTCGGCAAATTCCAGGCCCTGCCGCGGGCCGAGCACGGTCAGCACCGTGGCCAGCGCATCGGCATGCATGCATTCGGGGTGAAACACCGTCACGCTGCTCAGGCCATGCTCTATGGGCTGGCCGGTGCGCGGATCCAGCGTGTGCGAATAGCGCTTGCCATCCACGCTGAAGTGATGCCAGAAGTCGCCCGAGGTGGCAAAGCTGCCGCTCTCCTCCAGGTCACTGGACAGCCCGACAATCAGCGGCGCATAGTCGTCGGTGGCCTGACCGCCCAGTTGCACCTGCCAGGGCTTACCGTCCGGCTTCGAGCCCCAGCTACGCAGCTCGCCACCAATTTCAAACATCCCGGCTTTCCAGCCACTGCCTTGCAGGCGCTGCACCACCCAGTCCACGGCAAAACCTTTGGCAATGCCGCAAAAATCCAGCACCAGCCCGCCTGGCTGCAGCAGAGGCTGACCGGCTTCCCAGTCAAGCCGCGTGTGACCGGAGCGGCGCAGCAGTTGCTCAATATCAGTTGCTACGGGTTTAGTAGCTGGATGCGCTTGACGACTATGGGCTACAGGCCCAAAACCCCATAAAGAGACCAAGGCACCCATGGTGGGGTCCATGGCGCCGCCCGACAAGCGTGCCCAGTGCAAAGCCGCCTGCAGCACCTGGGCAAATGACTCGGGCAGGTCAAAGCGGCTGCCCGCAGGCGCTGTGTTGAAGCGGGAGATCAGCGAATCCGGCTCCCAATTGCTCATCTGCGCAATGACGGCGCCGAGCACGCTTTGCACGCAGTCCTCCACGGGGCGTAAATCCAGGTAATCCGGATTGGGCAGGCGCAGCGACCAGGTGGTTCCCATGGTCTGGCCCGTCAATCGGTGCAGACTGGAGTCCTGCTGCCGCTGCATGGCCACGCGCCCCCAGCCACCGGCCGAGTAATTGGCGGCAGCGGCGCTTGTGGAAGCGGCCTTTGGCAGCGTCCAGATATGGGGCGCATAGCTTACGCGCGGAGTTTGACTCATGGGGACTGCAAATACGGAGTGCAAAAACCAGAGGCGCTCGGGTGAGCGCCTGTTTGGAGTTCCGTGCAGCATGGGCCATGCGCCCAGGCTGCACCGTTGCCCTCTAAATTAAGGCAACACTTCCAGGGTCGCGACATAAGCCAGATGGCGTTCCTTGGCCTGGGGAACGCTGGTCTTGCTGTCCTTGCTGTCGGCGCTCAGCCAGTACAGACCGGGACGGGGGAACTTGACCTTGAGCACGCCTTGTGCGTCGGTCTTGAGCTTGAGCGCATTCACGCCATCGCGGTAGCGAATGCCGTCGGCCACCAGTTCAACTTCCAGATCGGCCGCAGGCTTGCCGTCGAGCAGGAAGGCAAAGCGGGCTTCTTCGGTGCTCACCAGATCATTGGGATGGGTCACGGGCTTGAGCTCCAGACCCTTGCCGGTCACGGCCACGGTCGAAGGCTTGCCCACGGACACAAAAGTCTCCATGCGGCGCACGTTCTCGGTAATGCGCACATCCTTGGCATCGGCCGGAATCTGCTTGAGGATTTCCTCGGCGGTGCCGCGCAGGCGCTTGGGCTGGCCGCTAGCATCCTTGTAGCCACCCATCACGCCGTTCATCAGCATGGTGACGCGGTAGGTGCCGGTCTTTTCGGCCTTGAAGTCAAACACGCTGCGCAGCTCGCCCTTGGCGACGTTCTTCATTTCAACGGCGGAGCCGTCGGGTGCGGAGACGGCCACACTCTCCAGCCCCAGCGGGCGGTGATTGAAGAAGAACACATCGTTGGACACGGCGGCATCGATGGTCACCCAATCGGCCTTGGAGAGAACCGTGCTCGATGGCTTGAACCACAGGTCATGCGCCTGCGAAGACATGGCGGCCAGAGCCAGTGTTGCGGCAAGAATCGCGTGCTTTTTGAACATCATTGATAGTCCCTTGAAGACTGGTTGGAATCGGTTAGCGGAAAACGTAGAACGGGATACCGGGATCAGGGCTTGATATCGAGCTTGATCAAGCCCAGTTCCGTGCTGCCCTTGGCAGACAGATTGGTCGCAGCCTTGGCCGGCCATTCAAAGGGAATGGATACCAGTTCGCGCCCGCCCACTTCACGGGCAGCTTCCACCATCAGCTTGTATTGGCCGGGCGCCAGCTTGGGCAGCGGGTTCTTGCCTTCGGCGAACGACAGAGCGTGCGCGCCTGCTGGCTTGGTCGCCTGGGTCACGCCATCGACGGGCATGGTCAGCTCACGGCCGGTGCGGCGCCACCACTGACGCATGTCCTTAAGCCACTTCGTGCCCTCGGCATTGCGCATCTTGGCGTCATACCAGACGGACAGATTGGCTGCCACACCGCCATCGGCATTTTCCAGCCACACGGCGACATAAGGCTTGTGGTATTCGGCCACCTGCAACTGGGGCACCGTGACCGTCACGCTCAGGTCGGCCGCCAGGGCCGCTGCGGGCAAACCGGCCACGGCAGCCAGCGCCGCCGAATATTGATAAATCTTGCTTGCCATGTCATTTCCTTCAACAAAAATCACCATCCGGGCAGCGCGCTCAGGCCCGGCCTCGCCGATTCAGAGCATTCAATGGATCAGCAGCAAGGCCAGCAGGGCCGGAATCACCAGACCCAGTCCAACCATGGGCCAGGTCAGCGGGCGACGCTCGGAATGCATCTTCAGGATCAGCAGGCCCGTGATGCAAAACACCAGGCAGCCCACTGCAAACACATCGAGAAACAGACTCCAGGCCGAGCCGGTGTTGCGCCCCTTGTGCAAATCATTGATATAGGAGATCCAGCCCCGGTCGGTGCTCTCGTATTCGAGAGCACCATCCTTGAGGTCCACCCGCAGCCAGGCATCGCCACCGGGACGCGGCATGGGCACATAGGCCTCATCCTCGCTCCACTCCACCTCGTGCTGACCCATGCTGAGTTTCATCTCCTCGCCCAGCCAATGCTTGACGGCATCGGGCAGCGGCACCGAAGTCTTGTCATCCTTGGCGGCACTGCCTTGCTGCTGCGCGGCCTTGAGCACATCAAGCAAAGGAGCGGGCAGCTGGCCCTCGCGGGACTCGACGCGCGGCTTGCTCTCGATCTGGCCTGCATGGTTGAGCGTGATGCCGGTAAAGGCAAAAAGCAGCATGCCTATCAAGCAGATGGCGGAACTGATCCAGTGCCACTCATGCAGTTTTTTAAGCCAATACGCTCTTTGCGGAGCGCTGGAGGAAGCCGCCTTCATTGCAAACCTTTGATGGGAAGAGCCGCAGCGATGACTTCGCGGCCCTAAATCTGTCATTTCATGGCAAACAGCCTTCAAGCGCATATGCATCATGCGCAAGCTGCTTTCACTTCCATAGCAAGCCAGATGCAAGGCCCGAGCTCACCGAAAGCAGCAAGCATTCTAGTGGCGACGGGAAGACGACACAATTCAAATGCATATCACTTTCATTTACTTTACCTGTGAGACACACACCGGCCTGGATGGAGTAAGCAAAGACCTACATGCCCACAGGCATGCTTCACTGTTGCCCCGACACTACATAACGTGTGAAACACAACTCTGTTTTGTCAATGGAATCAAGAATTATTATCAATAGCATCTAGAATTCGATCGCGAATTTCGATTGCTTCGCCCCACTACTTGTAAAAACATGCAAACAAACAAGACAACTCCCATGGATTCCCGCGGCCGTCGCTGCGAACTGCGCCAGATCGTCATCGCCGTCGGCCTGGGCTTGGTGGCCGGCCATGCCATGGCTCAGCAGGAAACCACACTCTCCACCGTGAACGTGGAAGCTGCAGCAGACAGCGGCTTCAAGACCGAAGCCAGCACGCAAGGCAAGTTCACCGCTCCTTTGCTGGACACGCCCAAGACCGTTCAGGTGATCAGCGAAGATCTGATCAAGCAAACCGGTGCCACCAGCCTGCAGGACGCGCTGCGCTCCACCCCCGGCATCACTTTCGGTAACGGCGAAGGCGGCAACCCCTCCGGCGATCAGCCCTTTATCCGCGGCATGGACGCCCAGTCCAGCACTTTTGTGGACGGCATGCGTGACATCGCCGCCGGCACCCGCGAAGTGTTCAACGTCGAATCCGTGGAAGTCATCAAGGGCGCTGACTCGGCCTACGCCGGTCGCGGCGGCGCTGGCGGCTCCATCAACATTGCCACCAAGAAGGCCAAGAACGAGAACTTCATCTCTGGCGATGTGGGCCTGGGCACCGACAACTATCTGCGCGGCACGCTGGACATCAACCGCAAGATCAACGACACCACCGCCTTCCGCCTGAACGCCATGGGCCACAGCGCCGATGTTCCCGGTCGCAACGGCCCGGACAACAAGCGCTGGGGTATTGCTCCCACCGTGACCTTCGGCATGGGCACGCCCACCGAAGTGAGCCTGTCCTGGCAGCATCTGCAGACCGACAACACGCCCGATGGCGGCGTGCCATATCTGTACAGCAATGCTGCCATGGTCAAGCTGCCCGGCGGCTCTACCGTGCGCCCCACCTATGGCAATGACCGCGCCAACTGGTATGGCCTGAACAACCGTGACTTCGAAAAAGAAAAAAGCGATCTGTTCACCGCCTCGGTCACGCACAAGTTCACCGACACCAACAAGATCCGCAACAGCCTGCGCTACAGCAAGACCAAGCAGGACTATGTCTGGACCCAGCCTGACGACTCCAAGGGCAATGCCATCAACGGCTATGTCTGGCGCCGCGGCAACGCGCGCGTGTCCGACACCACGACACTGCAGAACGTGACCGAGTTCACCGGCAAGGAACAAACCGGCTCTATCGGTCACAGCTATGCCTTTGGCCTGGAACTGTCCAAGGAAAAGTCCGATGTGCGCTCCAGCGCCATTCAGAGCGGCGGCACCTGCACCTCGGTGCTCGATCCCTGGTGCACCACGCTGAGCAACCCCAGCGGCGCCAACGCCCCCTGGAACTTTGCCTGGGCTCTGCCAGCACAATCCACCGTCAACAAAATCGACACCGTGGCCGTGTATGGCTTTGACACCCTGAAGCTCAATGAGCAGTGGCTGCTGAATGCCGGTCTGCGCGTGGATCACTACAAGCTCAACGCTTCCGGCCCTGCCGGCGGCCGTGCGCCCAACAACTACCCTGCGTACGACCTGACCCGCAGCGATACTCTGTTCAACTACCAGTTGGGCGTGGTCTACAAGCCAGCAACCAATGGCAGCATCTACGCCAATATCGGCACCTCTTCCCGCCCCGGCGGCTCCACGCTGGGCAACGGTAGCGAAGACTTGACCACCACCACGCAGACTCTGGCTGATCTGAAGCCCGAGAAGACCAAGTCCATCGAGCTGGGCACCAAGTGGGATCTGCTGAACAAGAAGCTGAACCTGACGGCAGCCGTCTTCCGCAATGAAGTGACCAATGTCCGCATCTCCGATGCGACCGGCACCTATATGGGCGGCAACAAGGAAGTCAACGGTCTGGAGCTGGGCTTCACCGGTCAGATTCTGTCCAACCTGAGCGTGTTCGGCGGCTACACCTTCATGGATAGCGAGCAAAAGAACATGGGCATCGGCAACGTGGCCAACGGCCGTCCCTTCGTCAACACACCCAAGCACAGCTTCAGCCTGTGGACCAGCTACAAGCCCATGGCCAAGCTGACCCTGGGCCTGGGCGTTTATGCACAAAGCAGCGTCAATGCAGCTTATGCGGTTTCCACCGTGGACGGCGGCATTGTGACCAAGGGTGCTGGCGGTTATGCCCGGTATGACGCCATGATGGCTTATCAGATCGATAAGAACCTGGCCTTCCAGCTCAACGTCTACAACCTGGGCAACAAGACTTATTACACCGGCGTGCGTTCGCCCCACTATGCCAACATGGGTGCAGGCCGCTCGGCCGTGGCTTCGCTCAAGTTCATGTACTGAGCCTGAGCCAGCGTCTGCACCGTTGATCTGGCGCAGACTGGCTTGACAGCCCCGTTGGCAGCTTCTGCCAGCGGGGCTTTTTACATGCACACTCCCATCTCGTCTTGCGAGGAAAATACTCCGCCATGATGCTCAAAATCCCTGCCCTTCTCTCTGCCGATGAGGTGCGCCAGTGCCGCCAGGCCCTGGAAGCCGCCGCTTGGCAAGATGGGCGCACCACGGCAGGCCATGTGGCGGCCCAGGTCAAAAGCAATCTGCAACTGCCGCTGGATAGCAAGATCGGCCAGCAGATAGGCGACCTGATTCTGGACAGATTGGGCCGCAACCCGTTGTTCATGTCGGCGGCGCTGCCGCTCAAGGTTCTGCCTCCACGCTTTAACCGCTATGAAGGCGGCGGCAAACAAGGCAATCATGGATACGGCAACCATATAGACAACGCTTTCTTCACCATCCCGGGCACGGCCATCAAGGTGCGCACGGATGTTTCCACCACGGTGTTTTTCAGCGAACCTGATGAATACGACGGTGGGGAGCTGGTGGTGGAGGACAGCTATGGCCAGCAGTCGGTCAAGCTGGCAGCCGGCGATGCCATCGTCTACCCCGGCATCAGCTTGCACCGGGTCAACCCTGTGACGCGCGGCACCCGCTATGCCTCGTTTTTCTGGACACACAGCCTGGTCAAATCCGACGAGCAGCGCAGCCTGCTGTTCGATCTGGACCAATCCATACAGCAACTAACCCAAGATCACCCTGGGCACACCCGCATCGCCTCGCTATCGGGCACTTATCACAAGCTGCTGCGCATGTGGTCCGAGGCCTGAGCCCCGGCGCCGTCATTGCCACCGCTCCAGAGATACTCTCATCATGACTTCAGCGCCCACCAACTGTCTCGACCAGCCCGTGCAAGCCCCGCTCAGCCGGATTCCGGCAGGCATCGCCTGCCTCGCAGACTACCGTCTGAGAGCGCAGTACCATGTCGAAGCCCAGGCCTGGGCACATATGGAAAGCGGTGCAGACCAGGGTTTGACGCTTGCGCACAATCGCGCGGCATTTGACGGCATTCGCTTGCGGCCCCAGCCCTTGGCCGATCTGTCGCAGGCGAGCATCCGGCAGACACTGCTGGGCCAGTTGCTGGAATGGCCTGTCATGCTGGCACCCGTGGCGTATCAGCGGCTGGCACACCCTGAGGGGGAGTTGGCCAGCGTTCGCGCCGCCATGGCCATGCATACCGGCATGATGGCCAGCACCTTGTCCAGCCATACCCTTGAGGACATCGCCCAGGCGGCCAGCAGCGCCTCGCAGGAGTTGGGGCGTACCGCCCCGCTGTGGTTTCAACTCTATAGCCAGCCGGACCCCGCTCATACCCTGGAGCTGATCGAGCGCGCCGAGCGCGCGGGCTATCAGGCCCTGGTCTGGACCATCGATGCCAGCATCAAGCGCTCCAGCTACCCGCTGCCTGCCGGCGTGGAGGCGGCCAATTTGCGCAACATGCCCCAGCATCGCCAAAGCGGCGATCTCATGAGCGAGCACATTCTGTTTGGCACGCCGCTGGCTGCCCAGGCACCAAGCTGGAAGGATTTGCAGTGGCTGCGCCAGCAAACCCGGCTGCCTCTGATCGTCAAAGGCATTCTGTCACCCGATGCCGCCCGCAAAGCGGCGGACCTGGGAGCCGATGCGGTGGTGGTCTCCAACCATGGCGGTCGCGTGCTTGATGGAGCCGTCGCCCCGATTGAAGTACTGCCGGAGCTGCGAACCGCCCTGGGGCCGCAGTTTCCGCTGCTGCTGGACAGCGGCGTACGCCTGGGAACCGACGTCTTCAAAGCCCTGGCCCTGGGTGCCAATGCCGTGCTGGTCGGCCGCCCACAGCTGCACGCACTGGCCGTGGCTGGCATGCTGGGGGTGGCCCATATGCTGCACCTGCTGCGGGCGGAGCTGGAGCTGAGCATGGCTCAGATGGGCTGCGCCACACTGGAGCAAATCACGCCAGACCACCTGCATCTGACGCTCTCAAAATAAGAGCAAATTTCCTCCGGTCTTAGCTCAAATCACAGGTTGCTCAGCAGGCATTCCCACACCTGCCTTATGGATGCATTGCAAATGCGACGGATTCTCATTTATAATCTCGCTATCGTATCAATAGCCAGCCACAACTGTTTGCAGCCATGATCGTCTGTGTATGCCGCCGGGTTTCGGACCGAGAAATAGCACGCCACGCGCATGCGGGTATGAGCTTTGATGAAATCCAGTTTGAATTGGGCGTTGCCATGCAATGCGGCCAGTGTGAAAGCTGCGCCCGCGATGTGGTGGCACAGTGCTGCGCCAGCCATCCCGTGGCAGCGATTCACAACGAAGCGCATGCCAGCGCACCACAGCAGACGGTTCAGCTTGCCGCCAACATATTGGAAAGCAAAGCATGGCATACCTCAGCGTCTTCTCAGCCCTTGTCGGCAGCCTGATTCTTGTGATGGCCTGCACCTGGTGGATCTTGCATGATTGATGCTTTTGCCCTGCCAAGCCCAGTTTCATCCATTGCCTAGTCTTTTGCCGCACTGCCAACCAGCGCTCTTTGTTTTCTGAGCCAGCCCGCGCTGGTTGCTTCCTGCTCTTTTATGTCCCAGTCTGATCGTTTTACGCCTGTGGGCGGCACCAGCCGCAACATGGCGGTTGCCGGTGCGGTGGTTGTTGCCCACGCAGCGGCTTTGCTGGCCATGCAGCATGGTCTTGGCAAAGTCGCCATACCCGAGGTCGTCGTTCCCGCCACGGTGATTGCAGAGTTTGTGGCTGCAGCCGCGCCCGAACCCAAGCCGGCACCACCGCCTCCCCCTTCTCCTCCGGCACCGGCCCCCAAGCCCACGGTCAAGCCGCAGCCCAAGCCTGTGGAGAAGAAGGCCCCGCTGCCCAAGGCCATCAAGGACCCCACACCCTCGCCATCGGCGCCGCAAGGCTCTACCGATGATGCGCAGAACAAGCCGGACAAGTCACCGCCTGCGCCACCCGCGCCTCCGGCTCCACCTGCCCCGCCGGCGCCACCCGCACCTCCTGCCGCGCCCAAGATGGAATTGCCGTCGAGCAACGCAGCCTATCTGAACAACCCCGCACCGGCTTACCCCGCAGTGAGCAAGCGCATGGGTGAACAGGGCAAGGTGTTCTTGCGCGTCTATATCAACGAGCAGGGCCAGCCCGAGAAGATAGAAATCAAGCAGTCCAGCGGCTTCGAGCGACTGGACGAAGCGGCCATCAGCACCGTACAGCGCTGGAAATTCGTGCCAGGTAAGCGCAACGGCGTGGCCGAGCCCATGTGGCACGTGGTCCCCATCAATTTCGTTCTCAAATAATTTCAGCAGTTTCAGGAGTACCCATGGAATCCCAATTCGGCATTGCCCACGTCTGGACACAGGGTGACTTCGTCACGCGTGCTGTGGCCATCATCTTGCTCGCCATGTCAGTCGCATCGTGGCTGGTCATCGTCATCAAGGCGCTGGACCTTGTGAAGTTCAAGAAATTCGCCAATCGCTCGCAAGATTTCTGGCACAGCAGCGATCTGGCCTCCGGTCTTGAAAAACTGGGCAACGACAAGGTCAACCCCTTTTTGCACATGGTGCTGGAAGGCCGTGAAGCTACCGCCCACCACCGCAAGACCAGCGCCCACCTGCATGACACGCTGGACATCAGCGACTGGGTGACCCGCTGCCTGCGCAACGGCATCAGCGAATTCACGGCCCGTCTGCAATCGGGTCTGGCCATTCTGGCTTCCGTCGGCTCCACCGCTCCCTTCATCGGCCTGTTCGGCACCGTCTGGGGTATTTACCACGCGCTGGTAGCCATCGGCATGTCCGGCCAGTCCTCCATCGACAAGGTGGCAGGCCCCATCGGCGAAGCCCTGATCATGACCGCTCTGGGTCTGGCCGTGGCCATTCCCGCCGTGCTGGGCTACAACGCTCTGGTGCGCGGCAACAAGGGCATCTTGAATACCCTCAACAGCTTTGCCCACGACGTGCACGCTTACTTTGTGACCGGCACCCGCGTGACGGTGGACGGCCAGGGCTCCGGCAATGTGCTGCCCCTGAAGAAAGGCGCTTAAGCCATGTCATTCGGAACCATGGACGACGAGGGCGGCGATGAGGTGATGAACGAGATCAATATGACGCCTTTGGTGGACGTCATGCTGGTACTGCTCATCATCTTCATCATCACCGTCCCCGTGATGAAGCACTCGGTCAATGTGGATCTGCCGCGCGCCACCAATCAGCCCGAGGATGCCAAGCCAGCTACGGTGCAACTGGGCATCACCGCCGACGGCAAATACTCCTGGAACGGCCAGGACATCAGCGACGAAGCACTGGAAGCCAATCTGGCCACCGAAGCCGCCAAGGAACCGCAGCCCGATCTGCACATCCGCGGCGACAAGGAAGTGCGCTACGAACGCGTGGCCCAGGCCATGGCTGCAGCCCAGCGCGCCGGCGTGAAAAAAATCGGTTTTGTGACCGATCCCGCCAAATAAGCAGCAGGCACACAGGCCTTGATAGCAAGCCTGCCGGCTTGAGCGCATCAAGGCTTAGCCCACGAGAAACGGCCCATCGGGCCGTTTTTTCATGGGCGCACGCACATCATCTTCATCAAATCATGAGCATTCAGCGCCTGCCTTGAATGATTTCTGGCATGAATCCATACGGCATTCAAGCATCAATCAGCGCCATCTGCTTTTCTTTTGATAGCAAAAATCAGGGCTTTGCTTCACTGAAAACGCTCACTCCCTCTCATGCATTGCCGAAAGCATCGAGCTCAGCAAAAAAATATTGTGAAATGCGAGTCAATATCACTTGTTTTTTAATTGAGAATCGTTATCATTACATCAGTTTTTGATTTCAAGGAATTGACGGCATGTCTGCATCGTTTGTTGCGACCTCACAGCCCTACACACCCGCCGCAACGGGCAGCAATGCGGCCGCCATGGACAGTTCCGAGAGCTGTGCCAGCCTGGGCCTGCAGATGGGCGTCGACAGCGCCTTGCTGCTCAATGGCCAAAAAGCAGTCACCATCGTGCACAACGGCACGCCTTACCGCCTGCAGGCCACCAAACTTGGCAAGCTGATCCTGACCAAGTAAACCGTTTCATCGTGGGGCGACACCGCAAGTGTCGTTATTCGCCAGCCACAGAGTTCGCCGGATGCTTGCCCTCTCTTGCATCTGCAACTCATATAGCCAAGCGTTTTTTCTTCGCCCCCAAAGCTCAAAAACAAAACCCCTGCCGCTTATGCGCGCAGGGGTTTTGTTTTTGGCCTTCTAGCGGTCTTGCTGCCAGGCTGAAAGCCCGCAGCAAGACCGCATCCAGCACCAGGACGCTTACAGGCCCAGGGCGGCAATGCCGGCGCTGGCCACTTGTGCATCTTCATTGGCCTTCACGCCAGAGACGCCGACGGCACCCAGACATTGGCCGCTCTTCATGATGGCAACGCCACCTTCGAGCAAGCCGTCCACGGTGGGAGCGCTCAGGAAAGCGGTACGACCGTTGTTGATCATGTCTTCGAACGCCTTGGTGTCCTTGCGACCCAGAGCCGCAGAGCGTGCCTTGGCAGGAGCAATATGGGAAGAGATGGCGGCTGCGCCATCCAGGCGCTGCAACCACAGCAGGTGACCGCCGTCATCGACGATGGAAATCGTGACTGCCCAGTTGTTCTTCAGTGCTTCGGCCTCTGCGGCAGCGGCAATGGCTTTCACGTCGGCCAGTTCGAGTTCGTGCTTGGTCTTCATACAGGTACAAGGCTCCGTTGGATTATCGATATGGAGAGGATATTCTGTACCCACAAGACAAAAGTAGATGGAATATGCAAAACATTTCATCCTAAAACTGCCTGTTTCCCCCAGGGTATTGCAATGCAATCCGAGGGCCCCCACCTAGAATACGAAGTCTCAACTCACAATTCCTAAGGAGGAATGGCTACATGAATGAACAAGTCACCACACTGGGCACTGCGGGCTACGGTGTCTCGCAGCAGGAGCGCAATCGTGTATTGCGCAATACATACTGGCTGCTGGCACTCAGCCTCATACCCACCGTGCTGGGCGCTTGGCTGGGCGTGGCCACGGGACTGACTCGCTCGCTGACGGGCGGCGTCGGCCTGATCGTGTTCATGGTCGGTGCTTTCGGCTTCATGTTCGCCATTGAAAAGACCAAGAACAGTGCTGCGGGCGTGCCTGTACTGCTGGCCTTTACCTTCTTCATGGGCCTGATGCTGTCGCGCATGATCGGCATGATCCTGGGCTTTTCCAACGGCACGCAGCTGATCATGACGGCGTTTGCCGGCACTGCAGGCGTGTTCTTCGTGATGGCCATGCTGGCCACCGTCATCAAGCGTGACCTCTCGGGCATGGGCAAGTTCCTGTTCGTGGGTGCTCTGGTGCTGATGGTGGGCGCCATCATCAACGTGTTTGTGGGTTCCACCGCAGGCATGATGGCGATTTCCATGCTGGCAATCGGCATCTTCTCGGCCTATATGCTGTATGACCTCAAGCAGATCATCGACGGCGGCGAGACCAACTACATCAGCGCCACCCTGTCGCTGTACCTGGACATCTTCAACGTGTTCCAGAGCCTGCTGGCCCTGCTGGGCCTGATGGGCGGCGAACGCGACTAAACTGCGATCGCACCATGCAAAAAGGCTTCCTCGGAAGCCTTTTTGTTTTCAAGCCTTAATAGAACGCCGCAATTGCCGATAGTCTCTACAAGATGAAGCCAAACCACCTGCTCCGAGCCCTTGCCCTGCTGCTACCTGTGGCCGCATCGTTGATGCTGACAGGCTGCAAGATCGAAGACATTCCGGGCCTGGGACCGGACCCGCGCACGCTTGCGCGCGAGGCGGAGGCCAAGGCCGTGGGCGGCGGCTGCCGCCATGCCATGCGCGGGCTGGAGGACTGCTACGCCCTGAACCCCAAGGCCAGCAAGGCCCTGGTGTTTGCCGGCTGGAAGGACATGGACGAATACATGCGCAGCAACAAGATGGAAGGCGTGCCTTCCGTGCTGGGTCAGGCCGTGCCGGAAAAGCGCAGCGAAGAGGCAGAAGGCACGAGCAGCCGCAACCGCAGCTGATTGCGGCGCCCAGCGACCTCACCCCAAAACAAAAGCCGTGGCGCTCTCGCGTCCACGGCTTTTTGCGTTGATGGCAGCTAGCGCTTATTCGGCGCGCTCAAACACAGCCATGCTCTCCACATGGGCGGTGTGGGGGAACATATTGACCACGCCGGCGGCCACGCAGCGGTAACCGGCCTTGTGCACCAGCAAGCCGGCATCGCGCGCCAGGGTGGCAGGGTTGCAGCTCACATACACGATGCGCTTGGGGAAGTTCCAGCTCTCATGGCCTTCGGGCAGGGCTGGCAAAGGCTCGGCATCTTCGGGCGTCTCAGCACCGATGCGGATCTGGTGAATGTCGGCCAGGGCCTTGGACAGGGCAAATGCGCCTTCGCGTGGAGGATCGACCAGCCATTTGTCGGCATGGCCGTCGGCAATCAGCATGGCCGGCGTCATCTCGAACAGATTGCGCGCCACAAAAGCGGTGGGCGACAACTTGTCGTCCTCGGCACGGCTGGCATTGTTGGCGGCGTAATTCTCGTGCGAGCGCTTGACCAGCGTCTCCGAGCCTTCGATGCCCAGCACCTCGCGGGCCATGGTGGCAATCGGCAGAGTGAAATTGCCCAGACCGCAGAACCAGTCGATGACACGCTCATGCTTTTGCGCGTCCAGCAGCCGCAGCGAACGGGTGACCAGCACGCGGTTGATATGCGGATTGACCTGGGTGAAGTCCGTGGGCTTGAAAGGCATGGTGATGCCGAAGTCCGGCAGCGCATAGGACAGCTGAGTGCCGCCCTCTTCCATCAGCTTGACGGTATCCGGCCCCTTGGGCTGCAGCCACCACTGCACCTGGTGCTCGGCGGCAAAGTCGCGCAGGCGTTGCTGGTCGGCCTCGCTCAGAGGTTCCAGATGGCGCAGCACCAAGGCCGTCACCTCGTCGCCGCAAGCCACTTCGATCTGCGGCAGGGTTTCCCGCGCATCCATGCTGCTGATCAGAGCACGCATGGGCATGAGCATGGCATCCACATGGGGCGGCAGGATTTTGCACATTTCCATGTCGGCGATGTAGCGGCTCTTGCGCTCGTGAAAGCCCACCAGCACCTTGTTCTTCTTGGCCACAAAGCGCATGGACAGGCGCGAACGGAAGCGGTAGCCCCAGGCCGGGCCTTCGATGGGGCGCAGCAGGTTTTCGGGCTTGACCTTGGCCAGATGCCAGAGATTGTCTTCCAGCACGCGTTGCTTGATGGCCACCTGGGCGCCCACATGCAGATGCTGCATCTTGCAGCCGCCGCAGGCGCCGGCATGCAGGCCGAAATTGGGGCAGCCGGGCGTGACGCGCTGCGAGGACTCGCGATGGATCTCGGTCAGCGTGGCCGCTTCCCAGTTGTTCTTCTTGCGATAGGTGCTGGCGCTGACGATTTCGCCCGGCAAGGCGCCGTCGATGAAGATGACTTTGCCATCGGGCTTGCGGGCTACGCCCTGAGCGTCCATGTCCATGGACAGCACTTCCAGCCAGCCCTCGGGCAGCACGGGCGCATCGGCAGGGGTTTCGGGCAGGTTATCGGGAATTTTGTTGTGGCTGGATTCACTCATGGTGCCCGATTGTCTCAGGCTGCCCCATACCCGAGAGCCGACCCCGACAAAAACCCATGGCTGAGGCCCGTCAAACGCCGAAGCTATCGAATTTCATAGCGCCTTGCGCATCCAACACATGGATTTCAGCCTTGAATATGCGTAAAACCATTGAAAAATCAACGCCAGCCGCTACGGTTTCAAGAGCCGAAACGGGTGTCCTCGCGCTGGCGGCGGCCACGCTCGGCCTTGGCCTGGCTCAGTTGCGCGCGCTCGGCAATCAGATTGACTTCGGTGGCGCAGTTGAACTCGTCTAGCGAGAACACCATGCGGGCACCCGGCGCGAGCTGGGGCACGGTCTGGTGCAAAGGCAAAGACAGATCTACCGGCACGCGGTTGGAACGATAGATCAGTTCATTGCTGGGCGAGTAAACCATGTAACAGGCAGCCGAAGCGGCCTGGGCCAGGGCACAGGCCGACAGCAGTAAAGCGCAACGCAAGGCGGTTCTGGCTTGGATGGCGATCATGGATGAAAGTCTCCGGGTCGTGGTTCAACACAGCTCAGCTGCATGACGCCATTATGATTCAGGCCGATTCAAGCGGGCGGCAACACAAAATTTCTGTATTTACGGAAATTTCAATGTATCTGAAGATCAGTACTTTCTACTCAATGCATAGGCACTGAACGGCTTCACTCATCGTATTTGGAATAACAAATTTCTGTATTGACAGAAATTTCAGACAGACCCAGACTGCCATCTATGCAAATGAGTCCAATCGCCGAGCGCTTTGTGCACCACTGGGGTGAAATGGGTAACGCCTGGGGCGTGAACCGCACCGTCGCGCAAATCCATGCCCTGCTGTTCTTTCACGGCCGCGCCCTCAATGCCGAGGAAATTGGCGACACCCTGGGCGCGGCCCGCTCCAATGTGAGCACCAGCCTCAAGGAGCTGCAAAGCTGGAATCTGATCCGCGTCAGCCGCAAAAGCGGCGACAGGCGTGATTATTTCGAGACCTCGGCCGATGTCTGGGAGCTGCTACGCACCATTGTGCGCGAGCGCAAACAGCGCGAATTCAATCCAACCTCGGCCCTGCTGCGCGAGCTGATTGCCCAGCCCGAATTCGACCAGGAAACCCCGGACACCCAGGACCGGGTGCACGAGACGCTGCGCCTCATGGATTCCATGGGCCTTTGGACCGACGAGATGCTGCGCCTGTCGCCCGCCACGCTGGACAAGATCTTGCGCCTGGGTGCCAGCGTACAGCGCTTTGTGCGCGGCAATGACAAGCTATGACAGGCGCTGAGTTTCGGCTGCGGCTGAAGTAAACGCCACCACCAAAGGAGTCAAGATGCGAATTCTGATCTGCGGCGGCACCGGCTTTCTGGGCCGCCATATCGTGAACGCGGTGGCACAGCTAGAGCATGATCCGGTGGTGCTCAGTCGCCACTCCTCGCCCCCGCTGGACTTTGCCCAGGCCACCTCGCCCGAGCAATGGCTGCCTCATCTGCAGGGCATTGATGTCGTCATCAATGCCGTGGGCGCCTTGCGCGATCAACCCGGCCAGGATTTGCAGACCCTGCACACGGCAGCGCCCATGGCCTTGTTCGATGCCTGCGCCCAGCTGGGCATCCAACGCGTGGTGCAAATCTCGGCCCTGGGCGTGGAGCAAAGCGAGACACGCTACGCCAGCACCAAGCGCGCGGCAGACGAGCATCTGCTGGCGCTGGGCACCGCCGCCAGGCTAAACCCCGTGGTGGTACGCCCCAGCGTCATCTTTGGCGCAGGCGGCGCCAGCAGCAAGCTGTTTCTGAACCTGGCCAGACTGCCTGTCTTGCTGCTGCCCCAGCTCATGCAGGACAGCTTCATACAGCCGGTGGCCGTGCGCGAGCTGGCCGAGGTGGTCGCCCGCATGGCCACGGCAGCCACGCCCGGCGGGGTGATCGAGATCGGCGGGCCCGAGCCCATCTCCATAGAGCGCTTTATTGCCAGCCTGCGCGCGCAGATGAAATACAGCCCGGCCAGCGTGCGCACCCTGCCCGGCTGGCTGAGCAGCAGCAGCGCCAAACTGGGCGACCACATTCCCTGGCTTCCCTGGTGCAGTGAAACCATGGCCTTGCTGGAGAACAACAACGTCACCAACCCGCAAACCCTGGCCGCCCTGCTGGGCAGAACCGCCACAGCCCCCGGCCAGTTGCTCTCCACCCTGCCCAAACATGACTGAGAACATGGGTCCTGTTTCAACAGCGCAAGCTTGGCGTGCCATGCATCTGAGCCTGGTCGTGGTCTGGCTGGGCACGGCCCTGGTCAGCGCGCTGGACTATCTGGGGTATTCCGGCCTGGATCACGCCGGCGCAACACTGCTGGCCGACGCCGGCATAGACGATAGGCGCTGGCAGGCCTTGCTGATCTGGGGCGGCCTGCTGACGGATCTGCTCGTGGGCCTGGCCCTGCTGTTCAAACCGGTGCGCGCCAGCTATCTGGCGGCACTGGTGTTGATGACGAGCATGACCGTGGTTGGCACGGCCTTGCAGCCCACGCTGTGGCTGCATCCCCTGGGCCCTCTGCTCAAGAACCTGCCCATCGCCGCCATGCTGTGGTTTCTGCTGCAGACCACCCTTCCCAGCTCAAACAAAGCCTTGCCATGAACACCTATCTGCTGCTCAAAACCCTGCACATACTCTCCAGCGTGCTGCTGGTGGGCACGGGCCTGGGATCGGCTTTTTACATGTTCTTTGCCAACCGCAGCGGCTCGGTGGAGGCTCAGGCCGTGGTCAGCCGTCTGGTGGTACGGGCGGACTGGTGGTTCACCACGCCCTGCATCTTCATTCAACCGGCCACCGGCATCGCCATGGCCCATATGGCGGGCTGGCCGCTTTCCACGCCATGGCTGGCCTTGTCGCTGGGGCTGTATGCACTGGCCGGCCTGTGCTGGCTGCCCGTGGTTTGGCTGCAAATGCGCATGGCGGCGCTGGCCCATGGCGCGCAGACCGGCACCAACACCTTGCCCGCGCTTTACCTCCATTACCAGCGCCGCTGGGAGTTGCTGGGCTACCCGGCGTTTGTGGCCATGGCTGCGACGTATTTTCTGATGGTCAACAAGCCCGCCTTGTGGAGCTGATGCTCAGGCGAGCCAGTGCTTGATTGGAAGAAAAACAGCCCGCAACCCTTTATCAACAAACGGTATACGCTATCGAACTTGATTTAATTCAGCGGCAAGCGTGCACCTTCCTTGATCTCTTCCATCACTGCATAGGTACGCGTTTCACGCACGCCGGGCAGCTGCCACAGCACGCGGCCGGCAAATTCGCGGTAGGCCGCCATATCGGCCATACGGGTCTTTAGCAGATAGTCAAAGCCGCCGGCCACCATATGGCACTCCATGATGGCCGGGTGGGCCTGCACCGCAGCCTTGAACTCATCAAACACATGGGGCGTGGTGCGGTCCAGCAGCACTTCCACAAACACCGTCATGCCCACGCCCAGCTTCTGGGGGTTGAGCCGGGCTTCATAACCCAGGATGTAACCCTCACGCGTCAGCCGCGCTACGCGGGCCTGCACGGCCGTAGGCGACAGCGCCACCTGATCGGCCAAGCGCAGATTGGAAATACGCCCATCCGCTTGCAGTATTGCCAAGATTTTGCGATCAATCCTGTCGATACTCTCTTCTAATTCAGCACCCATTAGTGAATTCCTTTAAAGAATCATCAAAATATAGTGATTCATTCTTGTCGCATCCAGAGATGATTTCCTTAGCTGGCTGCGGCTAAGACATCAGGCATGCCAGCGGTGAACACAGCGCACCTGCCCGCTGTCACCGGATGAGACTGGACATGCCCGATCTGCCGACATCTACCAGCCTGGAATTCACCCCCCTGCCCGGCCGTAATTGCCCGGCCCAGGCCTTGCGCCAGGCAATTACGGCCGCCACGCGCATGGCGGAGTCCGATGCCGTCACCCGCCTGCTGCCGCTGGCCACGCTGGCGCCAGCGCAAGCCAAGGCTGTGGCGGCCCAAGCCAGCCAGCTGATAGAGAAGCTGCGGGCCCAGCCGGCCAGCCAAGGCCGGCAAGGTCTGGTACAGGGCCTGCTGCAGGAGTTCTCACTCTCGTCGCAAGAGGGCGTGGCCCTGATGTGCCTGGCCGAAGCCCTGCTGCGCATACCCGATGCCGCCACCCGCAATGCACTGATACGCGACAAGTTGCGCGGCGGCGACTGGCAAGCCCATCTGGGCAAAAGCCCGTCGTTGTTTGTCAATGCGGCGGCCTGGGGCCTCGTGATTACCGGCAAGCTGGTAGCTACGCACAGCGAAGCCGGCCTGCTGTCCGCCTTGCATCGCCTCACGGCCAAGGGCGGCGAGCCGCTACTGCGCAAAGGCGTGGACATGGCCATGCGCCTGATGGGCGAGCAATTCGTGATGGGCGAGACCATAGAACAAGCCTTGCAGCGCGCCCGCGAGCTGCAAGACAAGGGCTTTCGCTACTCCTACGACATGCTGGGCGAGGCCGCCCTCACTGCGGACGACGCCCGGCGCTATATGCAAGCCTATGTGGACGCCATTCATGCCATAGGCCGCGCCGGCCAAGGCATGGGCGTGTACGCGGGGCCGGGCATTTCCATCAAGCTCAGCGCCCTGCACCCGCGCTACAGCCGCTCCCAATACCGGCGCGTGATGAGCGAGCTGCTACCCCGCGTGCTGCAGCTGTGCGAGCTAGCGCGCAGCTATGACATGGGCCTCAACATCGATGCCGAGGAGGCCGACCGGCTGGAGCTGTCGCTGGACTTGCTGGAGCAACTGGCCCACGCACCCAGTCTGGCGGGCTGGAACGGCCTGGGCTTTGTGGTGCAGGCCTACCAAAAGCGCTGCCCTTATGTGATCGACTATCTGATCGATCTGGCCGAGCGCAGCCAGCGTCGCCTCATGGTTCGGCTGGTCAAGGGCGCGTATTGGGATAGCGAGATCAAACGCGCGCAGGTCGATGGCCTGGCCGACTACCCGGTCTACACCCGCAAGCACCATACCGATGTGGCCTATATCGCCTGTGCCCGCCAGCTGCTGGCCGCGCGCGAGGCCGTCTACCCCCAATTCGCCACCCACAATGCGCAGACGGTGGCCAGCATAGAAGCACTGGCCAGTGACTATGAATACAGCGCTGACCGCTATGAATTTCAATGCCTGCACGGCATGGGCGAACCGTTGTACCGCCACGTGGTGGAAAACGAAAACCCCGCCGCCCGCCGCCCCTGCCGCATCTACGCTCCCGTGGGCACGCATGAGACGCTGCTGGCCTATCTGGTGCGCCGTCTGCTGGAAAACGGCGCCAACTCCTCTTTTGTGCATCGCATAGCCGACCCTGAATGGCCGCTCTCTGATTTGATAGCAGCTCCCTCAGATCAGACAAAGGCTGAAGCCCAAAGCAGCTCTCATTGTCTGGGCTTGCCACATCCGCGCATCCCTCTGCCCGCCAATCTGCTGGGCGCCCAGCGCGCCAATTCTCAGGGGCTGGATCTGAGCAACGAGCGCACGCTGCAAGCCCTGTCGGACGCGCTCTCGGCCCTGACCACACCCGACATCGCAGGGGAAGCCGGCCTGGTACGCAACCCTGCAGATACGCGGCAGATACTGGGCCAGGTGGCAGACAGCGGCCCGGAACAGGTGGCCCAGGCACTGGCTGCGGCCGAACAGGCACAGCTCTTTTGGGGCGCCACCGGCGCCGCAGAGCGCACGGCTATTCTGCATCGCGCAGCCGAACTGTTTCAAGCCAGCATGCCGGTGCTGATGACCCAGCTGATGCACGAAGCCGGCAAAACCGCCGCCAACGCCGTGGCCGAGGTACGCGAAGCCATCGACTTTTTGCGCTATTACGCGGCGCAGATCCAGCGCCAGGAGAGTGCAGGCATCATCGCCCAGCCCATAGGCCCTGTTGCCTGCATCAGCCCCTGGAATTTTCCGCTGGCCATCTTCACCGGCCAGATTGCAGCAGCACTTGCCGCCGGCAATGTGGTGTTGGCCAAACCCGCCGAGCAGACTCCGCTGATTGCCCGGCAAGCCGTTGAACTGCTGCACGCGGCAGGCATTGCGCCAGACGTGCTGCAGCTGGTGCCCGGCCCGGGCGAAACCGTGGGTGCGGCCCTGGTGGCCGACGCGCGCGTGGCCGGGGTGCTGTTTACCGGCTCCACCGACGTGGCCCGCCTGCTTCACCGCCAAGCCGCCAGCCGTCTGCGTCCCAATGGCGAGCCTGTGGTGCTGGTGGCCGAAACCGGCGGCCAGAACGCCATGATCGTGGACTCATCCGCCCTGGTCGAGCAGGCGGTGGCGGATATCCTGGCCTCGGCTTTTGACAGCGCCGGCCAGCGCTGCTCGGCATTGCGCCTGCTTTGTGTGCAGGAGGATTGCGCAGAAAGACTGCTGGCCATGCTGCGCGGTGCCATGCAAGAACTCCATATAGGCAACCCCGCAGCGCTGGCCACCGACGTGGGCCCGGTCATCGATGCCGAGGCTAGGCACATGATCGAGCAGCATATCCATCAGCTCGAAGCCCGGGGCCTGCGCATTTATCAAGCGCCCATGCAGGCGGCGTCGACCGCCCACGGTCACTTTGTGCCGCCCACCCTGATCGAACTTGATAGCCTGAGCCGGCTGCAACGCGAAGTCTTCGGCCCGGTGCTCCATGTGCTGCGCTACCGGCGCAGCGATCTGCCGCAACTGCTGCAGCGCATCAATGCTCTGGGCTATGGCCTGACCATGGGCCTGCATACCCGCATAGACGAAACCGTGCAGCAGGTGGCGGCCAGCGCCCATGTGGGCAATCTCTATGTCAACCGCAATATGGTGGGCGCCGTGGTGGGCGTGCAGCCTTTTGGCGGCGAGGGCCTGTCGGGCACCGGGCCCAAGGCCGGTGGCCCGCTGTACCTGCCCCGGCTGCAAAGCGGCGAGTCTCAACAGCTGCAGCCGCTGCTGCAAGCACTGATTGAGGCCGGACCTGCTACCGAGCAAACGCCCTCACCTGCCTTGCAGCAGGCCAGGAACTTGCTGACGGCTTTGGGCAACTGGGCAGGCGCGGATGGCGATCTGCAAACCACGCTGCAGCAGTTGCTGGCCGAATTGCCGGCACTGCATGCGCCGCGCCAGCTGCCCGGCCCCACGGGGGAAAGCAATCGTTACACCCTTGTAGCCCGCGGCCGCACCCTGTGCGTGGCGCAAAGCGCTGCCATGCGCTGGTTGCAACTGGCTTATGTGCTGGCCTGCGGCGGCACGGTGGTATGGCCGGCAGATCAGCCAGATGGCTCGACCCAGACCCTGCACGCCAGCCTGCCCGCAGAGCTACGCCCCCATGTGCAGTTGCTCGGCAACCCGGACGATCTGGCCGCCATCGATGCCGCACTGATCGAAGCCGAGGATGCGCAGTGGCTGCAATGGAGCCAGCGCCTTGCCCTGCGCCCCGGCCCACTGCTGCTGCCCATACGCTGCAAAACAGGCCAGAGTCTGGACATGGCAAGGCTCTGGCATGAGCGGGCCTTGTCAATAAACACCGCGGCAGCTGGCGGCAATGCGACGCTGATGACGCTAGAGTGATGGACAGCTTGCGCTTACCCGGCTGAAAAGGTTTTTTCAGCTAATTTGAAGAAAGTGGGTGTTTTGCCCGGAGAGGCTGTTTTTTGTCCCTATAATTCAACCCATCAACACGGAATGTAGCGCAGCCTGGTAGCGCACTTGCATGGGGTGCAAGGGGTCGCGAGTTCGAATCCCGCCATTCCGACCAAAATAGATAAGGGTTCCTAACTGCAAAGTTAGGAACCCTTTTTCTATTGCCACGAAATTACCCCAAAAAAAGGGAGACGCATCCTCGCTTTCCTGCGCCACCTAAAAGTAGAGGTTGGGGAAACGTTTGGCACGATACGCGGCCGGCGGAATCCGGCGTAGCGATTCATGTGGACTAGGGTGGTTATAGCGATGCAACCAGTCCTTGGTCATCGAGCGCACTTCCTGCAGCGATTCAAAGACACAGCAGTCAAGCACCTTCGTTCTGTAAGTTCTGTTGAAGCAGCGTTCTGCGTCGGCTTGTCCGGCTGAATGTGGCGCAGCTCTACGCCTTTGCGCTGTGCCCATTGCTTTAAAGCCTGGGCGATGAACTCCGGTTCGTTGTCCAGGCGGATGGACTGCGGCACCTGCGGACCTCGGCAAGCTCTTCCCATGCCCGCACCGCTCGAGCGGCAGGCAAGCTCGATGCGCAGGCACTCCCGGTTGAACTCATCAATGACGTTGAAGGTTCTGGCATGAAGGCCTACATCGCAGCCCAGTATTGTCGTGTGAATGAGTACAGCAACTCCAGCGCAGGCGAGAGTGTGCGGCCTGTGGTGCGTGCGATGCCATAGTGGCCGTAGCGGCCAGGGTCTGGGGTGATGGGGACTTCGATGATGGTGCCGTTGGCTCGCTCCTGCCTGGTGACTGCGAGGATGCCGAAGAGCATTGTGTCGCTGGCAAGGGTGACTTGGCGCAAGGTTTCCAGATCGTTGCAGTGTAGGGTGAAGAGCCTGTCCTGCTCGGCTTCGGGGCCCCATAGGTAGGTAAGGCGGCGGGTGATGGCCGTGCTCAGCGTGGTGGTCGCCAGTGGGTAGCGGCGAATGGTGTCGAAGTCGATGACGGACTCGCTCAGGATGGGGTGGCTGGCGCGGCAGACGAGGCCGGCGTGCAGGTCACCCAACGGCTCGAATTCCACGTCGTTCCCCGCAGCGCGAAGGATATAGCCGTCGCCGACGATGGCATCGATGCTTTCGTGGTCAAGGCTTTTTAGCAGTGCTTGGGTGGAGCTGACTTCGGTGCGTACCTTGATGCGTGGGTGCTTCTGCGCCATGTGGATGAGAAACGGCGTGAGTAGCAACGCGGCCGGGCCGGGCGCGAAGCCGACGTTGAGCTGGCCTTCCTGAGCGCCGCGCAGCAGTTCTATGTCGCGCTGCAATTGCGTCATTTCAAGGCGGATGCGTCTCGCACGCTCGGCCACCAGCTCGCCGAAGGCCGTGAGCCTTGCGCGCCTTGCGCCGCGATCGAAGAGTTGCGCCTTGAGTTCGTCTTCCAGCGACCGGATGCTGCGACTTAACGCAGGCTGGGTGAGGTGGACCGCTCGCGCTGCGTCAGAGAAGGTTCCATGGTCGACGATGGCCAGCAGGTGCTTGAGCTTTTGCGAATCCATAATTTTTTCTCATGCTTTTTAATTAATATTTGCATTTGAATTATATGAACGTTGTTTCTACCATCTGATTTCACAAGGCGGCAAAGAACCGCCATGCGGCTTTTTCGCTAGTGGACAGACAAGTAAATCAGGAGACAACACATGCTCAAGGTGTTCATTGGGCTCGGGATACCGTACCTTGCGGTAGTCGGGCTGCTTCCGTGGGTCGCTTCGGTCGACCGTTTCGTGTTCGGCGTGCCGTTCATCTACATGTGGATCTTCATCTGGTTCGTGCTCACCTCCGGGTGCATGTACGCGGTGTGGCATCTGTTCGATCGTCACGAGCCCGATGTGGCCGTTGACCAGCACTGAAGTCAGGGAGCAGCATCATGATGGCTTCACTTGTTTTTCTCGGCGTCATTCTTTACTCCCTCTATCTGGCCATCCGCTCACGCAAGGGCGGTGGCGAATCACAGAGCGTGCATGACTTCTTTGTGGCTTCGCGGCAGTTTGGCGCGTGGCTGGTGTTCTTTCTGGCGGCCGGAGAGGTCTACAGCATCGGCACCATGGTGGGATTTCCAGGCGGCATCTACGCCAAGGGCCCAACTTACGGCGTCTGGTTCCTCGGCTACATCCTGCTGGCCTATCCGCTTGGCTACTTTCTTGGCCCGAAGATCTGGGAGGCGGGTGCGCGCTTCAACGCGATCACCTTGCCCGATCTGTTCAAGGGCCACTACAAGAGCCGCGCGCTGGAACTGATCGTTGCGGGTTCGGCGATTCTGTTTCTGTTGCCGTGGGGGCAGCTGCAGTTCACGGGCCTCGTGGCTGCACTCAAGGGACTGGGCTGGAACTTCACGCCACTGCATCTGGTGCTGATCTCCGCTGCGCTTGCGTTCACCTACATCGCCATTTCGGGCGTTCGGGCCACGTCATACATCGCCATCCTCAAGGACATCGTGATGCTGGTGGCGATCATCGTCGTCGGTCTTGCGGTGGCCATGCATGCAGGCGTCGCCGACGTGTTCGAAGCGGCCAGCAAGCAGGTAAGCAACCACATGAATCCGACCGAGTTGCGGTTCTCGATGAGCACCATCTTCTTTCAGGCGATGGGCTTCTACATGATGCCGTTCGCAATCCAGAACTTCTTCACGGCCAAGAGCGCGAACACCATTCGCCGCACGCAGATCGTGATGCCGCTGTACATGCTGATGTACCCATTCCTGGTGCTTGCGTCGTACTACGCCATCAGCCAGAACCTGCAGCTCGCATCGCCCAACGAAGCCTTCTTTGCTGCGGCCATCCGCCTGCTTCCGGGTTGGTTGCTGGGCTTGGTGGCGGCAGGAGCGGCGCTGTCCGGGCTGTTGGTGCTCGCGGGCATCTGCCTGGCGATCGGCCCGATCGTCACACGCAACCTGATTCCATCCATGCCTGAGCAAAAGCAGAAGTTCGCTTCCAAGATCGTGATCGCCATCTATCTCATGATGTCCATCGTGATGACGCTCTTCACGCCCAACCTGATGCTCACGCTGATCAACACGGCGTACTACGGCGTCACGCAGTTCTTCCCCGGCATGCTGGTGATCCTGTTCAAGCGCAAGGTGCGTCCGGCTGCCGTGGCCATGGGCATTCTGGTCGGGCAGGTGTCGGCCATCGCGATGTATGTGGTGCAGCCCGATTTCGGCGGCTTCAATCTGGGCCTCATCAGCCTCGCGGCCAACGTGGCGGTGATGTTCGCTATGCACGTAGCCCTGCCGCGCCCCGTGGTGCGTGTGGGAATGGCTTGATCGAATCAGAGAACCGCAAGAGTTGGATATGCAAATGAAAACAGAGACAGGCCATTCAAACCACAACGATACGGTGCAGGTGTTTGCCGCGCGCAAGGTGCTCACCATGAACGTGCAGCAGCCCGAGGCCACGCATGTGGCCGTGCAGAACGGAAGGATCCTGGCGGTCGGCAGCGCCGCCGACATGGCGGCATGGCCCGATGCACAGCCCGTGGACACCTTCCGCGACAAAGTGCTGATGCCCGGTCTGATCGAAGCCCACTGCCATCTGATGGAAGGCGCGATGTGGGATGCCATCTATCTGGGCTACTTCGATCGGCGTGATCCGGATGGCAAACTGTGGACAGGCCTGCGCACGCTGGAAGCGGTGCTTGCGCGCCTCAGAGAGGCCGAGGTGCACATGAGCGATGCCGATACGCCGCTGCTGGGCTGGGGCTTTGATCCGATTCTGTTCGGCACCGAACGTCTGTCGGTCAAGGAACTTGACACCGTGTCCGCCACGCGCTCCATCGTCATCATGCATGCGAGCGTGCATCTGATGAACGTAAACTCCGTGATGCTGGCGCAGGCGGGCATCGATGAAGACACCGACATCGACGGAGTGCACAAGGATGCGGACGGCCAGCCCACGGGCGAGCTACAGGAGTTTGCCGCGATGTTCCCGGTGCAGAAGCTGCTCGGCAAGTCGATGACGCTGGCTGCGGCCGAGCAGGCTGAGGCCGTGTGGAAGTTCGGCCGCGTCGCGCAACTCGCGGGCGTGACCACCGCGACCGATCTGGTGAGCGATCTGACGCAGGCAGGTCTTGAAACGCTGCACCAGGTGACGGCAGCCCCCCAATATCCCATGCGCGTGGTGCCCGCATTTGCACCGCAGCGCAATCCTGATGGTGGCGCAGCGCGCGTGTTGCAGGCCATCGGGGATCAGACCGACAAGCTGCGCTTTGGCCCAGTCAAGTTCATCGTCGATGGCTCGATCCAGGGCTTCACCGCGCGGCTGCGCGAGCCGGGTTATTTCGGCGACCAGCCCAATGGTCTGTGGCTGATTCCGCCGTCTCAACTGCAGGATTTGTTCACGCCTTTTCACACCGCAGGTTTGCAACTGCACATCCACACCAATGGCGACGAGGCCACGGAAGTGGTGCTCGACGTGATCGAGAAGATGCTTGCAGCGCATCCGCGCGACGATCATCGCCACACGCTGCAGCATTGCCAACTGGCCGACCGGGCGCAACTCGAACGTGCAGCGAAGCTGGGCATGTGCATCAACTTCTTCTCCAACCATCTCTACTACTGGGGCGACGCGCATGCCAGTCAGACCGTGGGCCCACAGTGGGCTGCACGCATGAATCCGGCGGAGACGGCGCGGCAATTGGGCATCACGTTCTCGCTGCACTCCGATGCGCCGATCACGCCGCTCAACCCGCTGTTCACTGCATGGTGTGCGGCACATCGCGCCAGTGCAAGCGGCAAGATTCTCGGTGAAAGCGAGCGCCTGTCTGTTCGTGATGCACTGCATGCCGTGACGCTTGGCGCGGCCAAAACGCTGAAGCTGGAGCACATGATTGGCAGCATCGAGCAGGGCAAGTTGGCGGACTTTGCGGTGCTGGAAGACGATCCAAGCAGCATGCCAGCCGAGCGTCTTAAAGACATTCAGGTGTGGGGCACGGTGCTCGGCGGTAAGGCCTTTGCGGCACCACGCTGCTGACCGGATTTGACTGCTCGACGATGATGCAGGCCAATCAATATGCACCCATTCCGATGGTCGTCGTCGGCGGCTATCTTGGCGCAGGCAAAACCACCATGCTCAACCGCTTGCTCACGCAATCCGGTGATCTGCGTGTGGCGGTGCTGGTGAACGACTTTGGCGAGATCAACATCGATGCGGCGCTCATTCGCACGCGAAATGACGATGTGATTCAGCTGGAAAACGGTTGCGTCTGCTGCTCGATTGGCGACAAGCTGGTGCAGGCGCTCGCCGAGATCAGTGAACGCGCGGACCGACCGGACCTGCTCGTGATCGAGGCCAGCGGTGTTTCCGATCCACTGCGCATCGCGCAGGTCGGAATGCTCGACCGCGCATTCCGTTTGAATTCCATCGTGGTGCTCGCCGATGTCCTCGGGTTGCAGCAACATCTGGCGGACCCGCTGATCGGTGACATGGTGCGCCAGCAGATGGCTGGTGCTACCGCATTGGTGCTATCCAAATGCGATCTCGCCCGCGAGAGCGACATTGCAGCTGCTGGCGAATTGCTGTCGGGTATGGCACCACGCGCCGTGCGATTCAGAGCCGATCACGGCATGCTTCCGATGTCCCTCTTTCTCGATGTGGAAAGCAGGCCCGAACAATCCATTCCATCACTGCTGAGTCCGCAGCCAGGTAGACGCTGGAGCAACCGCGCGTCGGATGCGCTAGTGCATCGTGCAATCACGAGCTTTTCGATTCGCATGCAGGGCGAACAGTTCGACAAGCTGCGCCTCAAGCAGGCCCTGCGCAGTCTTCCCGCTGGAACGCTGCGTGCCAAGGGCGTCGTTTGCATGCAGGGCAAAATGCGTCCTCAGGAGCTGCATGTAGTGGGTGGTCGCATGCGGATCACAGATGCAGAGCGGGACTCACTGACGGAGTCCGTGCTGGTCTTCATCGGCATATTTTCTGCGGGAGATGAGGAGCGGGTCCGGGACGAGCTGTGCGCTTCGATCGCGACAGAGGCATAGCTGCGCCCGGGGTTTGGGGAGGCTCGGCTTCATACCGATTTGTGCAACAGCGCCAATCGAAATCGGCTTGCCGGATCAGAGGGCCAAGCGCTCTTTAATTCAGGCTCCCCCTCGTACGCCCGTTCAAGCCTGCAACTGCTGGAGCTCGTCCGCAGTGTTGGCATTGAAGAAGGCCTGGGCCTCGTCAAATACCACTTCCACCACACGATGCTGAGCCGTCCACTTGTCGAACTTGCGCTCGCCCGCTTGCAGAAAAGCGAGCAGGCTTGCTATCAAACAGGTGCGCAACAGGCAGAAAACCGGCTGGGAACGTAGCTGACCGCCTTCATGCGTGGCAACCATGGCGATATCGGCACCCTGCTCGAGCGCAGTGGCGGCCAGACGCTCTACGAAGTCCTTGGGAAATTCTGGCGTATCGCAAGGCACGGTGACCAGCCAGGGCGTTCCGGCATGCTGCATCCCCGTCAGCAGCCCGGCCAGCGGGCCGGCATAGCCATCTATGGAGTCGGGCCACACCGGCACACCCATGGCGGCATAGACAGGCAGATTGCGGTTGGCGCTGATCATGGCCGGACCCACCTGCGGCTGCAGGCGCTGCAAGGCATGCAAGGCCAGTGGCAGGCCGCGATGGTGCTGCAGTCCTTTGTCCACACCGCCCATGCGACTGCCCCGCCCCCCCGCAAGCACCAGGCCGGTGATGTCTTCGCGCGCAATAGGGTCCAGGATCTTGTCGCTCATATTTTCTGCAAGTCGCTCTTAAAAAAACTCTCAGGCGCTTTCAGCACAGACGCACTGTGACGTTTCCGCAGAGATTGCCGGACATTATCAGTCTATGCACCCAGCGCAAGCCTGCTGCATAAGCCCCAGGCAAACGCCTTGCCGGCCAGCGCCAGCAGCTGCGGCCTGTCGAATGACTGTTATTCCCAAAAATTTGCGCGCTTTGGCCTACAGCCTTGCCCCAGCTGGGAAAAGAGCAGATTTCGAGCGCCGCCTTCGCTTTTTTGTGCGTCTTCAATCCGGTACATCCCTGAGGCTCTGATGCAAAAAAACCACTGTCACAAAGCGGAAATAGTGATTTCATCGCCTTCTGCGGCCGAGCCTCGCGGTCTGTATACAAAGCGCCGCTATATTTCCAAACGCAAATTCAACATCTAAAGAGAGAAGAGAGATAACGCCATGAAGAATTCTTTGATCGCCGTCGCGGCAGCACTGGCTTGCACCGGTGCGGCCTATGCCCAGAGCAATGTGCAGCTGACGGGTCTGGCCGATATGTATGCGGGTTCGATGAAGATGGCCGGTCAGGATCGCAAGTCGGTCGTGGGCTCCGGCGGCATGACCACCTCCTGGTGGGGCATCAAGGGCACGGAAGACCTGGGCGGCGGCCTGAAGGTTGACTTCAACATCACGGCCTTCATGCGCATGGATACCGGTGAAACCGGTCGTTTTCCTGGCGACACTTTCTTCTCGCGCGATGCGAATATCGGCTTGAACGGTGGTTTCGGCCGTATCGGCCTGGGCCGCGACAAGGCCCCCAACTTCCTGCCCACCATTCTGACCAACCCCTTTGGCGACTCGTTCACCATCTCGCCTCTGGTGCTGCATGCCAATACACCCACCTCGGCCTGGGGCGGCGCCCGTCTGACTACGCCAGCCGACACCGGCTGGAGCAATATGCTGGTCTACACGACGCCTAGTTTTGGCGGCCTGACAGCCAATGTGTACTACCAGTTTGGCGAGCAAACCACGCCCGGCGACAAAAGCAAGAAGAACGTGGGCGTGAATGCGCTGTACTTCAACGGCCCTCTGAGCCTGACCGCCTTCTATGAGCGCGACCAGATCACCAACCCCGGCAGCGGCACCGTCATGCCCACCAAGACCGACTGGATGGTTGGCGGCAGCTACAACTTCAATGTGGTGAAGCTGTATGCGACCTACGGCCAGGCCAAGGTCAAGAACACGGATAGCAAGAGCAAGACCTACTCGCTGGGCCTGGACGTTCCTGTCACCGGAACCCCTGGAACCGTCAAGGCGGCCGTGGCTCGCACCAAGGCGGAATGGACTGGCGCCGATGCCACCCGCACCACGGCAACGCTGGGCTACGACCACTTCCTGTCCAAGCGCACCGATGTGTACACCGCTTTGATGTATGACCGCGTGACCGATGCCACGCCCAAGAGCGGCACCGGCCTGATCGCCGGTATCCGTCACCGCTTCTAAGCAGGACAGACCAAGGCTTTATCGCCTGGATCCGACAAGCGAGGCTTTGGCCTCGCTTTTTTTATGGCGCAGCGCTTTCAGGCACCGGTTTTTGCAGCAGCTGGATTCGGCGCTCGATGGCTGCCGCACCGGCCGCATCTCCGCCCTGCTCCGCCGCCTTGGCCTGCAGCAGCAGCCAGGCCATCACAGCCCGGCGCCAGCCTTGGGCCGATGCGGTATCCACGCCCAGCTGCAACAATTGAGGCGAGGCAGCGCCGGCCCTGAGCGCCACACCAGCGGCCACCAGACGCGGCAGCGGGTCCTTGATGCCAGCCACAGCCTGTACCACCTGCTCAGCGGCAGCAGAATTTGCCAAACCGGCAAGCTGTGCCGCCACGGCCCGCTGTGCCTCGGGCAAGAGCGCCACATCTGCGGCCAGAGGCCGACCTTGCAGATAGCGGGCATAAGCCTGCTCCGGCGCGGCAGCGTCCTGCGCCAGCTTTTCATAGCCGGGGCAGCTATCCCATTGCAGACTGGCCACCTGGGCCGCGCAGCGCATCAGCTCTACACGGGCCGCCAGATCCGGACGGGCGGTGCCGGCCACGGCCTCACGCGCTTTTTGCCACTGCAGCGCCTCTACCCGCTGCTGGCCTTGCAGATAGGCGCTGTTGGCCCTTTGCGCCGCAGCTTCGGCGCTCAAAGCCCAGTCAGGGGCCGGAGGTTGGTTGCCGCAGCCGACCAGAACTACCAAAGCAATAGCTGATACCGCTTTAGGTACAAGGGCTGCAGCCATTTTTGACTGATTTTTTTCAGCACTGGTCATGGCAGCTTGAGCTCCGGCTTGTGCGCAAACGGCCATTTGCGCTGCAAATCATTCAGAACGGATTCCAGGCGCAGCAGATTGCTTTCTACTTCTGCGCGCAGCGCTCCCAGATCGGTGCTGGCTTCGCGTGCGTTGCTGCCCACCACCTTCATGTCTGCCAGTACGGCATCGACCTTGAGCATGCTTTTGCGCGTATCGGCCAGCAGTCCGTTGAGCTGGGCCACGGTAGCGCGTACCTCGGGCATCACGCCGTTGGCATCAAACACCTGGCTGTCGGCCCGGGCCACCATACGGTCCATACGACCCAGCACGGAGTTGGCGCGATCGATCAGCAGCGTCACTTTTCGAGCTTCTTCGTCGCTGCCCAGCACCACTCCCAATGCTCCGCCCTGGCCCTGCAGACGTTCGGCCAGCTTGCGCACCTCGGCCAGCGAGCCGCCCAGGGCCGAATCCGTGGCCGTCAGCGCCGCCACATTGGCCAGTACTTCCTTGGCCGAATTGATGATTTGCGGCAGCTCGGCCGTGGCATCGCCGCTGAGCACGGGGCGCACGGAATCGGGCGGCAACGGTGCGTCGTCCAGCATGCCGCTATAGGCCTTGATGGTGGTGCCGCCCACAATGCCCTTGACCAGGGTGAACACGCTGGACTGGCGCAGCCAGTGGGCGTCTTTTTCTGGCACGTCGACCAGAATGCGCACCGAGCCATCAGGTGCCAATTCAATCTTGCTGACCCGGCCTATGGGAAAACCGGAGAAGGTCATGTCCATGCCCACGACCACGCCTTGCGAGTCTTCAGCCGTCAGCACCAGCCGCTGCGTGGGCTCGAACACGCCGCGCGCATACAGCAGGTAAATGGCGGCCGCGAGTATCAGCGCCAGCGTCAGGCTCAGTAGCGCGGCGGCCTTGGTGCGCAGATGCGCCACAGGTTTGAGGCCCAGCAATTCCTCCTCGGCCAGCTGGGATTCCAGTGTCTGGCGCCGGATCTCATGCTCCTCGCGGGTATCCGTCATGCGAATGCTTTCATCAGTAGTAATTGCCCATCAGCGAGATGATCTCGATCAGCAGCAACACGGCAAACATGCGGGCAAAACCGCCCAGCTCAGCCCCGCCACGGCGGTGACGGGCCAACGGGGTGTACAGGGCCGAGGCCATGGGCATGATGGCCACGGTCAGGCTGAAAAACCAGGTCTTGAGCACAAACACCAGCGTAAGCGAGGGCGTGAAAACCTGCCCGAACACCCGCGTGTAGCCACCAAAACCCGCCAGCGTGAAGCCGTATACGCTGAAATACACGGTGATCAACGCCACCAGGCAGCTGAGCGCCGCCAACGTGATGGCGGCAAACACGCCGGCTGCCGTGCGCGGCAACACGGCCACGCGCAGCGGATCGACGCCCTGCTTTTTCCATGCCGCCAGATGGCCGCGCATGCGCAGCTGCACCACTTCCACTCCAGCCGGAATGGTGCAGCGCATGGCCACAAACAGCGCAGCGGTCAAAGGAATCAGCTCGATCACCATGACGCGCACCACCAGATCCAGCGCATAGCGCGACAGGCCATAGCTTTGCGCCGTGACGATCACGATGCGCGCAATCACGGCGCACAGCAAGGCGGCCAGCGCAGTAAAGCCCGTCAGTATGGGCACCGTCTGCACATACATCTGGTGCGCCAGCAAGGCGCGCGCGCCCTTGCGGTAGCTCGATGGCGACAGCTGCAGCACCAGCAGCACGGCCGTGAGGTAAATGCTGCGCCACCACGCCAGCGCCTGCGCGCCCAGCGCGGACCACAGACGCCCAGGCAGATTCAGGGTGGTTTCGCTCCAGCTCATGCAGGAATGATAGCGCCCACTTCTGACTTCACGCACACAAGAATCGCCAACAGCCCTTGGCAAACCCTGTTAAACATGGCGCTTGGCCGCTGCGCCGCCCTGCAATCCTTCGGGCAGGGGCTCATCGGCCTGGGCATGCAGGGCTTCGATGATGTGGCAGTAGCTGTCGCAGCCGTCGCACTGATTGCGCAAATGGACCAGCTCCCGCTCCAGCGCCTGCAGCTCGGCCAGACGCTCGCGCACATGGCCCAGATGCGCGTCCAGCGTGTCGCGAGCGGCCAGGCAATCGGCCTTGCGCGCGCCATCAAGCGCCAGCAGGGTGCGCACTTCGTCTAGCGACATATTCATGGCCCGGCACAGACGGATAAAGCGCAGGCGGTGCACATCTTCATCGCTGTACAGGCGGTACTGGTTGTCCTCGCGCACACCGGGCGAGAGCAGCCGCTCTTTTTCGTAATAGCGGATATTGGCCGCCGCAATCGCGCTGCGTTTGGCCGCATCTCCTATACGCCAGCGTGGAATCTGTGCTGCATTGACTGCCATGCTTGACCTTGAAGTGACTTTATTGTTTTCAATGCTGCCATGAAACCAGAAAACCTGTCCACCCACGCCCATGAGCATGCTCATGACAACACCCATGGTCACGACCATGAGCACGCTCACAGAAAATCAAAAGCCATAGCGGCTCCCGCAGCATCCAGTTGCGGTACCGGCTGCTGCGCCCCGTTTTCCATCAGCGAGCCGGTCAAGTCCCAGGCCCATGATGGTCACGAGCACGGCGAGGGCGACCACGCGGGCCACGACCACGGCGTGCTGCCCGGCTGGCCGCGCATTTTTGCCGCTTTGGCCGCAGCCCTGGGCGCAGAAGCTGCCCACTGGTTTGGTGGTGGCGACGGCAGCTCCAGCATGCTGCAATACCTGGGCATGGCACTGGCCGTGGCGGCCATCGCGCTTGCGGGTCTGGGCGTGTACAAGGTCGGTATCAAGGATGTGCTGCGCCTGAAGCTGGGCATTCACGCCCTGATGGCCGTGGCCGTCACCGGCGCCTTCATCATCGGCCAGTGGCCCGAGGCCGCCATGGTGATGGCGCTGTATGCCGCCGCCGAGCGCATCGAAGACCAGGCCATGGACAAGGCCCGCGCCGCCATTCGCGGCCTGCTGCAGTTGGCCCCCGAGACGGCCGACGTGCTGCAGCCCGGCGGCGGCACCCTGCGCATGGCCGCCAAGGACGTGCCCCTGGGTGCGGTGTTGCGCGTGACACCCGGCGCACGCATGCCGCTGGACGGAGAAGTCAGCGCCGGCGAAAGCTCGGTGGATCAGGCCCCCATCACCGGCGAGAGCGCCCTGGCCCACAAAGGCCCGGGCGACAAGGTGTATGCGGGCTCCATCAACCAGGACGGCGAGTTGCAGGTGCGCGTCACCGCTCCCGCCTCCGACAGCCTGATTGCCCGCATCGTCCACGCCGTGGAGCAAGCCCAGGCCAGCAAGGCACCGACCCAGCGCTTTGTCGACCGCTTTGCCGAGGTCTACACCCCCATCGTCCTGGTGCTGGCCATTGCGCTGGGCCTGCTCGCACCTTGGGTCATGGACTGGAGCTGGCAGCAGGCCGCCTACCAGGCTCTGGCCCTGCTGGTGATTGCCTGCCCTTGCGCGCTGGTGCTGTCCACTCCAGTCACCGTGGTCAGCGCCCTCACCGCCGCTGCCAAGCGCGGCATTCTGATCAAGGGTGGCAGCGCGCTGGAATCCGCCCGCAAGCTCAAAGCCATTGCACTGGACAAGACCGGCACGCTGACCACGGGCTCGCCCAAGCTGGTGGACTGGCAGACCTGGAACGCTGCGGCAGACGAGGCCATCGCCGAGCATGCCTATGCGCTGGCATCGCGCTCCGACCACCCGGTATCGCGGGCGATAGCGCAAAGCCTGCAAGCCCAGGCCGGCAATGACTTTGAACAAGCCCAGCAACTGAAGGCCTTGCCCGGCCGCGGCGTGCAAGCCCAGATCGCCGGCCAACTCTGGACCCTGGCCAATCTGCGCTGGGTCAAGGAGCAAGGCTGGAGCAACCCCGAACTGGAAGCAGCGCTTGAGATACAGGAGCAGCAAGGCCGTACCGTCACCCTGCTGGCCAACAGCCAGAGTGTGCAAGCCCTGTTTGCCGTGGCCGACCCGCTGCGCCCCCAGGCCCGCGAGGCCGTGCAGCAACTGCGAGCCGCAGGCGTCACCCCCGTGGTGCTCAGCGGCGACAACAGCGCCACCGTGCGCACCGTGGCGGCCGAAGCCGGCATTGACGATGCACGAGGCAATATGCTGCCCGAGGACAAGCTCAAGACCCTGGCCCAGATGCAGCGCGACATGGGCCCCACGGGCATGACGGGCGACGGCATCAATGACGCTCCGGCGCTGGCCCAGGCCGATATCGGCTTTGCCATGGGCGGCATGCATGCCACCGGCATGGCCATGGAAACCGCCGACGTGGTGCTGATGAATGACGACCTGCGCCGCATTCCCGATGTGGTCGATCTCTCAAAGCGCGCTCACAGCGTGCTGTGGCAGAACATCGGTCTGTCCCTGGGCATCAAGTTTGTATTCTTTGCCCTGGCTGTCAGCGGCAATGCCAGCATGTGGCTGGCCGTGCTGGCCGATATGGGCGTAAGCCTGCTGGTGGTTGGCAACGGCCTGCGCCTGAGGCACTGGAAGCGCGATTCACTATGAATCGCCATCCAGCCCTTGATTGGCAAGCGTCAATAGCTCTTGTTTTTGAAGTAATTCCCATGCCTGGGGAACTTTGAAACCCTGGCCGGTATCATTGCCTTCATGCGCCGCATTCTGTCCATCTTCATGGTGATGCTGCTGGCCCTGCGCGGGCTGGCAGGCGACGCCATGGCCATGGACCATCCGGCAGGCCATGACCCGGCCCAGGCTGTGGCAGCTTTTGCAGCCACAGCGGCCACCGCCTCTATGCTTTCGGCGGCACATGAGATGCACGAGGATGCGCCCATGGAGCATGCCCACCACGGCCAGCCCGCTGCGACCGGCCATGGCACGGAGCATGCCGCGCACGCCACCGGCAGCGTTAATAGCAATAGCGACAACGACAGCAACAGCGCCATGTGCAGCCATGAAGCCGGTCCCGCCAGCGATTGCGGCCAGCATGAAGCCCATTGCAGCAGCTGCGGCCTGTGTCACACAGCCATGGGCCAGCCCCGGCTGGCTGCACTGCCCTCTTTCCTGCCCACGGCGGCGCAGCCCCGCCACCAGGCCGCGCACTTTGCCAGCGCTGCGCCTGCCCAAGTCGTCAAGCCACCGATTCCTGCCGTCTGACACCCAAGGTGCGTCCGCAATTTTGATAGCTGCCTGCGCGCATGCTGTCTGGGCTTGATGGCAAAAACACATCAAAGCCCTGCGGTCGTGAATCTGGTCTCGACTTCTGGAATCGCTCATGCGCCAAGCGCACTCATTGTTCTTTCCTCTGCTGGCCACGGCTTTGCTGGGCGCCAGCCTGCCCGCTCAGGCAGCCGCCCCCTCTCCATCCTCGGCCGTACCTGCCCGGCCTGCAGTTTTTGACCCCAACGCCCCCACAGCAGCGCTGCAGCACCAGCCACTGCAAGCCGGCGCGGCCATAGTGGCCCAACCCGGCGACTGGAAGGCCGCCAATGCGACCGTCGCCGAGTTTCCACGCGGCCATGCCGATGTGCTCAAGTGGGAAAAAGCACAGGCGGGTGCCACCGGTCAATCTGCCGACCAGGCCATGCCCGCCCATGGCCGGCACCAGCATGGAGGCCAGCCATGAAGCACCTGGCACTCAAAGCTGCGCCGCTACTTGCTGCTCTGGTACTGGCAGGCTGCGCCAGCGTCTCGCCCGATGGCCTGCGCGGCAATGTGGCCCAACTGACCGAGGGCCGCTTGCCGCAAGGCGCGCAGCTACCGTCCGTCGACACCCAGGCACAGCAAAGCGCTCAGGCCCAGATCGCAGACTGGTTGCAACAGCCGGTTGACGTCGATGCTGCCGTACGCATCGCCCTGCTCAACAATCCCGGCCTGCAGGCCCAGCTGGCACAGCTCGGCATTGCCGACGCCCAGCGCGTGCAGGCGCTGACCCTGCCCAACCCCAGCTTTACTTTTGGCCGCTTTCGCAACGGCCACGAGCGCGAGATTGAGCGCCAGCTGAGCTTTGGCCTGGTCCAGCTCATCACCCTGCCCTGGCGCAGCCGCTGGCAGGGCTGGCAGCTGGAGCAAGCCACGCTGACCGCCGCCCAGCAGGTGCTGTTGCTGGCAGCCGACACGCGCCGCGCCTGGCTGCGCGCCGTGGCCGCCGAGCAGGCCCTGGCCGCCCATGAGCGCATGCACGAAGCTGCTGCCGTGGGCGGCGAGCTGGCCCAGCGCATGGCCCAGGTGGGCAACTTCAGCAAAATGGACCAGGCCCGTGAACTGGCCCAGCAGCAGCAAGCTGCCGCCCAGCTGGCGCGGGTGCGGCTCAATGCCCAGCTCGAGCGCGAGCAACTGGCCCGCCGCATGGGGCTGTGGGGTCAACAGCTGAACTTCAAGCTGCCCGATCAGCTGCCTGCCATTCCCGCCAATTCCGCCGCCCTGCGCAGCGGAGACGATGCCGAGGCCACGGCCCTGCGCCAGCGCCTGGACCTGGGCGCGCTGCGTCGCGATCTGGATGTGACCGCCGGACGCCAGGGTTGGGCCACGATAGGTTCCATCTTTGGCGACATTGGCGCCAGCTATAGCAACAACACCAGCACCGACCGGGCGAGCGGCCATAGCGACAAGACCCAGGGCTGGGAGTTCGATGTGCCCCTGCCGCTATTCGACTGGGGCTTTGCCGCACGCGGCCTGGCGCGCAATCAGGTGCTGCGCAGCGCCGCCCTGCTGCGCGACAACACCATTCGCGCGCGCAGCGAGGCCCGCAGCAGCTGGCTGAGTTACCGCACGGCCTATGACCTGGCCCAGCAGCAACAGGCCGAAGTCCTGCCCCTGGCCCGGCTGATGCAGGAAGAAACCGTGTACCGCTACAACGGCATGTTCATGAGCGTGTGGCAGCTGCTGGCCCAGGCCCGCGCCACGACCCAGGCCGTGGTCACCGCCACCGAGGCCCAGCGCGACTTCTGGCTGGCCGAGACCGATCTGCAGCTGGCCCTCACCGGCACATCACCGGGGATCTCACCCGGCGCCACCGCCGTCATCGCCACCTCCGCAGCACCCGCTGCAGCTCCCGAACCAGGCCACTGATATGCAACGCCGATCCTTCTTTAGCGGTGCTGCAGCAGCAGTCGCCGCCGCCACAACTTCTGCGGCCATCAGCAAGGTCGCCATGGCGGCCCTGCCCGAGCCCGTCTCGCAAGCCAGCGCCGATACGGCAGCGCCTTTGTCGCCGCCCAACGGCCGGCCTTACCAGCCCGTGGTCACGCTCAACGGCTGGACCACACCCTGGCGCATGAATGCCGGCGTCAAGGAATTCCATCTGGTGGCCGAGCCCGTGGTGCGCGAAGTCGCCCCCGGCTTTTTCGTCAACATGTGGGGCTATAACGGCCAGAGCCCGGGCCCGACCATCGAAGTGGTGGAAGGCGACAAGGTGCGCATTTTCGTCACCAACCGCCTGCCCGAGAACACCACCATCCACTGGCACGGCCAGCGTCTGCCCAACGGCATGGACGGCGTGGGCGGGTTGAACCAGCCGCACATTCCGCCCGGCAAGACCTTTGTCTATGAGTTCGAGGCCCGCCGGCCCGGCACCTTTATGTACCACCCGCACTCGGACGAGATGGTGCAGATGGCCATGGGCATGATGGGCTTGTGGATCACCCATCCCAAGGACAAGCACCCGCTGATCGACAAGGTGCAGCGCGACTATGCCTTTTTGCTAGGCGCATTTGCCGTGGAGCCCGGCACCATGACGCCGCGCGTCAACGAGATGACGGATTTCAATATCTGGACGTTCAACAGCCGCGCCTTTCCAGCCATCACACCCATGGTGGCCAAACAGGGCGACAAGGTGCGCATACGCGTGGGCAATCTGACCATGACCAACCACCCCATCCACATCCACGGCCATGAGTTCGAAGTCACGGGCACCGATGGCGGCCCCGTGCCCAAGACCGCGCGCTGGCCCGAGGTGACCACCGACGTGGCCGTGGGCCAGATGCGCCAGGTGGAGCTGATTGCCGACGAGCTGGGCGACTGGTCGTTTCACTGCCACAAAAGCCACCACACCATGGGTGCCATGGGGCATGACGTACCGACCATGATCGGCATCGACCACCGCGGCCTGGTGGGCAAGATTCAGAAGATCGTGCCCGACTACATGCTGATGGGCGAGCGCGGCATGGGCGATATGGGCAGCATGCAGATGCCGCTGCCCGACAACACCTTCCCCATGATGACGGGCAAGGGCCCGTTCGGTCCCATAGAAATGGGCGGCATGTTCACAACCTTCAAGGTGCGCAAAAGCCTGGGGGCCAACGACTACCGGGATCCGGGCTGGTATCAGCACCCCAAGGGCACGGTGGCCCATGAATGGCAAGGCGCGCCGCTGGCAGCCCAGGCGCCGCGCCAGACCGCGCCCGGCACCGCACCGGGAGCGGCCACGGTGCACAAGCCCGGACAAGCGGCCGATCATGGCTCGCACTGAAATTCTCAAAACCATAGCTGCTTGCGCTTACCCCGCATTCGCAAGCAGCCGATTTCTCTCTTGTTAAAGCACTGATGTGAAAGGAAACCGCACCATGCAAACCACGATCACCACCCGCCGCCACGCCCTGCATCTGCTGGCCGCCGCCGCAAGCACCATCGCCCTGCCCGCACTGGCGGGCAAATCCGCACAGACTCCCATGGAAGTCTGGAAGGATCCGAACTGCGGCTGCTGCAAGGACTGGGTCGCCATCATGGAAAAGTCCGGCTTTGCCGTCACCGTGCACGACACGGGCAACAACGCCGTGCGTGCCAAGCTGGGCCTGCCCAGCAATCTGGGTTCTTGCCACACGGCCCTGGTCGGCGGCTACCTGATTGAAGGCCATGTGCCAGCCGCCGATGTGCACAAGCTCTTGAAAGAAAAGCCCAAGGCTCTGGGCATCACCGTGCCCGGCATGCCCGTGGGCAGCCCCGGCATGGACGGCCCCGAATACGGCGGCCGCAAAGATCCATTCGACGTGCTGCTGGTCAGCAAGAACCTGATGGGCAGCGGCGTCAGCACCAGCGTCTTCAGCAGCTACCGCAGTTAAGCCGATTCCAATGAAAGACAGCTCCATGAACAAAACCATTCACACGGCCAAGACGGCCTTGCTGGCACTGGGCGCCAGCTTCGCGCTGGCCCTGCCCGCCCTGGCGCAAGACCACTCCGACCATTCCGCTCATGCCCACCACGGCGCGGCGGCAGCAACGCCTGCTGCTGGCGGCGCCCAGGCAGCCCTGACCGCCGGCGAAATCACCCGCATCGATGCCCGCACCGGCAAGCTCACCATTCGCCATGAAGACATCAAAAACCTGGACATGCCCGCCATGACCATGGTGTTTGCGCTGAAGAATGCGCAAAAAACTGCCGCCTTCAAGCCCGGCGACAAGGTGTTGTTTGCAGCCGAAGATGAAGGCGGCACGCTGACCATCACCCACATCCAGCCCGCGTCCTGATCGCTTTCTGATCGCAGCCCGGGCTTGGTGCATGCAGGGCCGCACTACACTGCGCCCTGCATGCAAAGCCTTGACCATTTTCACCAACAGCTGCAAAGCGGCACACTCAGGGGGGGCGCGCCAGCTCAAGCTGTGCTGCGGCCTGACTGAATTCCCCTCGGCCATCTACCAGCTGGCAGATTCGCTGGAAAGCCTGGACCTCTCGGGCAACCAGCTCAGCACCTTGCCCGAGGACTTCACGCGCCTGAAAAAGCTGCGCATTCTTTTCGCCTCCAACAACGCGTTCACCGAGCTACCGCCCGTGCTGGGCCGCATGCCCCAGTTGGAGATGGTGGGTTTCAAGGCCTGCCAGATTACCGAAGTGCCGGCGCAAAGCCTGCCGCCCCGGCTACGCTGGCTGATCCTGACCGACAACCAGATTCGCCAGCTGCCCGAGGCCCTGGGCCAGCGCCCACGCCTGCAAAAGCTGATGCTGGCCTGCAACCAGCTGCGCACGCTACCTGCCAGTCTGGCCCAATGCCAGCGCCTGGAGCTGCTGCGCATTGCCAGCAACCAGTTCGAAGCGCTTCCAGAGCCGGTGCTGGACTTGCCCCAGCTGGCCTGGCTGGCGCTGGCCGGCAACCCCATGACGCAAAAAAGCGAGCAGCTAGCGCTTGCGGAGCATGGGGAAAAGGCCTATTTCTATCAAGATCTGCAGCTGCATGAGCTGCATGAGCTGCATGAGCTGCTGGGCGAAGGCGCCAGCGGCCATGTTTACCGCGCCGCGCACACCGCATCCGGTCAGCCGCTGGCGCTCAAGCGCTTCAAGGCCGGGCAGACCAGCGACGGCACGCCTCAGTCCGAACTGGCCGCCGGTCTGGCTGCCGGCCAGCATCCCCAGCTGCTCACGCCACTTGCCGCCGTGCGCGGCCTGCCCCAGGCGCAACTGGCCATGGCTCTGCCCTTGCTGCCGGCCAGCATGCTGGCGCTGGCCGGGCCGCCCAGCCTGGCAAGCTGCACCCGCGATGTCTATGCCGACGGGCTGTGCCTGCAGCCCGGCGCTGCCAGCCGCATGCTGCAAGGCATTGGCGCTGCAGTGCAACATCTGCATGGACGCGGCCTGCTGCATGGCGATGTCTATGCCCACAACATTCTCTGGAACCCCGCCACGGGCGATGCGGTACTCAGCGATCTGGGCGCGGCCGCTTTGCTCCACGATTTGCCAGCCAAGCAAAAAGCGCAGCTGCAGCAGATGGAACTGCGTGCACTGCGCTACTTGGAAGCCGAAGTTCAGGCCCGTATGGCCTGAACCAGCGCCTTATTGCAGAAAACCTGGCTTGGCATAGCCGGCAAACTTGCTGTCCACCACGGCCTTGAATTCCTGGGATTTGTAGGCCTCGGCCAGATCCTTGGCCCAGACTGCGTTCTTGTCCTTGGTCTTGACAGCCACGATGTTCAGATACTGCTCGGGTGTTTTCTCCAGCAGCACGGAATCCGAGAGTTTCAGGCCCGAGGAGATAGCGAAATTGCCGTTGATGATGGCGTACTGCGCATCATCGAGGGCCCGGGGCAGATGAGCGGCATCCAGCGGCACCAGCTTGATCTTCTTGGGGTTGGCGGCCAGATCCAGCTCCGAGACGCGCAAGGGGTTCACGCCTTCCTTGAGCTTGACCAGACCGGCCTGCTGCAGCAGCAAAATGCCGCGCGCCAGATTGCTGGCGTCATTGGGCAAGGCCACGCGATCCCCTTCCTTGAGGTCCGCCAGGCTTTTGCGCTGCTTGCTGTACACGCCCATGGGGGCGATCGGGCCCTGGACCAAAGCCGTCAAATCGAGCTTGCGGTCGCCCTTGAACTGGTTGAAGTACACCTCGTGCTGGAAGAAGTTCGCATCCAGCGAGCCGTCGGCCAGCGCCAGATTGGGCTGCACATAGTCGTTGAACTCTACCAGTTTGACCTTGTAGCCCTTCTTTTGCAGGATGGGGACAATGCCCGCCTGCAACTGGTCGATGTTCGAGCCCGCCGTACCGCCAATCACCAGCTGCTTTTTGCTGGCGTCCTGAGCCGCAGCCGGCAGGGCCGTCACAAGCGCGGCACTACCGGCCACGGCCAGCGCAGCGGCTGCCAGAAAACCGCGACGCGCACGCACTGCGGAGAAGGGAAAGTTCATGAAATGCTCCTGTTGTTTCTTGAAGGAAATCTCTTGAGGCTTGGGCCTTGAAAACGACGGCTAAAAACACCGGCTCAAGGCAGTATCAAGACAATTGGAATATTCTCAAAACAATAAGAATCTATCTCTTTATCTGCAAAACAATATAAAGACTAAGTATGCCGTGCCTCCGTGACAATGCCCCTCATTCCGGGGGAGAAGGTTGCATTTGACCGAGTACCCGTTCTTCTCGCTCCATGAGCAAGTCCACAAAAGCCTTTACCTTGGCCGGCCGAAAGCGAGCCGCCGGAAATACCGCATGAATGCCGCCCGACGGCAGACTCCACCGTGCCAGCACCTGAAGCAGCCGCCCGGCCTGCAAATCCTCGGCAACCGCATAGTCGGGCAACACCGACAGGCCCGCGCCTTGGCGAACCGCCTCTCGCACAGCCAGCGTCGCATCCAGCGAGACCACAGGATGAACAAGCACGCTCTGGACGCCCAAAGTCTGATGGGAAAAACGCCAGTGCACAGGGTCACGCAGCGCGGTATTGGCGACGAATGGCAGGGCCGCTATCTCCTGGGGCTGCGTCAGCCCCAGCACCTGGGCAGCCCAGGAAGGCGCTGCCACCAGCAATTGCTGAAAGCTGCCGATCTGCCTGGCTTGCAGATTCAGTTCGGTCAGCCAGCCCACACGAATTGCCAACTCCACCTGTCCCGACATCAGATCTAGCGACTGATCGCTGAGCACGGCATCCACCTTGCATTGGGGATAGCGACGGGTGAACTCTGCGATGGCGGGCACCACGGCCGTGATGCCATAGTCCAGCGCCGCCGTCAGCCGCAGCGTGCCCGAGGGCTCGGCCGCCACTTCGGCCAATTCGTCAAAGGCCTCGCCCGCCTCCTTGAGGATCAGCGCGCAGCGCTGGTAGAACGCTCTGCCGGCGTCCGTGGGCGCGACCTTGCGCGTCGTGCGCGTGAGCAAGGTGGCTCTGAACTCGCGCTCCAGCCGCGCCACCTGCTGGCTGACCACGGCCTTGGTGATGCCCAGACGATCGGCTGCGGCCGTAAAGCTGCCCGTCTCCACCACGGCCGCGAAATACGCCAGCCGCTTGAGATTGGCGAAGTTGCCCGAGCTTGCCTCCTTGAGATTGTTTGCTATTTGCATACGGTCTATCTATTTCATCGCTATTTATTTGTCAATGTCTTCTACCTACCATTGCTGCATGGCCTGAAACCAAGCCCGGCACCTGCAAATCCTGCGTGACGCGTTCTGGAATCGATCCTCTCTCCTCTGCTCTCCTCAACCTTGACAGGAAACCACCATGCTGACTCGCCGCCACTTCGTTCTCACTGCCACCGCCGCTGGCGCAGCCACCGCTTTGGCAGGCTGTGCCACCCCATCGAACACCGGCAGCGCACCCCTGCAGTGGAAGCACCTGCCCGCTGGTGAAAAAGGCTTTTTCCGCGCCCCGGTGCTGCTGTCCGGCGAGCGAGAAGCGGTGCTGATCGACGGAGGTTTCTCCCTGCCCGACGGCCATGCCGTGGTGCAAGCGATCAAATCCTCCGGCAAGACACTGACCACCATCTACATCAGCCAGAGCGACCCCGACTATTACTTCAGCCTGGGCCCGGTCAAGGCCGCATTTCCGCAGGCCCGCGTGATTGCCGCATCCGACACGCTGGCCGCCATTCGTGCCAATGTGCAAAAGAAGATCGACACCTGGGCGCCCCAGCTCAAGGAAAACGGCCCGCAGAAGCTGGCCGACATCGTCTTTCCCGAAGCCTTCGACGGCCCATCGCTGACGCTGGAAGGCAAGACCATAGAGATCGTGAAAGCCCAGGGCATGGACAACCGCCGCTATCTGTGGGTGCCCTCGCTGAATGCGGTGTTCGGCGGCGTGCTGATCTTCTCGGGTCTGCATGTCTGGACAGCCGATACGCCGACTCCAGCCGCTCGTGCCGCCTGGATCAAAAATCTGGACGCCATCGCCGCACGCCAGCCCGCCGTGGTCGTGCCCGGCCACATGGCAGCCCAGGGCGCGCTGGATGTCTCGGCCATTCACTACACCCGCGAATATCTGCTGGCCTTCGAGCAGGAACTGGCCCGGACCGTCAACAGCGAGGCGCTGATTGCTGCCATGACCCAGCGCTACCCGAACGCGGGCCTGGCTGCTGCGCTGCAGATCGGAGCCAAGGTTGCCAAGGGCGAGATGAAGTGGGGCTGAACATGACGACAAATCTGGACATCATCCGCGCAACCTATGAAGGCTCGTCGCAGGAAAATGGCAAGCATCTGCTGGCCGTGCTGACCCCGGATACCCGCTGGACGGAAGCCGCCGGTTTCCCCTATGCGGGCACCTATGTCGGCGCCGAGCAGATCCTGGCCGGCGTGTTCCAGCGCCTGGCCACGGAATGGGAAAACTACCGGGCCCGCGTCCACACCTATCTGGCCGATGGCAAGCATGTGGCCGCCTTCGGCATCTACTCGGGAACCTATCGCCAGACCGGCAAGGCCATGACCGCCAGCTTTGCCCACTTCTACCATCTTGAAGACGGAAAAATCGTGAGCATGGAACAGTTCGTGGACAGCCATCCGGTACAGCAAGCCCTGCTGCCCAAGCTGCCATGAGCCACAGCACCGCCGAGCTGCAAGACATCCTTGGGCTGCTGCGCGCAGACCAATGGAATACCGCACACGACCGTGTACAACACCTCGAGGGCCTGCTTGCCGCCTGGCTGCACGGCATTTTGCATTTGCAGGAGGGCGATCTGGAGGATGCCGAAAACTGGTATGAGCGCGCAGCAAAGCGCTTTAGACAGCGCGGCACGCTAGCGCAAGAGCTGGCCCGCTTCGAGACCGCGCTGAACCAGGAGCCAGACGCTTGAGCCATCTGAGCGCCCATGAAAAAAAGGGACCGGCAGATCCGGTCCCTTTTTTCAAGCCAACGGCCTTGCGCAGCCCTGCTTATTTCAGGAATGCAGGCTTGGAATAGCCGGGGAACTGCGTGTCCACCACGGTCTTGAATTCAGGCGAGCGGTAGGCTGCCGCCAGATCCTGCGCCCATTGCGACTTTTCGTTGCCGGTCTTCACGGCCACCACGTTCAGGTACAGATCGGGCGTTTTTTCCAGCACCACGGCTTCCGTCAGCTTCAGCCCCGAGGAAACGGCAAAGTTGCCGTTGACCACGACAAAGTCGGCATCTTCAAGCACGCGGGGCAATTGAGCCGCTTCCAGCGCCACAAACTTGAGCTTGTGGGGATTGGCAGCCAGGTCCAGTTCGGAGATACGGGCCGGATTCACACCTTCCTTGATCTGGACAAGGCCGGCCTGCTGCAACACCAGCAGCGCACGGGCCAGATTGCTGGGGTCGTTGGGCAGGGCAACCTTGGCGCCGCTCTTCACGTCGGTCAGGCTTTTGTGCTTTTTGCTGTACACGCCCATCGGAGCCACAGGGCCCTGGGCAATGGCGCTCAGCGCCAGCTTGCGGTCGGCGGTGAACTGTTCGAAATAGGCTCGATGCTGGAAGAAATTGGCATCTAGTGAACCGTCGGACAGGGCCAGATTGGGCTGGACATAGTCATTGAACTCGATCAGCTTGATCTTGTAGCCCTTTTTCTGCAGCTGGGGCAGGATGCCTTTTTGCAGCAGGTCATAGTTGGAGCCCGCTGTGGCACCGATCAGCAGGTTCTTCTTGGCAGAATCTTGCGCCAGGGCTGAAGCGCCCACCGTCACCAGCAAGGCAGCGGCTGCGGTGGCCAGAACTGCGCGGCGGCTGGCAGCAAAAGAATAAGTGGCGGACATCAAGACTCCTGAATCTGAAAAACGGTGGACAGCACAAGTCGCGTTCATGCGAGTCACTGTCAGAATGCAGCGAGTATGAACTGTTTGCGGGTTAACCCCAAAGAATAAAAATCCATCTGTTTATCTTCGAATAGATATAAAGAAAAGAGAGCCGCTTTGATCGATTCAGCCCCAGACCTTCTCGCCCACACCGGCCACATAGCCCAGGTGCAGGGCATCAGCATTGGCCACTTCACCGATTCGCGCCGCCCGACAGGCTGCACCGCCGTGCTCTGCCCGGAAGGCGCAGTCGCCGGCGTGGACGTACGCGGCGCGGCCCCGGGCACCCGCGAGACCGATTTGCTGCACCCCAGCAACCTGGTGCAGCAGGTGCACGGCATCATGCTGGCGGGCGGCAGCGCCTGGGGACTGGATTCCGCCACCGGCGCCGTGCGCTGGCTGGAAGAACAAGGCGCGGGGCTGGACATAGGCGTGGGCAGGATTCCGCTGGTGCCTGCCGCCGTGCTGTTTGACGTGATGATGGGCGATATGCGCATACGCCCCGATGCCGCCGCAGGCTATGCCGCGTGCCAGACAGCCGGCATGCAGCGCCCCGCCGAGGGCAGCGTGGGCGCAGGCAGGGGCGCGGTGATCGGCAAGGTGTTTGGACACGACCGCGCCATGAAAGGCGGCATAGGCACGGCCAGCTTCACGGTAGACGGCGTGACTGTGGGTGCCATCGTCGCCTGCAACGCTTTGGGCGATGTCTACCACCCTTATACCGGCCAGTTGCTGGCCGGCGCCCGCACGGAAGACGGCGCAGCACTGCTCAATACCCGCGATGCGGTGCTGGCCGGCGCCGAGCCCCGCCCCGTGCTGGCAGGCAGCAACACCACGATTGGCGTGGTAGCCACCGATGCGCAAATCACCAAGGCCCAGGCCCATAGACTGGCCGTGGTGGCCCATGACGGCCTGGCCCGTGCCATCAATCCCGTACACACCATGAGCGACGGCGACAGCCTGTTTGCACTGGGCACAGCCCAAGCCGGAAAAAGCCTGGGCATGATGACGCTGTGCACCCTGGCCGCAGAAGCTGTGGCCGTGGCAACGGCCAGAGCCATCTTGCTGGCCTGCGCCGTGGAGATTGCAGACCAGCCCACGCTGCCGGCAGCCAGGGATTTGCACAGCTAGCTTGAAGACTCAAGACCGCGCGCAAGAACTCAAGGTCTGCGATGGATGCGCAATAAAGTGCCGCGGTTCAGCTGGCTTTCAGGAAATCAAGCACGGCCTTGTTGAATTCCTCGGCATGCGAGAGATTGCAGCCGTGCGGGCCGTTCTTGATCACATGCAGGCGGCTGCCTTGGATGGCTTTGTGGGTTCTGGCGCCACTGACTTCCAGCGGAACAATCTGGTCGCTGTCCCCATGAATGACCAGGGTGGGAATATCGAACTTCTGCAGATCGGCGCGAAAGTCTGTTCTGGAGAAAGCGCCTATGCAATCGTGCGAGCCTTTGGCCGAAGCCCACGCGCCAATCATTCTGGCGTATTCGCGCTGGGGCTCGCTCACCCATTGGTGACCTGCGGTATCGGTGAAGAATTTTTTGGAAAACCCCTCCAGAAAAGCCAGCCTGTCCGTCAGCACAGCATCTTCCTTGGCTCGGATGTCCTGGTCCGTGACAGCGCCTTCGGGGTTGTCTTTGGTTTGGTACAGATAAGGCGTCACGGCAGCCGCGAAGATGGCTCGTCTAACGGTTTTCGTGCCGTAAAGGCCCACATAGCGCGCCACCTCGCCGCCGCCCATGGAGAAACCCAGTAGCGTGACATCCTCAAGTTTCAACACCGTGATCAGTTCGTGCAGGTCGCCGGCCAGAGTGTCGTAGTCATAGCCGCTCCAGGGCTGGGAAGAGGCTCCGAAACCACGGCGATCATAGGCAATGACGCGATAGCCGGCATCAACCAAGTGGCCGACCTGCGCTTCCCAGGTTCGCCCACTCAGCGGCCAGCCGTGGATAAGAACAATCGGCGGCCCCTGGCCAAAATCCTGGTAGTGCAGTTGCACCGCAGGTGCACTCGATTGAGAAATTTCAATATAGGGCATGGGAGACTCCTTTAGTGAGAGTAAGCCGGTGGTGAGAACTACTCTGTGCGCCGTCTGCTGCCCAGAGGGCGACCGTCCTTGGCCCGCGCATCGGTATCGACCAGGCCTTTCTTGAGGTCTTGATGGGCTTGCTGCATCTCGGGGTGCACATGGTCGCCGGTTGCATGAAGAGACTGATCGCGCTCATGCGGCAACTGCGCTTGGTTGCCGGGAGCGCTTGCAGCGCTTTTGTGGGCCAGGTTGACCTTGACTTCATCCGGATTGGCCACGCGGCGCTGGTCTTTGGCTTTGGTCTTTGCGTTCATATAGGCCTCCTTTCGTGAATTCAGTCTGAGGTTCACACCCTCAGGTCGCTGTAGGCCATATGAGCAGCGCTGTTTTTGTATGTGAGATACGGCGTTTTTTTGTGTCCATATCGGGCACTGAAATCACGAAATACGCTTGCCATATGGCAGGTATATGGGCCGGATGCGGTCCATTACTTACGCCACGCAACCCTGCCTCCCAGGTGGAGAAAGACGGTTTTCATCAACACGCCAGCAGTCAAAAGTGCAACTGACGATCTCCGATGTGAACGTGCGTAGCGTGTGGTGACAATTCAAGAGGCCGTGACGGGGCTTGGCCTACATGGTTGAGGGAGTCAGGCGCTTAATCTGGGTCGTCCTGAGTTCAAGCAAAGGTTTGCCATGAGATTTGGAAAAAACAAGACTCCTGATCTTCAACGAGATCTTGAGCAACTGCTGGAGGACTTGCGCGCGTTGCTGTCCTCGACGGATAAGACAGCCGATCCGGCACTGACCCAGATATGCCACAAGATCGAGACGGCGTTGTGCAAGGTGCGCGATACATCTACCCATGCCGTCGAGCAATCCAGGGCTCTGGCACACGATGCGGATGACTATCTGCATGAGTCGCCCTGGCAGGCAGTTGGCGGTGCGCTGGCCGTGGGCGCACTCCTGGGTTTCATGCTGAGCCGACGCTAAGCAAGGCATCAATTCGCAACCCAACCACAGCGACTGCGCGCTCCGACTCGCAGCGCCCGTCCATCTCTCACATTCACTCATTCCTGGAGGACACCATGAATACAGCATCCAGCATCATTTCTTCGTCGAAAGTTGAAGGCACTCATGTATACAACCCGGCAGGCGATAAGCTGGGCTCCATAGATTCGCTCATGATCGACAAGCTATCGGGCAAGGTTCGGTATGCGGTCATGGAGTTCGGCGGCTTTCTGGGCATAGGCACGGACCGCTATCCACTGCCCTGGGACACGCTCAAATATGAAACCAGCATGGGCGGCTATGTGGTTTCACTATCCAAGGAGCAGTTGGAAAATGCGCCAAAGTACGCGCAAGACACCGCGCCAGAATATACAGAAGACTATGGCCGCCGCGTCTATGACTATTACGGCGTTCCATGGATTTAAAACACCACATTCATCGGCCCTGATACTCAGGGCCCGGTAGTCAATGCCCTGCTATCGCACCACGGCAAGCAGTGCAACACTGCATTCAAGGTACTGGGGCATTGACGCTGCGGCTGAACAAGACCATGCCCAGGGTTTGCCGCTACCAGCGGCAAACCCCATTCTCAATCGATGCACTGAGTCGGGCTGCCTGCAGACAGCGGCCGTGGCATGGCTGAATCCAGGTTCAGAAGAAAGCCACTCTCAAACGGATTTCTGCAACAACGTCGTTTTGAGTGCACGATTTCCAATGGCACTCATTACCGCTTAATCCGCTGCAGCTGCCCTTGCGCCAGCAACTTGTCCCGCATGCGGCGGGTCATGGATTGCGTGCTGCCGTCGGCGGCGGTAAACAGAAACAGGGTTTGCTGGGGACTCACCCAGGTCAGCCGCGTGCGCAACTGCTGACGTTCGTTGCTCAATTCAACCCAGCAGCCCAAAGCCCACTCCTCTTCGGACTGCTGCGAAGTCAGTTCGGCCCTGGAAAACAGGGTTTGAGGGTCTGAATTACTCACCGCCCGCACACCAAAATCAGTAGCACCTTGCGCTTTATGTAATTGGGCTACAGCACTTTTCTTCCATGATTCTGGCAATTCAGCAGGCGCAGAAGGCGAGCCAGCAAATGCGGACTCCAGCACGCCGATTGGCCTGGTTTGCCAGCTGAGGTCAAACCTCTCTTTGACACCGGCGCCAGAGCTCGGCAAGTTCAAGACCGCTGCTTCCTGCAACGGTGCCTGCAGGGTTTCATCTGCGCCGTCCAGCGAGCCAAGCATGCTGGGAAGCATGTCCAGCACGCCGGCTTCAGTGGTGATATCCGGCCTGGACGAGGCCTGGGCCAGACCCGCATCCAGCGCGTCCTGATGCAATCCTGCCAAGCGGGCAGCCAAGGCCTGGATCTCGGCTTCGGTTCGGCCCACGCTGCGCAAGCCGTTGGCCAGGCGGGTCTGCAGCCTGGGCGCGAGCATGGCCAGGCGTCGGGTATCGGTGCAGGCATGGGCGGATACGCTCCACAACAGGCTGGGCACCAGGGCCATATATCCCCCCGGGTCATTTTCGGACTGGCCTGCTTGCGGGGCCAGTTGTTGCTGTGTGCTTGCAATGACCTGGGCCCAGGGACCGGTCACAAAATCCAGTATGTCCTCAGGCACCCCCTGGGCGCTGGGCAGGCGGGCAATGGCCTGGGCGATATGCGCAGAGTCCGGCATGGCGGCTTGTGCCTCATGCGCCGAACGACGGTGCTCATCGGCAAACTTGAGAGCTGCACTCAGCGGCCCGTGATAGCTGCTCTGCTGCGGGGCTCTGTTCAAACCTGCCGCCGCCGCTGCTGCCGGAGCTGCGCCTGGCTGCCGCAGCGAAACATGCTCTCCGGCGCGGCTCCAACCTTCGCGCATATGCTGCAACACGTAAGCAAAGCCCTGGGCATCCACCGTCGGCAGAGATGCCAGCTGCACGGCTGCCGCTTGCGTGATCTGCATGAAATGGGCAAAGCCCGGTGCGGCCTCATTGGGGAACCACAAGCTGCGCGCGGTCAGCTCGTCCAGCAGCAGGCGCGCGGGGTGCTGGCTGTCTTCGAAAAATCGGCCATCGAACTCGACCAGCTGTATCAGCACCGGCTCGAGGCTGCGCAAAACACGCTGCACGGCAGGCTGCAGGCGCACATCCCCGGTCATGTGCACCATCATGCGCAGCAAGGTACGAACCTGGGGCGATACCGTGGGTGCAGGCTCTACCGCCTTGAATAGCTGAGCGACCTGGCTGGGATGGTGCTGTATGGTCTCCAGGGCCGTCGCGGAATAGGAGGTCCAGCCCGCCTGCAGCACATCGGGTTCGGCCAGCAAAGGGGACAGCACGCCCAGATCTGTTCTGTTGAGACCAAACCAGTCAGCTTGCGACGGCGCACCCAACCCGTGCAGCATGGAATCGGTCAATGCCTGGGGGATGGAATGCAGGTTGTCGTCTATCCAGCGGGGATCGGAAATCAGCTCCTGCAAGACGCGCAGAGTCAGCAAATCCTCGTGCTGGGCAGCATAGGCACGACTCTGGCTCATGGCGTCGCCATACTGCGGCGGCGCCTGCCAGCCGGGCCGCTGCAAGGCGGTCCTGTCGCTGCGGCGGCGCAGCAAAGCATCGGTGGTCTGTGTAGGTTGGCCATAAAGAGCGGGCACAACGCCCTGCTCTCTGAGATAAGCCGCTGTCCGTGCATATTCGGAAGCCAGCAAGCTCCCCAGCGAACGCCCCATGCACTGCAACCAGCATTCGGCCACGGCCTCATCGACCGGTATGGAGCCAATGACCTGAGCCAGAGCGCGCAGATAGTTTTCGGGTCTGAGGGGGTTGCTCTCGGGCTGCACGCGGGCCATGCCCTGTGCGGCACTGACCAGTGAGTCCAGATCGGCCAAGGCCAGTTCGACCTGAGAAGCCAGCTCCTGCTGCAGCTGCCTTCTCAGCAGCGATTGTCTGTGCGCGGCGTCATCAAGCGGGGCACAAGAAGCCAGGTGGTCGGCTCCGCCATTCGTTGCGAAGGAAGAAAAAGGTTGGCGCGCAGCCTGAAGCAAGGTCTCAAGCAGGGCCTGTGGGTAGCCATTGACGAGGCTGTGGTGGTGCTTCAGCAGGTCTTGATAGGCGGCGGCACGCAAAGCCGTTTCGCCAGATAGCTGCGGCACGGAATCCAGCGGCTGCAAAGCCACTTGTGCACGCTGCACGAACCGCAAAGCGAGCGCTTGCGCATTGCGCACTGCCTGAACCAGGCAGGTGCGCAACACGGAAACGGGTACTTTTGCGAAATTCATGGCCGCAAGAATACCCTCTCCTGACTCAGCCAGGAGACATTTACCAGCTTACTTTAACGCCTTGTAACGCATGCGTTTGGGTGCAGCGCCCTCTTCGCCCAGACGCTTCTTCTTATCGGCTTCGTACTCTTGGTAGTTACCGTCAAAGAACACCCACTGCGAATCTCCTTCGGCAGCCAGAATGTGCGTGGCGATACGGTCCAGGAACCAGCGATCGTGGGAGATCACCATCACGGTGCCGGCGTATTCCAGCAGCGCGTCTTCCAGGGCACGCAGTGTTTCCACGTCCAAGTCGTTCGACGGTTCGTCCAGCATCAGCACGTTGCCGCCCTGGATCAGGGTCTTGGCCAGGTGCAGACGGCCACGCTCACCACCGGAGAGGTTGCCGACCTTCTTTTGCTGGTCCTGACCATTGAAGTTGAAGCGGCCGGCGTAGGCACGCGAGGCCATCTGGAACTTGCCCACGGTGATGATGTCGAGGCCGCCGGAAATGTCTTCCCACACGGTCTTCTCGTCGGCCAGCGCATCGCGGTGCTGGTCCACAAAAGCCATCTTCACGGTGGAGCCAATATCCACAGTACCCGAATCGGGTTGTTCCCTGCCGGCAATCAGCTTGAACAGTGTCGACTTACCGGCGCCGTTGGGGCCGATGATGCCGACGATGGCGCCGGCAGGCACGTTCATGGACAGGTTGTCGATCAGCAGGCGGTCGCCAAAAGCCTTGGAGACATTGTTGAACTCAATGACTTTGCTACCCAGACGCTCAGCCACAGGAATAAAGATTTCCTGTGTTTCGTTGCGCTGCTGGTATTCGTAATCGCTCAGCTCTTCAAAGCGGGCGATACGGGCCTTGGACTTGGCCTGGCGGCCCTTGGCGTTCTGGCGCACCCATTCCAGCTCCTTCTTCAAGGCCTTGGCACGGGCTTCTTCACCCTTTTGTTCGGCTTCCAGGCGGTTGCCCTTTTGCACCAGCCAGTCGGAGTAATTGCCCTTGTAGGGAATGCCGTGGCCACGGTCCAGTTCCAGAATCCACTCGGCAGCATTGTCGAGGAAATAGCGATCGTGGGTAATGGCCACCACGGTGCCGCTGAAACGGTGCAGGAATTGCTCCAGCCAATCCACGGATTCGGCATCCAAGTGATTGGTGGGTTCGTCGAGCAGCAACATGTCGGGTTTAGACAACAGCAGCTTGCACAGCGCCACGCGGCGCTTTTCACCGCCGGACAGCAGGCCGACCTTGGCATCCCAGGCAGGCAGGCGCAGAGCGTCGGCGGCAATTTCCAGCTGGTGCTCGGAGTCGGTGCCGGCGGCGGCAATGATGGACTCCAGCTCGCCTTGCTCGGCAGCCAGGGCATCGAAGTCGGCGTCCTCTTCCGCGTAGGCGGCGTACACCTCTTCCAGGCGTGCCTTGGCGTTGTTCACCTCGGCCATGGCTTCTTCCACCGCTTGGCGCACCGTGTGCTCGGGGTTGAGCTGGGGCTCCTGGGGCAGGTAGCCAATCGACAGGCCAGCCATGGGAATGGCTTCGCCCTCGTACTCCTTATCGACGCCAGCCATGATCTTCAAGAGCGAAGACTTGCCGGAGCCGTTCAAGCCCAGCACGCCGATCTTGGCGCCGGGGAAAAAGCTGAGAGAAATGTCCTTCAAGATCTGGCGCTTGGGAGGCACCGTCTTGGTGACATGGTTCATCGAAAAGACGTATTGGGCCATGTATGACTCTTAGAGTTGCTTGGTTTTATGCAAAAAAATGTGCTGCTTATGACAGCAAGCAAGCCATGATTATCGGTGCATGCGACAATACCCTTCGCAACAGGCTTCCAGTTGCCTATTGCAGCAGCACTTCAGCTGGGGACAAAGGGCTTGCGGTCCGGGCTCCCAACACGCAACTTTATCTGCCTAAGACTGGTCGGGCGACCCCCTACGGGCCGCCATGACAGGCTGATACCCCGCGCCCAGGATTGGCGCAACTGATCACAATGACATTTGAAGAACTGAATCTGGCTCCCGCCATCCTCAAGGCCGTGCAAGAGCAGGGTTACGAGAACCCCACGCCCATCCAGGCCCAGGCCATTCCTCTGGTACTTGCAGGCCACGACCTGCTGGCCGGCGCCCAGACCGGCACCGGCAAGACTGCAGCCTTCACGCTGCCCATGCTGCAGCGCCTGTCCAACGGCACGGCACCTCGCAACAAATTCGGCGGCAAGGGCATTCGCGCTCTGGTGCTGACCCCAACCCGCGAACTGGCTGCGCAGGTTGAAGAAAACGTGCGCAACTACGCCAAGCATCTGGACATCAACTCCACCGTCATCTTTGGCGGCGTGGGCATGAAGCCGCAGATTTCCCGCATCGAAAAAGGTGTGGACGTGCTGGTGGCAACACCGGGCCGCCTGCTGGATCTGGCGCAGCAAGGCTTTATGGACTTGTCCACCGTCGAAATGCTGATTCTGGACGAAGCCGATCGCATGCTGGACATGGGTTTCATCCATGACGTGAAGAAGGTTTTGGCCCTGGTGCCCAAGAACAAGCAAAGCCTGCTGTTCTCCGCTACCTTCAGCGATGAGATTCGCGAACTGGCCAACGGCCTGCTCAAGAACCCGCAATCCATCCAGGTCACGCCCCGCAACACCACGGTGCAGCGCATCAAGCAGATCATCCACCCCGTGGGTCGCGGCAAGAAAAAGCAGGTTCTGCTGCACATCATCCAGGAAAACAACTGGAGCCAGGTGCTGGTGTTCACCCGCACCAAGTTCGGCGCCAACAATGTGGCCGACTACCTCACCAAGAATGGCGTATCCGCCATGGCCTTGCACGGCAACAAGAGCCAGAGCGCCCGTACCCAGGCACTTGAAGGCTTCAAGACCGGTGAGTTGCGTGCACTGGTTGCTACAGATATCGCTGCACGCGGTATCGACATCGACGAATTGCCGAACGTGGTGAACTACGAAATCCCCAACGTTTCCGAGGACTACGTGCACCGCATCGGCCGCACGGGCCGCGCCGGACGTGAAGGCAATGCCGTGAGCCTGGTGTGCATGGATGAAGAAGGCTTCATGATGGACATCGAGCGCTTTACCAAGCAGGAAATCCCTGTGCAGGTGCTCGAAGGTTTTGGCCCTGAAGAAGGCGAGAAGGCCGAACCCATCGCCATGGGCCGCCAGACCATCTGGGGCGGTGCAGGCAAGCCACCTAGCCGCGATGTGATGCAAGCCGCTGCCAAGGCTGCGCGCCAGGAAATGATGGAACGCATCCGCACCACCAAGACCACCCAAGGTGATCGCGGCGGTCGTGGCGGCCGCTCCAATGGCCGCTCCGCCGATGCCAAGCAGGCCGGTGAAGGCTTTGGCGAACAAGCCCATGACGCCACGTCCCGTCCGGCACGCAACCACAAGCCCCGCGGACGCGTCAGCAGCGCCGGCGGCCAGCAAGGCGGCCGTGAGTACCGCGAACCCGGCCAAGGACAGGCCCTGGGCCATCGCGACCATGGTGATCGTGGTGGAGACCGCAACTTTGGCCAGGGCGATCGCGCTCCCCGCCCTCAAGGCGATCAGCGCGCAGCACCCAAGCGCGGTGGCGCCCGCCAATTTGGCGATCGCGAACGTGGAGGCGGCCGTTATGAAGACCAACCACCGCGTCCAGATGCTCACCTGGGCACCCAACAAGGCCATGCACGCAGCAATGCTGCGCGTGGCAACGCTGGCGGACAGCCAGACCCCATGCGCACCAGCGTAGACAGCATGGCTGATCGCGGCCGCCGTGGCGGTTTTGGCGGCAATCGCAGCGGTGGCGGTGGTGGCGGCTTCGGCGGCAACCGCGGAGGCAACCGAGGTGGCTCTGGCGGCGGTTACAACCGCTGATAGCTGACACAAAGCCAAGCGCTTAACCTCTTAGAAAAAGGGCTGCAATCACCCCATTGCGGCCCTTTTGCTTTTTCCACCCTCTTCATGGCAACGCGCTGACAGCGACCCGCAAGCCTGCAGGAATAACATGCAGCCAGAGTATGAGAAGCTCTGGCCATGCCCTCTCTGGCAAGCTCTTTAGATTCATCTAATTTTTGACTTATGACTTTTTTGCCCACACACATGTCACCCCGTGCTTTGCGTTCTGCCAGCAATTGGCCGTCTGGCATGTTGCGGCTGACCGCTGTGGGTGCCGTCGTCATGCTTACCGCCTGCGCCAACGTCACGCTTTCAACCTGGCCTGACCCGGGCGCCAAGCCGGCCACGGCAAGCCCCCCTGCACCCACCAGCGGGGTCCAGCCAGCAGCCGGCGCAGCCACCGCCCAAGCAGTACCTTCCAGCCCTGCGTTGACGTCTCTCCCCTATAACCCGGCCATTGAAGAGCGATTCCCCGACCCGGCGGTGCGCTATGAGACTCCCGGACTGAGCGGCCAGCGCCAAGGCTTCACGACTCAAGCGGAGGTCTCCGACTGGCTGCAGTCACTGGCCAGCAAGTCACAAGGCTCAGGCAATTTACTGGCCGTCGCCAATATCGGCACCACGCAGCGCGGCACCCCCATCCAGGCACTGGTCGCCACGCATGCGACCAGTACTCAGGCCACGGCACTCAACAATAGCGCTCGCCCCACGGTCCTCCTGGTGGGCCAACAGCATGGGGATGAGCCGGCCAGCGCAGAGGCACTGCTGATCATTGCCCGCGAGCTGGCCCCACGCGGCCTGCTGGAGCCTTTGCTGCAGAAAATCAATGTGGTGATCGTGCCGCGCGCCAACCCCGATGGGGCAGAAACTGCCAGCCGCCTCACGGCCGATGGCACCGATCTTGCCAAGGACCACTTGCTACTGAGCACTCCCGAGGCCCGCGCCCTGGCCACCTTGATACGTGATTACCGCCCTGCGGCCGTAGTCGACTTGCGCGAATACCAGGCTGCTGGCATTTTTTTGCAGAAGTACCAAGCCGTTCAGCGTTACGACGCACTGCTGCAATACGCCAATACCGCCAACACGCACGAGTTTGTGACCAAGGCTTCGCGCGAATGGTTTACCCAGGCTCTGCGCAGCGCTCTGACCCAGGCAGGCCTGAGCAACGAGTGGTATTACCAAACCAGCGAACAAATGAACGATAAATCGCTGTCCATGGACAGCGTGAATCCGGACACCCTGATCAATTCCAGCAGCCTGAAAAACGCGGCAGCTCTGATGGTCGCCAGCCGGGGTGCAGATTTGGGCACCCTCCATATCCAGCGGCGTGTGCACACCCTGGTCACTGCAGCCACCAGCGCGCTTCGCATGACGGCGGAAAAGGCCAAGAACCTCCATCAGGTAGAAGATTTTGTAGCCCGCGACATCGCTTCACAGGCCTGCCGCAAGCAGCTGGTCGTGGAAGCGCAGCCCATGCAGGAGCAGCGCACTATCAACATGCTGCAGGCTCAATCCGGTGCCGAACAGCAGGTGCGCGTGAACTGGACTTCTGCTTTGCAGCTGAACAACAGCAAAACCCGCTCCCGGCCATGCGGCTACTGGCTGTCGACAAGCTCCAGCCAGGCCGCTGAGCGCCTGCGCCTGCTGGGCGTGCAAGTGATGCAGGTGGCAGAAGCTGGTCAGGTACTGGCCGACTCCTACCAGCCAGCCGTCAACACGGGCGGTAGCCCTGTGTTGACTCGCGGCGCGATTGAAGCCCCTGTGGGCAGCTTCTATATCTCGCTCAATCAGGCCAAGGCCCATCTGGCCACCGCAGCACTGGAACCCGATACACCCTATAGCTACCTGAACAAGGGAGCCATCCTCACCACCTCGGATATTGCACGTGTGGTTGCGACGCCCTCGGTGGTATTTGAGGAAGATGCCGACTAGGTATAGGACGTCATCAGCAACGACATCTCAAGCAACCCATTTCTGGAGCACACCTTCGGAAATGGGCTCTGACCCCATCGCCATCGCCCAGCATGCTGATAGCAACGACTCCTACAGGCAAAACCAGCCCCCGATACACACAGCACGTAACACTCTGTAGTCGGAAAGCGAGTCCACACTCCGCTCCATAGCATGGAGCACTGGAAACCAGCAACCACGGGGGAACGGCACCCAAGCTCACAACCGGGCTCCACTCAGCCTATCCTCACACGATTCAGACTCCTACATCTATTACAACAAGCACTTGATACAACTAGGTTGCGAATGCAAAACATTGTGAATCAATGATTTTGAAGTCCATCGTTGCAAACATTTGGGAGTCTGCACATGAACAAACCCAACCTCACAACCAATAACGCCAACCGAGCCTACGTGCGCCTGCACACCTACGTCACCAAGCTGCAGGCGTGGGAAGATTTCGCCAAGGCCTACTGCGTAGTGCTGGACTCTAAAGACAGTGAGGGAGCCAGCCAGTGCGTGGTACAGGTTCTGGACAAGGTAGGTCAACCGGCCGCCCTGGGGCCCAAAATTCCCAACCAGATCACCTTCTCGTCGCGCAAAGCGCCCGCCATGGCCATCTGGACGGAATGCTTTAACGATGGCAAGTTCAGCTGGCGCAATGTGTCATGCCGCTAAGGATCAACTCGGCATGGATACCCGCCAGCCCAATCCAGCCTGAAGGTCACTCCAAAATGTAAAAAGGCAACGCATGCAAGCGCGTTGCCTTTTTGCTCAGCCCCAGCCATCCGTCTCACATCGCATCGATGAGCGCTAGTCACTACAGGCGATTCAATTTTTCAGTAATGCCTCACATGCATTTTCAGCCTGCTTCGCTTCAGCCACTAGGCAAGCTTTATATGGATTCAGTTTATTGATTTTGATAGCTGTCAACGCTTGATATGTATTTGTGAGTGGCACTTTTCATTCAAATAAAAATTTGAATTTTGCCAGCCATATGGCCGGATCTATCAAACAGGGTATTGGCCTCAACGGTCAGCCATGGAAACATCCGCTCACACCCGCCATGAAGGGAGCGTTTATGTGCGCATCTAGCAAATTCCTGGGGCACATCTACGCGCGAGACGGCCACGGCGCACCGCGCCTGATCCTGGCCCACCAGAACTTCGATGAGATCATCACACCCTACGGCATGGCCATCAAGCCAGGGGATCTATTCTTTCTGACACCAGATCATCTCAAGGTCAACTGGCTCAATGAGCGACAGTTCGAAATTGAGGATACCGGCGAAATTCTGACCCGAATTCCCTTAGAGATCACAGAGTAACGCCAGGCAGCAAAGCGGGTGAATTTCGTTCTGTGTATTGCGAAGGTGCAAAGACTGGAATAGATTGACAGCAACGCACTCTCCGTATTGCGTGAGGAGATTGAACATGTTCAAACATCTGCTGATCCCCACAGATGGCTCCAAACTATCGGAGGCCGCAGTGCGCTCCGGCATCTGCTTTGCCCGTGAGCAAAATGCCAGGGTTACGGGCCTGTATGTGATGCCGGACTACCGCACCGTCATCTATGGTGCAGATGCTTTGCTGTCGGCCAATCACACCGACTTCACCGATAGCGTGAACACCGACGCCGACAATGCGTTGCAGTACATGGAGCGGATCGCCAGACAGGAAGGTGTGAGCAGCAAATTCGTTCGCGTAACCAGCGTTTCCATCTACCAGGCAATCATCGACCAGGCAGAAGAAAGCGCGTGCGATCTGATATACATGGCCTCCCACGGCCGCAGAGGCATAGCCGCCATCTTGCTGGGAAGCGAAACCCAACGGGTGTTGACCCACACCCGCATTCCTGTGCTGGTGCACCGGTCGGCCTCGGTGAGTTCATAGACAGCCGCGAGCTGCTCATGCGCTGACTACCAGGCAAGCGCCCTCCACCATCGTCTACTTTGGCAAAGCCCTCAGAGATGTCTGATGCGCAACAGGCACTTGCTCGGGTGTGCGTCACTCGGCTCAAGCAAGGGTTGGCACTTAGCGAGCCACCATCTCTCAGTCAGACGATGCCTCTTTTTGCAAAAAAAGCAGAATAAAAAAATATAAAGCACTGACAATTGCATCCAGTTGTTATGTCATAGGAAAAGAGACTGAACCTACCATTTCTGGGGAACTGACTAGAGCCAAGCACCTTTCTTGAAGCCGTGACATCTATCGCCGCTTCAGCTGCATCAATAACGACATGCCCATAGAAAACGACCATGTCTTTGTACTAGCCCCGTCCATAGCCATTCTTTTTTTGGCTGCTCTCCTGGGCACTTGCTGGCTGGTCCAACGCCAACAGCGCTTCCTTCTCTGGCAGTGCTCGGCATACTCATTGACGGCTGTTCCCTTGGGCTTTCAAAGCTTCGCTTCCGCCGATGTGCTCCAGCGCTACGCAGTACTGGTAGGAGCGCTGTACCTGCTGGGCTCATGGTGCCTGACCAGGAGCTGGGCAGAGCGCTGGAATGTGTCGATACACCCTCGGGTCGCACTGATGGTGAGCATTGCGACCCTGTCGGCACTGTTTTATTTCAGCCGAGTTGAGCAAAACATGTGGGCCCGCGTGAATTCATTCAGCATAGGCACAGGCCTCGTGCTGCTGCTGCCCATTTGGGAAGCTCTTCAAAAGCAGCGCTCTAAAGAACGGCTAGACCAGGCATTCTTCTGGCTGTGCGTGATTTTCACGGCCTACACCTTCACACGGCCGCTGCTCATCTCGCTCCTGGGCTTTTCCGATCCCAAGGGTTTTGTGCACTCCACTTATTGGCTGATCACATTGATGAGCATCCTGCTTTTCGCGCTGCTCTTCACGGTGTTGATGTGCGCCATCACCCTCAGAGAAACCATCAATCAGCTGCGCAGAGAACGTGATCATGACGCGCTGACGAAGATCCTCAATCGCCGGGCATTTCATGAAGCAGCCCAGCAGCGCATGGCCGACAAGCGCCTGTATCCCATGGTCGTTTTGGCGGGTGACATTGATCATTTCAAGCGCATCAACGACGCTTGGGGCCACCATCGTGGCGATCAGGTTTTGCAGCTGGTCTCCTCCACACTGCAACGCTGCCTTCGCACCCATGATCTGGTTGCGCGCTTTGGGGGAGAAGAATTTGTTCTGCTGCTGACGCGCATCGATCTGCAAAATGCAGAAAGCGTGGCTCAACGCATCCGCAGTGAACTCAGCGCCGACAGAACTGTGCTGCCCCAAGGCCCTGATTTGAGCATGAGCTTCGGCATCGCCCCCATTACCGATTCAGATCAGCTGGAGAAGGTGTTGAAAGAGGCAGACGAGCTCCTCTACGGCGCAAAGAATGCCGGCCGCGACCGCGTGCATGTCGCTGGGACCCACTACCCGGACATCTCGTTTGAGTCCACCGCACCCATGGGATTGCACATGGCCCCACTCAACGAGTGAGCTCCGCACCTTTTCACGGAACTTCTGTCATGCCCATGCCTGCTGAAAACACGCTGGTCTGCTCCAACTGCTTTACCATCTTTCAGCCAGATGCATGTTTGTCATGCCGCCCCATCCAGGCGGCAGGTGCTGAAAGGGATTTCACCATGTATGAGCCAGCTCACTTCCAACTCGACAAACAGGTCGCCGTCATTACCGGCGCAGGCGCAGGCATAGGCCGGGCCATCGCTGAAACCTTTGCCGCCGCCGGCTCCGCCGTGATGGTCAGCGATTTGAACCTTGAGGCAGCCACTGCCGTTGCCCAAGACATCGAAGCCCGGGGCGGACACGCAGCAGCCATGGCCTGCGATGTAACGCGCGAAGAAGAGCTGGAGCAGCTAATTGCGCAGACCACAAAGCGCTTTGGCAAGCTGACCCTCTTGGTCAGCAATGCCGGTGGCGGTGGACCCAAGCCATTTGACATGTCTATGCAGGAGTTTCGGCGAGCCTTCGATCTGAACGTGTTCTCCCTGTTCCGGCTGGCCCAATTGGCAGCCCCTGAGATGGAAAAAGCCGGCGGCGGAGCCATGCTGGCCATTACCTCCATGGCAGGCGAAAACAAAAACCGGCGCATGGCGGCCTATGGTTCATCGAAAGCTGCGGCCAACCACCTGGTCCGCAATATCGCGTTTGATCTGGGCCCCATGGGTATCCGCGTCAACGGCATCGCCCCCGGTGCCACGCGCACTGATGCATTGGAATCCGTGCTCAACGATGACATCCTGAAAGCCATGCTGCTGCACACCCCCATCCAGCGTCTGGGCGAGCCACAAGACATTGCCAATGCAGCACTGTTTTTATGCTCCCCCGCTGCGAGTTGGGTCAGCGGGCAAATCCTCACCATCTCAGGCGGCGGAGTTCAGGAACTGGACTGACTCAAAAGCTTCAGACTGTCCGCCTTTTAGCCCCGTACACAAGCCTGTCGTTATAAAACGGATCGTGAAATTGACATCTCAGCCTGGGCCAAAACCGAACGAACCGATCCAGCATGCATGCCGCATGACTGCGCGGCAGAGCAGATCAATGCCCAGATGAAAAGCCCTGAGGACCTGCAGCATGGAATCTCGGCAGACCAATTAACTGCACCAGATGCGACTCTTCCTTCTTAATCATGGCGCCAGCCAAGACCTGCAGAAGTGTCATCTCCGCCAGCCCAGGACTGCGCACCACCTGTACCTTCATACACCCCGCGTCCCCATTCACGGCTCATATCGTTGTTTCTCATAGCCTGGCTGACACTTTGATCTGTGTTGCGCCCAAGATCATGCGATGACATTGCACACCCCGACAGTGCACCAGCAACTGCAGCAATTAAAAGTAGCGCTTTCATGGCAACTCCTTCAATGAGTGGAGCCAAGCACGCTAGCCCTACCGGGGAAGGAGTGTGTAAATCGATGTTCTATTCCGCCACCGACGAACCAATTCGCATATCCGCCCGCTTTAAAGCAGGCTTCGTTTTTTTGAAGGCCCGATGGTTAATAACATGATCTTTTAATGCATCGCTGAGAGCGAACAGGGCCATCTGCAGTTGTAGAAGAATTCGCTGCAAAAGACGGTTTTTACAGAATGCGACGCCACTCCGGAGCGCTCGGCGGGCTGAGCTTTGCCTTGTGGCGAGAAGCATGGGCTACTGACTGAATCGGCGGCTAACCAATGGATGACGCGCCTCATGTGCACCGATTTCACGAAATGCCCTCACGAGGCTCATTTTGAAGGCGCGGCGACAATCAGCACCTTATCGCTATTGTTGCTCTGGCTCAGCGGGCCATGCGCCTAGTCCCACGGGCCTTAGACCAGGCTCCCACACGCACCACTCTACGTGATGCCTTTGCTTGTCCCGGCATGCACGCAGAATGGCTGGATGAAAAGGCTGTCCAATGCCTCAAGGTAAATCCTTGATGGCCTGCAGCATGTAGCAGTGGCATGCCGCTCGACTGCGCAGATGTGCGCCTACCTGTTGCGGGCACCGAAAAAGGGACCATCCCCTCCAGCCCAAGAGCGCATTCCTCCCTGACCGTCATACATCCAGCGATCGCCATCCCTATCCATTGCGCCCATAGCCTGACTTGCACCTTGATCTGGTGCACGCCCTGAATCACGCGCAGGCATCGCACATCCCGACACCAGCGCACTAGCAACTACAGCAATTAAAAATAGCACTTTCATAGCAACTCCTTCAATGAGTGGAGCCTCGCACGCTAGTCCTATCAGCACCAGAACATGTAAGTCGATGTTCCATTTCTCCACCGACAAACCAATTCACATACCCTCCTGCTTTGAAACGGCATCACGTTTTCGTGAACCCAATGTTTAAAAACATGATCATTTACCGCGCCAGCGAGAGCTGACAAAGAGATATTCAACTGTTGGAAGACTCGCTTCAAAAGACGGTTTTTACAGAATGCGACGCCACTCCGAAGCACTCTGCAGGCTGAATGCCTCGCTTGGTAAAAGCATGGCCCCCGCGTTGAGTCCACGGCTGAGGCGATCAGGACAGAGGCGGGCAAGCAGCCCTCGCGCCTCCCGCGCCGTTTTGGCAATGTGACAAGCCCTGCAGATTGCTTGAAGGTTTTCTCTTGCATCCATTTACTCGCGGGTCTTGCCCGTTCGCTTGACTTGGGATGTGATTGACCTCTTGGCCCGCTGACACAGCGCCTGACTTAGCGCATGGTTAGCACAAGCCGGAATCTCGCTGCATGACCCAGTCTCGAATTTTTTGCCAAGCATAGTCATAGACCCGCGCTTTGGCAGTGCCTCGACCCCATCGATTCCACCCACTGACTTCGGATTGATACCCATCGCAGAACCCCGACGGCGAACGCGATAGCGTGTTGCAGCCACGATAAAGACAAGGCTTGTTAGGGCACAGAAGGATTGCTCACCTCACCCGGACGCTGCATCACCTCGATCTTGGGCAGATGGGGCTTTGAATGAGGTGCCGCCCCGAGTGATCCGCCCCAGTTGCAATACCTGTGATCGTCGGGAGTGCTCGGTGGCGGCAGAAACAAAAAAGCCGCCAAAAACGGACCCGGGCGGCAGTGGTCAGCTTGCGGCTTACAGGAGACCAACGAAAAAGCCCCGGCAGTTTAGGCCAGGGCTTCGAAATTCGCGCCAGGGGTTAAGCCATCTTTCAGTGCTACAACCAGACCCAGCGCTTTGCATCTTGCCTGCGGAGTATGACAACCAGATGGCAAAAGCCTCGACTGCGTGAGCAATCGAGGCTTTGGTATGCGGTACTGGCAGGGGAAGAAGGATTCGAACCTTCGCATGCCGGAATCAAAATCCGGTGCCTTAACCAGCTTGGCGACTCCCCTAGAGGAGCGGGATTGTAGTGCAAATTTCCAGTGCTCAAAGCGACTTCGACACTGAACACAATGAAAAAGCCCTGACCGTTTCCGACCAGGGCCTTCTTTTTGGTTGCGAGGGCTGGATTTGAACCAACGACCTTCGGGTTATGAGCCCGACGAGCTACCAGACTGCTCCACCTCGCGATATTTCGCGTCGGGGGGCTGGCCACCATTCCTAGGCGCCTGCTGCTATCCCCGACAAGCGAATTCTACCACATCTGAATAAATTCACAGCATGTACACACATCCAGTACACAACCAACTCGCTCATAGCGAAATCAACAAAGCCCGCTGGCGAACCTAGCGGGCTTTTGTTTTTCTCAACCACCACACCACATGATTACGTTGCTGAACCCGGGTCGATTTAGAGCTTTTCCAGCTTGCCTACCTCGATCCCCTGCAGCTTGACAACATCGAATCTAAGTGATTGATTTTTCAAAAGAAAAAGGGGTTCAATGAACTTCATTGAACGCTGGCGTCTATTGAATCACCTCCCACAAGGCCCATTAAACAACAATTTCAGGAAAAATTCTCATGTTTTTGTTCCCCATGTTGTTCCCCCGTTTGAGCTCAACTAAGACTGGACTGCTTTGAAATGAATGGTTCGATTTCGGGCTCACTTGAATTCTTTCACGCACATCTCATGCCTTCGAAACTACAGCCCGAGATCCCCGAACCGAACCGCGCGGTATCCGAAAGACACACCTAGCTCACAGCCTCTAAGGTGACATGAAGCAACGGCATAGTCGAATATGCATTGCAATCACCAAACGCGCTGTGCCCAGCCCCCGTAAAAATTTGGCAGCAGGAAGGCGTGGGAATCTGAACACCCTCCTTCTTGAGACCAGTCTCGCAGTATCAATTGGCAGCCCCCGCAGGCATGCCTGAGTCCCGGCCATGCTACCCCACCAGTTCGATGTGCGTGCAATTACCCGTTTCCCACCCACATCTCATCTAGCACTGTGCTGAGCAGCAAGTGCCCTACGGCGGGCAATCCGTACTGAGATCACAGCTCAAGTTACATACGACCTCACTGCGCACGACTACCCACCTCAAAATACTGTTATTATTTACAGTACAATCCAACAAGTTGAACTGGTGATCTTCACCAGTTGGAGTAGTGAGATCTGATGGCACGCTAGAATCACCGCTATGAAAACCACATCAAACGTCAGCGGAGGGAGAGTCGCCCACTTTTCGGGGCACGAGACATTTCCTCTGCGCCAAATGTGGCTCAAGAAGGCCTTTGATCAAGCGATCGAAGGTGATTTGATCCACAAATCCGTCTTCACCGATGCGAATGCAATCGCTGAGTTCGGCGTCGGCAAAAACATGGTCGCCTCAATCCGACATTGGGCCTTGGCATGCGGTCTTATGTATGAAGATGAAGCAAGTGGCGAATTCCGTGTTGGTGGTATTGCCCGTGAAATTTTCGACGACAGTGGTCTTGACCCTTACGCAGAGAGCTCTTCGACAGCGTGGTTTGTCCATTGGCAACTTGCGGGTCATTGCTTTCGCTCAACCACATGGTATTGGCTTTTCAACCATGTGACGGCACCATCGTTCACCCGTCAAGAGCTTGAAGAGCCGCTTGCACGACATGCCCGTGAGCTCAACCCGAAACACAGGCTCTCTGCTTCAACAATCTCGCGCGACTTGGAGACTTGCCTTCGGAGCTATGCACCTCGTGCAGCGGGAAACTCACCAGAAGATTTTGCCGAGCCTCTGCTTGGTGAGTTAGGTCTCTTGCAGGAACCCCATAAAGGCCAATACATCTTCCGCCGTGGCCCGAAGACCTCACTACACGATGGCATCTTTGCCTATGCCCTCGTCGACTTCTGGGATCGCGAGGCCGAAGGTCAAAGCTCGCTCGCCTTCGAAACCATCGCCTACGCCGAGGGGTCGCCGGGTAGGGTCTTCAAGCTCGACGAAGAGTCGATCGCCCAACGACTCATCGCTCTCTCCGACTTCACTGAGCGCAAACTCGAATGGACCGACTCCGCGGGCCTTAGGCAAGTCCATCGCAAAGAGCTTTCAAAGGAAGAAATCAAGAACATGATTAGGCGCGCTTATGACTGATAAGAAGCAACTGGCGCTGTCCGACATCGTCCAAATTTCGCGGCATTACCAGCGCTCCATCCGCGTTGATGCGGACATCGGCAGAGCCGATGCCCTCTCCGGCTACATCTGTCATGCGACGGCCAACGCCGTAATCGATGGCATGTGTAAGCAGCTTGCCCACACCAACCAACGCAGCTTTACGTGGACCGGCCCCTTCGGAGGCGGTAAGAGCTCGCTGGCTGTCGCCTTGGCAAGCGCGCTGCATTCTGACAAGAACCTGAGAATCAAGGCCCGCGAGACCTTGAACCTGGACTCCAAACCCGCCTTCGACAAGGCCTTCCCGGTGCACAAGGGATGGCTGCTTGTACCGGCCGTGGGCCGGCGCGGAAGTGTGGTCTCCGAACTCCATGCGTCGCTGCGCCGTGCGCAGGGCCGCAACATCGACGGCCGCAGCAAGCCCTCCTCCCAATCCTTGATTTCTGAGCTTCTTGAAGAAGCCAAGAGTCGGCAGCAGGATGGCGTGTTGGTCATCATCGACGAGATGGGCAAGTTTCTGGAGGCCTCCGCCCTAAGCTCTGGCGACGATGTCTACTTTTTCCAAGAGTTGGCCGAAGCGGCCGCGCGCTCCGAGGGCCGCCTAGTGGTCGTGGGCGTTCTGCATCAGTCCTTCGCGCAATATTCTGCTCGCCTGGGCATCGACACCCGCGATGATTGGGCCAAGGTTCAGGGTCGGTATGTTGACCTCCCTTTCGTAGCCGCTAGCGACGAGGTAGTCGAGCTAATTGGCCGCGCGATCGAGGTCAAGCGGTACCCCGACTGGATAGCCGATGCGTCCCATGCTATCGCCGATGCGATCCGCGCGCGTCGCCCTGCCGTGGGCAAGGACTTCGCCAATAGCCTGAAGGCCTGCTGGCCACTGCATCCGGCCATGGCCGCGCTGCTCGGCCCGATCTCCAAGCGGCAGTTCGGCCAAAATGAACGTAGCACCTTCGGCTTCCTGTCGTCTGTGGAGCCCCATGGCTTCCGCTCTTACTTGAACTCCACGCTCGTCGAGCAAGCAAGTTGGTATCGGCCAAGCGACTATTGGGACTATCTGCGCTCGAACTTGGAGCCTGCGATCCTTGCTTCACCCGATGGACATCGCTGGTCGCAGGCCGTCGAAGCGGTCGAACGGGCCGAGGCCAAGACGGGTGACGACTTGCTCGTGGCGATGATCAAGAACATCGCGGTCATTGACCTCTTCCGCAACGGCTCAGGCCTGGCAGCCGATGCTGCTGTAATCTCCTCGCTGTTCTATCTAAGGCCGGCTGAAGAGCTCGAAGCCGCTCTGCAAAAACTCTCCGAGCTCAAAGTCGTCCTTTACAAGAGCTACACCGGCGCTTGGTCGGTGTTCGAAGGCAGCGACTTCGACATCGACGCAGCCATCGCTCAGGCCCTGGCCGCTTCTCCTGGCATCGACTACGCCCGGCTCGCACAGCTCATGGGCCTGCACCCTGTCGTGGCCAAGCGCCACTATCACGAGACGGGCTCCATGCGCTGGATGGAACTCTCGCTGTGCAGCATTGAACAAGCCGAGAAAATTTCTGCAGACTACCGCCCCAAGAAGGGTGAATTCGGTATCTTCATCCTTGCACTGCCGAGCAAAGGCATGAAGCCTAGGGACGCGAGAAAACGCGCTCAGGCCTGCGCCAAGCTTCGTCCTTGGCCGGTGATGATCGGAATCCCTGAAAACCACGTCCGCATTGCCGAGCTCTCCGCGGAGCTAGTCGCATTGGAGCAAGTCAAGGATCGCCACGAGCTCTCTGGCGACGCCGTCGCCCGTCGTGAGGTCTACGCTCGATTGGCTGCCACCCGTGCCAACCTGGAGGATCAGCTGCAAGCTGCAGTATCACTGGCGAAGTGGCACAACGGATCCGATCAAGTCGTCGAGCCGGGCGCAAAGCTATCGCCAGTGGCCTCGGAGCTGGCCGAAGAGCTATTTGGAGATTCGCCGCTGGTATGGAGCGAGCTGGTCAACCGCGACAGCGTGTCGAGTAATAGCGTCAAGGCCCGCCGCGACCTCCTGCATGCGATGATCAACACTGAGGGTCAGGAAGCTTTGGGGTTCGAGGGCTACCCGGCTGAGCGCGGCCTCTACGAAACGCTGCTCAAACGCACAGAGCTGCATCGCCAAGACGCCTTCGGAGCCTGGCGCTGTATGCCGCCGGACGATCAATTCGCCACAGGCTTCAAGGCCATGTGGGACGAGACACGCGCCCTCTTCTTAGACTCCGACGCCCGTGTGGGTGCGCACGAAATCTACGCGCTGTGGAGCGCGGCCCCCTTCGGCATGAAGTTGGGGATCCAGCCTGTGGTCCTCACGGCTTTCCTCCTCGCCCACAAGGCCAACATCGCCGTCTACAAGGACGGGATGTTCTTGCCACGGCTTACTGACTTCGACATCGACGAGTGCCTCCAAGACCCCGACCGCTTCTCGCTACGTTGGGTGGCTATCGACGAGGACAAGAACCGGATCCTCGAAGGTATCTCAAAGCTTCTGGCCGAGATCGGCGAGAACGCCGGCGCAGCCGATCCGCTCGAGGCCGCCCGCGGCCTGGTGGCGATGGTCTTCAACCTGCCCGAATGGGCCCGCCGGACATCGCGGCTGGGGCAGACTACCAAGGACATGCGCGACCTGCTCTTGAAGGCCAGCGATCCGCACAAGGTCTTGTTCGTCGACCTGGCTTCCCTTCTGGGCGCGACCGACGGCAAGGCCTACGTGAAGGCGCTGCGCGCGCCGCTGCAGGAGCTCGCCGGCGCCTACGGCAAGATGCTCTCTGAAGTCGAGGGCAAGATGCTCTCCGCCCTCGACGCGAGCAGCGACGACCTCGAAGCGCTGCGCGAGCGCGCGAAGTCAGTCTCCGGCATCTCGGGCGATTTCCAAATGGATGGCTTCGCCACGCGCCTGGCCAACTACGACGGATCGCGCGCCTCCCTCGAAGGCATCCTAGCCCTGGCGGCCGAGCGGCCTCCTCGCGACTGGGTGGACCGCCATATCGACGCGGCCGTGTTGGAGTTGGCCAAGTTCGCCCGGCGCTTCCGCGAGTCAGAGGCTTTCGCGGCCGTGCAGGGCCGCAAGGCGCACAGCGAAGCAATCTCGGTCATCATCGGTGCAGGCTCGGACACCAAGACGATCTCGCGCTCGTTCGCGATTCCGGACAAGCATCGCAAGACTGTGGAGACCAAGGCCGACGAGCTCACCTCGATGCTCGAAGGGCAAGGCTTGGGGACCGATGTATTGCTGGCTATCCTCGCCAAGGCCGGGATGAAGCTGGCGTCTATCGACAAGGAGGCGGCCAATGGCTGAGCGGCATGTTCTGGGGATCTCCGGCGGAAAGGACAGCGCAGCGCTCGCAGTCTACATGGCCGCCAACCACCCCGAGCTCGACATCGAATACTTCTACACCGACACCGGCGAAGAGCTGCCTGAGGTCTACGAGTTCCTCGCCAAGCTCGAAGGCAAGCTGCACAAGCCGATCCTGCGGCTAAACCCCAACCGCGACTTCAAGTTTTGGTTGCGCCAATACAACCACTTCCTGCCCAACCCCAATTCGCGCTGGTGCACTCGGAAGTTGAAGCTCGCCCCGTTCGAGGAGTGGGTCAAACCAATGCTCGCGGCCGGCGACAAGGTCACGTCCTATGTGGCCATCCGCGCCGATGAGGACTACCGCGAGGGCTATGCGTCAAAGGCCGACAACCTCTTCGTTAAGCTGCCCTTCCGTGAGGCCGGCATCGACAAGGCTGGCGTCATAGACATCTTGGAGAACTCCGGCGTCGGCTACCCTAAGTATTACGAATGGCGTTCGCGCAGCGGCTGCACTTTCTGCTTCTTCCAACAGAAAATCGAGTGGGTGCGCCTGCGCGAGAAGCACCCAGACGCCTACGAGGCGGCCAAGGCACTCGAGAAGGACGCCTTGGAGCACGGCTCGCCTTTCACTTGGTCCAAGGGCGAATCGCTTGTTGATATGGAACAGCCCGAACGCGTGGCCGAGATTGAGGCGGAATACAAGATTCGCCGTGAACGCATGCGCAAGGCTATTCCCATCAATCCATTGCGGCCTGTGAAGGCATGCCCTGACGACATCGACGACATTTATGGCGTCGACGAAGGCAACGGCTCCTGCGCTGTCTGTCACAAATAAATTCGCGCAATATCGCCTGAGCCGTGGGCTCAGGGCTGTCGAGCTTCTACCTTGTGTTGATTTCCACCCAGAAGTGACCCACTAGCCCCGGTGGAGGTGCGGATAAAAACTTGGACTGGTTTTATGCGGCTAGGCCAAGCTTGTGCCGGTATTCCACAGGACTTAAACGTCCCAGAGATACTTTGATACGTTTTTCGTTGTACCAA
>NZ_CBCSIW010000007.1:40931-206449 GCF_965139575.1 Comamonas aquatilis | reverse complement strand
TTCCCATCCCGAACAGGACAGTGAAACGAATTTGCGCCGATGATAGTGCGGGTTCCCGTGTGAAAGTAGGTCATCGTCAGGCTCTTACAGTGAAAACCCCGTAGTCGAAAGGCTGCGGGGTTTTTTATTTAATGGGCCATATTTGCTCTACTGCACCGTGTGAACTAGAAAGGCGTTGATATGCAATTGCAGGACATGTTGTATTCCCAAGGTTTTGGTATCCGTCGCGTGTGCTCTGGTCTGGTGCAGCAGGGCTGGGTAGAGCTGTGGAACCCCGAGAGCAAGGCTTGGGAGCAGGTTCTGGACTCCACTCTGGATATCGACCCTGAGGGTTTGCGCTTCAAAGTGCAAGGCGTGGAGTGGGAATATCACGCACTCGGTTATGTGCTGCTGCATAAGCCTGCCGGCACGGAGTGCTCGCAAAAGCCGTCTGCTCACCCCAGTATTTATTCCTTGCTGCCCGCGCCGCTGCGCCTGCGCCCCAACAAAGGGGCAATACAAGGCGTGCAGGCAGTCGGCCGACTGGATCAGGATACGACGGGCTTGCTTTTGCTCAGCGACGATGGCCAGTTCATTCACCGTATGTCGTCGCCCAAAAAGCATGTGGCCAAGGTGTACCGCGTGACTTGCAAGCATCCGCTGGATGTCAGTCAGGTGCAGCGTCTGCTGGATGGCGTGGTGCTCGATGATGATCCCAAGCCCGTGAAGGCTGCGGCGTGCGAGCAGGTAGACGAGCATGTACTGGACTTGACTTTGACCGAAGGCAAATACCATCAGGTCAAGCGCATGCTGGCCGCCGTGGGTAACCGGGTAGAAGGTCTGCATCGCTGGAAGATGGGCGAGCTGGAATTGCCTGCCAATCTGGCGCCCGGGCAGTGGCGTTGGCTGACGGCCGACGATCTGGCCAAACTCAAGCCAGCCAAGTGAATCTTGAATTCGAAAGCAAAAAGGCCCCGGAGATGACTCTCCGGGGCCTTTTTTGATGGCTGCACTGTTGTATCAGCGCTGTTGAATACGAGCGTCACCTTCTTTGGCAGCCTGCTGCAAGGGCGCCGAGGTTTGCAATGCAGCACCCGGCAGAAATTCAATGCCGGTGCGGCGTACTAGCTCTTCATAGCTGATGGGCTGGCTGACGCGGGCCGCGTCATCATTGGCTTGCCAGTGAGCCCAGGCGCGATGGGTCTGGACGTCATAGACCAGCTTGTACAGAAAGGTGGGAACCTGCACCTGGTTGCCACCCACGCTGGTGGCATCGGCGGCAAACACGGGGCCGGTGATGACGAAGACATCGCCGCGTGCACGCTGAGCGTAGCTGCGCGTGTCTTTTTCGATGCGAGCCCAAGGGCCGGAGTTTTGCTTGCTGGATTGGGGCACCATATTGGCCAGCGAGAAGCTTTGGGCCATGGCCTGGGCTGTAGGCATGTCGCCCGCAGGGGCCATATGACCACGGGAGTAGCCTGAGCGCTTGTAGTCATCGAGCTCGGCGCGCTCATTGCGAGGCAGGCGGGCATCGGTAAAGAACTTGTTGGTGCGCTTTTCGTCGGCGTCGTCCACCAGCTCCCGGTTCAGGCGCTGGGCGACGAAGACCGGGGTCTTAGTCTGGCCGCTGTGCAGTATGGCAAAAGCGTCATAGCAAAGCGCACGCAATTTGGGTTGCTCGTTCAATGCGGGAGGCTTGCCGTTCGCAAAGAATTGCGGGCACTGGCTAAAGCCTTGGGTGCTGCTGGAAGGGTTTTTGATGCCCGCCTGGCTGGTTGTGGCCGTGCTGAGTGGCGTCTTGGCGCTGCAGACCAAACTGCTGAGCGAGAGCATGGCCACTGCGCTGTAGCGTATCAAAGAGCTGCGTAAATGGAATGCCGAGGGTGTGCGGCCGAAGGATTGAGGCATGCGTATATCGAATGCAAGCGGCAATGCGCGCTTGCATGAATCTTGGAAAAAAGCGTGGGGGGGAGTGCTCTGGAATAATGAGCTATTTGCGCTTTAGAGATATAGGTTTCTCGATTAAAGTTCCAGGAAACCTAATCAATGTAAGCGTAATCTGCTCTCATTTTATAAGATGAGAGCTTTTCAAAGCCCTGAATGCTCACCTGATAGGGGCAAGGGCCAGCCTTGGTTAGCTGCATCTGGAGCTGTTGTGCAGGTAGCAGATCCCATTAGCCTGTGCCGCCGACAGGCGTGCCCGTTGCAGAGCTCTGTTGACTTCAATCCCTGCGACAGGGCTAGCTGAAACGCTCAATCGTCGATGGATGCGCTCCAGCGGTCGCCCCAGCGCTCGCTGTTGTCCTGGCGCGCACGATCAATCTCACGGCGATCGCGCTTGGTGGGGCGGCCAGCATGCAGAGCTGCCAAAGCCTCTGCGGGTTCTGGGGCCAGGCGTCGTTGCTCAGCCAGTTGCCCGCGTGTGGCAATGCTCTGGGCGGTTTCCTCATAAAGCTGTTGGGCCACAGGGGCCGGGCCGCGCATGCCGCTGAGTCCGCGCACCAGCACTTCCTTGGGAATATTGCCTTGCTTGAGATGAATGCGGTCGCCCACGCGTATCTCGCGCGAGGCCTTGGCGTTGGAGCCGTTGACGGTCACGCGGCCCCTGCCGATTTCCTCCACAGCCAAGCTGCGCGTCTTGTAAAAGCGCGCGCACCACAGCCATTTGTCCAAGCGCATGGATTCGATTTCACTCATGCCTCTATTGTGCCGCTGTCATCTAGGTTCGGTGCAAGCGGAAGTTGCACCAGGGCCTGCAGGCCGGCCACATCGCCTTCCACGCTATGCAGATTGCGCAGCTCGATGTGGCCGCCCAAGGTCTGGGCGATCTCCTGGCAGATGGCCAGACCTAGGCCAGAGCCGCTGCGGGCATTACCGGCGGAAAACGGCTGAAACAGCCGCTGTGCCAGCTCGTTGTCAATGCCGCTGCCGCTATCGATGATGCTCAGCCTGGCTTGTTGATCTTGGGCTCTCACGTCGATCTGCAAGCGCCCGCCCTGCGGTGTGTGGCGTATGGCGTTGTGCAGCAGATTGCGCGTGAGTTCGCGCAGCATCCATTCATGCGCTGCCGTGGGACAGGGCTGGGTCTCGATGGCGAAGTCCATATCGTGCTCGGCGATCAGCGGCGACAACTCCAGCGCCACATCGCGCACTACTTCGTCGAGAAGACAGACGACGGCCGGCTTGCTGGCACTCCTGTCTTCCTGCCGCAGTTGCTCCACCTTGGCCAGAGCCAGCATCTGATTGGCCACCCGTGTGGCGCGGTCGACGGTGGTGTTGATTTCAGCCAGGGCCTGCATGGGTGGTATATCGCCGCGCTGTGCCGATTGCACCTGTGCCTTGAGCACGGCCAGCGGCGTGCGCAGCTGATGCGAGGCATCGCGCACAAAGCGCTTTTGGTTGCTGAGCAGCAAGCGCAGCCTGTCCATGGTCTGGTTGGTGGCATCCAGCAGGGGCTGCATTTCTCGCGGTGCTTCGGGGGCGCTCAAGGGGCTGAGATCTCCTTGCGCCCGCTCGCGCACATCATGGCTGAGCTGGCGTATGGGCCGCGTGGCGCGCTGCACCACAATCACCACGATCAAGGCCACCACCAGCACCAGCAAGGCTTGTCGGATCAGGGTGTCGCGCAAAATCTGCAGGGCCAGGGTTTCACGCAGCTCCAGTGTTTCCGCGACCTGGATAACGGCCATGCCTCGCCCATTGAAGCTGGCAACCGGTTGCAGCAGCACGGCCACGCGCACCGGCCGCCCGCGGAAATGGTCGTCATAGAAATCCACCAGCGCGGCATAGGGCGGGCGCGGTGGAATCTTGCCGCGCCACATGGGCAGTTCCTCAAAGCCCGAGATCAGTTCGCCGTCGAGGTTGGAGACGCGGTAGAACATACGGCTCTGGTTGTCGGCCTCGAAGATCTCCAGCGCGGAGTAGGGCACGATGGCACGCAGATGGGCATTCTCGTCAAAGCCTTGCACATCGATCTCCTCGCTGATGCTTTTGGCCGATGCCAGCAAGGTGCGGTCATAGGCGGTGTGCAGCGAGGCCAGCGTTTGCTGATAAAGACTCCAGGCATTGAGGGCAATCAGCAAGACCACCGGCAGCAAAATGCCGGTCAGCAGCAGCCGGCGCAAGGACCATGCCACAGGCTGCGCCGCGTGTTTGCTCATGCCGAACCCTGGACCTTGATGAGATAGCCCAGACCGCGCAGCGTGACCAGTTGCAGGCCGGTACCCGTCAGTTTTTTGCGCAGGCGGTAAGCCACAACTTCCACTGCCTCGTACTGCACATCGGCCTCTCCGGGGAACACCAGGCTGAACAGACGTTCCTTGGCTACGGCATGGCCGGGGCGGGCCAGCAAGGCATGCATCATGGCCAGCTCGCGCGGCGTCAACTCCATGACCTCGTCGTTGAGATACAGGGCGCCGCTTTCCTTTTCATAGCGCAGAGCGCCCAGCTGCATTGACTCCTCGGAAGCTCTGGGCGTAAAGTTGTCATGGCTGCGGCGCAACAGGGCGCGCAGACGTGCTTCCAGCTCGTCCAGATCAAAAGGCTTGGCCAGGTAGTCATCTGCACCGGCATTCAGGCCCAGCACCCGGTCACCTACCGTACCGCGGGCGGTGAGAATCAGCACCGGCGTACGCAGGCCCTGGGCACGGGCGCGCTCCAGCACCTGCAGGCCATCCAGGCCGGGCAGGGTCAGATCCAGCACCACGGCATCGGGGGCGCGGGTGGTCCAGTGGGCCAGAGCACTGGGACCATCGGCGGCCACTTCCACATGCATGCCACGGCGCATCAGCGTGCGCTGCAGCGTGGTGCGCATGGCGGTGTCATCTTCAACAAGCAGCAATTGCATGGTGCGCACGTTAGCACCGCGCCATGCAGGCGTAGTGGTAGGCGGCAGGAGTCTGCGTAAATCTAGGGATATCCCTAGACGTTTGGACAGCTGTTTGACAGGCACGCTGTCCATCATCTGCACACCACAACATAAGGAGCAAACCATGCGTCGTGATACCTTTCTGAAGTCGCTTGCCGCTTTGGCAGCTGCAGGCACTTTGCCTCTGTCGGCCCAGGCAGCCGCAGCCATCAAAATGATGCTGCCTGCCAACCCCGGCGGCGGTTGGGACACCACAGGCCGTGCCGTAGGCAAGGCTTTGCAGGACGCAGGGGTTGCTTCTTCCGTCACTTATGACAACAAGGGCGGCGCTGCCGGTGCCATTGGCCTGGCCCAGTTCGTGAACAGCAACAAGGGCGATCCCAACGCCATGATGGTGATGGGCGCCGTGATGCTGGGCGGCATCATCACCGGCAAGCCGCCGGTCAGCCTGTCGCAGGCCACGCCGTTGGCTCGCCTGACCAGCGAATACAACGTGTTCGTGCTGCCAGCCAACTCGCCTTTCAAATCCATGGCCGAAGTCGTGGCCCAACTCAAGAAGGACCCCGGCTCCGTCAAGTGGGGCGGCGGTTCGCGCGGCTCCACCGAACACATTGCCGCCGCCATGATTGCCAAGGCCGTGGGTGTGGACCCGGCCAAGATCAATTACGTGGCATTCCGTGGAGGCGGTGAGGCCATCTCCGCCATCCTGGGCGGCAACGTGACTGTGGGCGGCAGCGGCTACTCCGAGTTCGCCGAGTACATCAGCAGCGGCAAGATGAAGCCTATCGGCGTGACCTCGGCTGCGCGTCTGAAGGGCTCCAACGTGCCTACGCTCAAGGAGCAGGGCATCGATGTGGAAATCGGCAACTGGCGCGGCATCTACGGTGCTCCCGGCATCAGCAAGGCCCAGCGCGACGAGCTGGTGGCCATGATCGAAAAAGCCACCAAGAGCAAGGCCTGGGCCGAAGCGCTGCAAAAGAATGACTGGACACCGGCCTGGCTGCCAGGCGATGCCTTCGCCAAGTTTGTGGACGATGAGTTTGCCAGCTTGCGCGCCATCATGGCCAAGTCCGGAATGATTTGATGACCACAGGCGGCCGGGTGTGGTGCCCGGCCGCTCTCAGTGGCGGATCGGTGCCGGCAGATTGAACCGGCCCATCCTCGCAGCTTGCGGCGCGAGGATGTGAGCATGCGGTGCCCTGAACATGCGCACCCATCACCCAAGCAGGTTGTAGAGGTAGTGATTGCACCTTGCGACCAGGTGCTCCTCACTGAGTTCAAAACCACAGATACAAGCAACTCCATCATGTCTGATTCATTAAAAGACCTTGCCCATGCCGCTGAGGCTGCGCAGGTGTCGGCCTATGCCGATCCTGACGCACCGACCAGCGAGAACGTTCCGTCCACGCGGGCGCAGACCATTGTGGGCGCAGGCGTCGTGCTGGTAGCCATTGGGTTGGCGGTGGGCGCTTTGCAGATCCCCGCAGACTCCGGCTACGGCGGCGTCGGCCCCAATTTCCTGGCCTGGCTGTGCGCTGCGGTTCTGGGCCTGTGCGGTGGCTTGCTGATCTGGGAGTCACTGACCGGTGGCTTTCGCTTTGCGGCGGACCCGGGCGGTCAGCCCAAGGCCGACATCCTGTCCTTTGTCTGGGTGTCAGCAGGTCTGCTGCTGAATGCGGCCCTGATCGGCACGCTGGGCTTTGTTCTGAGCTGCGCCCTGTGCTATTTGCTGGCCGTTCAAGGCCTGCGCCGCGCTGCACACCAGCCGCAGGCGGGTAGCCTGGCCAACTGGATCAAGGACCTCATCACCGGTTTGCTGATCTCGGCCCCTGTGTTCTGGATGTTCACCAAATTCCTGGCCATCAATCTGCCAGGCCTGACTGCGACGGGGTGGCTGTAATGGATATTTTCAATGCATTGATGGCGGGGTTTGCCACGGCAATCACACCCGTCAACCTGTTGTGGGCCCTGGTGGGCTGCGCCCTGGGCACCGCCGTTGGCGTGTTGCCCGGCATCGGCCCGGCCGTGGCGGTGGCCATGCTGCTGCCCATCACGGCCAAGGTGGATGTGACCGCATCCATGATTTTCTTCTCCGGCATCTACTACGGTGCCATGTACGGTGGCTCCACCACCTCCATCTTGCTCAATACCCCGGGTGAGACCGCCAGCATGGTCACGGCCATGGAGGGCAACAAGATGGCCAAGAGCGGGCGCGCAGGCGCTGCGCTGGCCACGGCAGCCATTGGCTCGTTTGTAGCCGGTACCTTTGCCACCGTGGTCGTGACATTGTTTGCGCCCTTTGTGGCCGACTTTGCCGTCAAGCTGGGCCCGCCCGAATACTTCATGTTGATGGTGCTGGCCTTCACCACGGTGAGCGCCGTGCTGGGTCAAAGCTCGCTGCGCGGCATGACCTCGCTGTTTGTCGGTCTGGCCGCTGGCCTGGTGGGCATGGACCAGATCTCGGGTGCTGCGCGCTATACCGGCGGTCAGATGGAGTTGCTGGACGGTATCGATATCGTGCTGGTGGCCGTGGGTCTGTTTGCCGTGGCTGAAGTGCTGTATGCCGCCATCTACGAAGGCAAGGTTGAGGAGTCGCAGAACAAGCTGACCCGCGTTCACATGACCAAGCGCGACTGGAAGCGCTCCTGGCCCGCCTGGTTGCGCGGCACGGTCATCGGTACGCCCTTCGGTTGCATTCCTGCCGGCGGCACCGAGATTCCCACCTTCTTGAGCTATGCGACTGAAAAGAAGCTGGCCAAGGGCGAGCACAAGGCCGAGTTCGGCAAGCAAGGCGCCATCGAAGGCGTGGCCGGCCCCGAAGCGGCCAATAACGCCACGGTGACGGCCGCGCTGATTCCGCTGCTGACGCTGGGCATTCCCACCAGCAACACCACGGCGGTGCTGCTGGGCGCCTTCCAGAACTACGGTATCAATCCCGGTCCGCAGCTGTTTACCAGCTCCGCCACCCTGGTCTGGGCTCTGATTGCCTCGCTGTACATCGGCAATCTGATGCTGCTGGTGCTGAACCTGCCCATGGTCGGCCTGTGGGTGAAGCTGCTGAAGATCCCCCGTCCCCAGCTGTATGCCGGCATTCTGATCTTCGCCACCGTCGGTGCTTACGGCATGCGCCAGAGTGCGTTCGATCTGTTCCTGCTCTACGGCATTGGCGTGCTGGGCGTGATCATGCGTCGCTTTGACTTCCCGACAGCACCTGTGGTGGTCGGCATGATTCTGGGCCCTCTGGCAGAAGCGCAGATGCGCAATGCGGTCTCGATTGGCGAAGGCAGCTGGTGGATCTTCCTGCAGCGCCCCATGTCGCTGACGCTGATCATCATCGTGCTGTCTGTGCTGATTGTTCCCCGCGTGCTCAAGCGCATGTCGGATGTCAAGCAAGCCAGTCAGCCTGCTTCGGCCGGATGACGCCATGATTGACTAGCCTGCTGCGGGTGCATGACGCCTGGTGCCCGTTGGCATTTCCAGCCCTTGTTCAAGCAATTGAACAAGGGTTTTTTTATTTCTCAAGCTGTTTTACCTTGAATCCCTTGCTGGATATGCGCAAGACGCTCACTTTTTGATATTTTTGATATGGTCTGCCCCGATCCTTGCCGGCCGGGATGGCGCCTAGCATGGGGCCCATGAGGGACCACATGACTGCTCGTAACGATATGACTGAAAGCCCGGCCCTGGCCGGGGGCGCAAAAATACTGGGTAAAGGGCTGCCGGCCGACCCCGAGGGCATTTACGCGCTGGCCGCGCGCTCCATGTTCCAGCTGTTCTCCAGCATGAGCCAGGGCATGTTTCTGGCCGACAAGACGGGGCGCATCGTCTGGCTCAATGAAGGCTACGAGCTGTTGCTGCCGCGCCTGGGAGTGGCCTCGGTCCATGATTTCCTGGGTCATATGGTCGAAGACGTCATACCTAACACCCAGATGCGCCGGGTGCTGGAGACCGGCCAGCCGGTGCTGATCGACCTGCTGACCAACCGCGCCGGCACTTTTGTGGTGAGCCGCCTGCCCTTGCGCGACGATGAAGGCAGCGTGATTGGCGCCATCGGCATCGTTTTGTTCGATCAGCCCGAAACCACACTGCAGCCTTTGATCAGCAAGTTTGCTCTGCTGCAACGCGACCTGGATGAGGCCAAGCGCGAGCTGCTGGCCCAGCGCAGCCGCAGTCTGCGCGCCATGGCTTCGGGTGAGCGGCGCGCCAAATACAGCTTTGCCAGCTTTGTGGGCAGCAGCCCGGCTGCGGTGGAGGTCAAGCGTCAGGCGCGACGTGCGGCGCAGTCGCTCAGCCCGGTATTGCTGCTGGGCGAAACCGGAACCGGCAAGGAGTTGCTGGCCCACGCCATTCACGGTGCTTCGGCCCGTGCCTGCGGGCCGTTCGTCAGCGTCAATATCGCGGCCATTCCCGATACCCTGCTGGAAGCCGAGTTCTTCGGCGTGGCGCCTGGTGCCTACACCGGGGCCGATCGCAAAAGCCGTGACGGCAAATTCAGGCTGGCCGACGGCGGCACCTTGTTTCTCGATGAAATCGGCGATATGCCGCTGAGCTTGCAGGCCAAGCTGCTGCGTGCCTTGCAGGAAGGCGAGATCGAGCCCTTGGGCTCCAACCAGCTGGTGCGCTTTGATGTGCGGCTGGTCGCCGCCACCTCGCGGGATTTGCCGCGCATGGTGCGGGAGGGGCAGTTTCGGGAGGACTTGTTCTACAGGTTGCATGTGTTGCCGATCCGCGTGCCGCCTTTGCGCGAACGGGCTGCAGACATTGCGGCCCTGGTTGAAGTGCTGGGTGAGGAACTGGCGCTGCGCAACGACATGCCGGTGCCCGAACTGGATGCTGCGGCGCTGCAACTGCTGGCAGTGCAAAACTGGCCAGGCAACATTCGCGAACTGCGCAATGTGCTGGAGCAGGTCACCATGCTTGGCGATGATGCGCGGATCACCACCTCGCTGCTGTTGCAGGTGCTGCAAAGCGCCGGAGTGAAGCCTGTGCAGCTCGGTGAGGCGCCTGCAGCGCAAGCCCCGGCCGATGCCGTGGTTGCCGATAGCACTTTGCTGAGGCCTTTGGCCCAGCAGGTGGCCGAGCTTGAAGCGCGTGCCATCCGGGCCAGCTTGGCTGCTCATGGCGGCAACAAGTTGGCAACGGCCAAGGCGTTGGCGATTTCCCGCGCCACCTTGTACGACCGCATGGCGGTGCTGCAGATCCGCTGAGTTCATAGCCTAGGCTTGTGGGGGGCTGTCGCCAGGGATATCCCTATGAGAGTCGCTGCGTTTTGTTTTTATAGTTATAAAACATACTTATTTGGGTAAATCAAAACAACAAGGCAGCGCATGGTGGTCGAGCAAGGGCAGCAGCTGTGGGCGCCTACACAGCAGAAAATCGATAGCAGCGGTCTGGCGCACTATATGCAGTGGCTGCGCAGTCGGGGCGTTTGCGATGCTGCCGATTACCAAAGCCTGTGGCAGTGGTCGGTCACGGATCTGGAGGGCTTTTGGCGCTCCATCTGGGATTACTTCGAGATTCAGGCCGATGGCGATCCCGCGCAGGTGCTGGTCAGCCGCCGCATGCCGGGCGCGCAATGGTTTCCCGACACGCGGCTGAACTATGCCGAGCATGTGTTTCGCCAGGCTTCGGCGCAGCGCCCGGCCATCATTGCGCGCTGCGAGTCGGCGGCGGTGCAAAGCGTATCTTGGGCGCAGCTGCAGCGCGATGTGGGCGCTCTGTCTGCCAAGCTGCGCCAGCTGGGCGTGGTCGCAGGCGACACCGTGGTGGCCTATCTGCCCAATGTGCCGCAGACGGTGACCGCCTTTCTGGCATGTGCCAGCATTGGCGCCATCTGGTCCAGCTGCGCGCCGGAGATGGGCGTTTCCGTGGTGCTCGATCGCTTTCAGCAAATTCAGCCCAAGCTGATCTTTGCCACCGACAGCTATACCTACGCGGGCAAGCACTTTGACCGCAGAGCGGTCTTGCAGCAGGTGCTCGACGGCCTGCCCGAGATCGAGCATGTGGTGCATGTGCCGGGCCCGCTGTTTGCGACCGGCGAGACAGAATTGAGCTGGCGCAACACCCTGGACTGGGCGCAGATGCTTGCCGAGCCGACGGCCCTGCAGTTCGAACGCCTGCCGTTCTCGCACCCGTTGTGGGTGGTGTATTCCTCGGGTACCACAGGCCTGCCCAAAGCCATGGTCCACAGCCATGGCGGCATTGTGCTCACCCACCTCAAGACCAACCGGCTGCAGCACGATGTTCAGCCCGGTGATCGCTTCATGTTCCTGGGCAGCACGGGCTGGATTGTCTGGAATCTGATGATCGGCAGCTTGCTGGCCGGTGCCACGGTGGTGCTCTCCGACGGCAACCCGACAGAGCCCGATGATGCGGCGCTGTGGGACTTTATCGACCGGTACCAGGTAAGCCTGTTTGGCTGCGGCGCCGCCTTCCTGAACAAGAACATGAAGGACGGCATCCAGCCCGGCCAGGGCCGCTGCTTTGAGAAGCTGCGCGCCATCAACTCCACGGGCTCGCCCTTGCCGCTGGAGGCCTATGCCTGGGTGTACGAGAACGTGAAAAGCGATCTGTGGCTGGCCTCCATCAGTGGCGGCACCGACATCGCTTCGGGCTTTGTGGCCTGCGCGCCCATACTGCCTGTGAATGCGGGCGAGATTCAGTGCCGCGAACTGGGCGTGGCCGCCTATGCCTTCAACGAGCAGGGCCAGCGCGTTGTGGGCGAAGTCGGCGAGCTGGTGATTACCGAGCCAATGCCTTCCATGCCCGTGCATTTCTGGAACGATGTAGAGGGCGCGCGCTACTACGACAGCTATTTCGACGTCTTTCCCGGTCTCTGGCGCCATGGCGACTGGATAGAGTTCAGCGAGCGTGGCTCGGCCGTGATTTACGGCCGCTCCGACAGCACCATCAACCGCTTTGGCATACGCATGGGTACGGCGGAAATCTACCGGGTGGTGGAGGAACTCGATGCCGTCACGGACAGTCTGGTGGTCGATCTGGAATATCTGGGTCGCCCTTCCTTCATGCCGCTGTTTGTCACCCTGGCGAAGGGCGAGCAACTGACGCCGAAGCTGGGCGAGCAGATCAAGAACGCCATCAAGACCCGGGCTTCGGCTCGCCATGTACCGAATGTGGTGGTGCAGGTGGCGGAGATTCCGCGCACCCTGACCGGCAAGAAGATGGAAGTGCCGGTGCGCAAGCTGCTGCTAGGGGCCGATGCTGCCAAGGTGGCCAGCCCCGATGCCATGGCCAATCCGTCCAGTATTGACTTCTTTATTCAATTTCGAGAGCAGGTTCCGCAGGCGTGACAAGCGCTTGAGGCTGATTTGACTCATTACCCCAAAGCAGACCCACCCATGAATCACCAAGACCTGATCGCCATCGACTTCCACACCCATGCCGAGGTGAGCTGCCGCAACCCGTTTGACAACTACGGCGAGGAATATGACCGCGCCGCCGACAAGTATTTCGGCAGCTCCCAGCGCCCCACGATTGCCGAGACCATTGCCTATTACCGCGAGCGCAAGCTGGGTCTGGTGATGTTCACGGTGGACAGTGAATCGCAAATGGGGCGCCGCCGCATTCCCAACGAAGAGATTGCCGATGCCGCGCGCGAGAACAGCGACATGATGGTGGCCTTTGGCAGCATAGACCCGCACAAGGGCAAGATGGGAGCGCGCGAGGCGGAGCGTCTGATCACCGAATGTGGCGTCAAAGGCTTCAAGTTTCACCCTACGGTACAGGGCTTTCATCCCTACGACCGCATGGCCTGGCCTATCTATGAGGTGATCAATCACTACAAGCTGCCTGCCATTTTTCATACCGGCCACAGCGGCATCGGCAGCGGCATGAAATGCGGCGGCGGCCTGCGCCTGGCCAACAGCAATCCCATGCTGCTCGATGATGTGGCGGTGGACTTTGGCGATATGCAGATCGTCATGGCCCACCCCAGCTTTCCCTGGCAGGACGAGGCGATTTCGGTGGCGCTGCACAAGCCCAATGTCTGGATCGATCTCTCGGGTTGGAGCCCCAAGTATTTCCCCAAGCAGCTGGTGCAGTACGCCAATACCTTGCTCAAGGACCGCGTGCTGTTCGGCAGCGACTTCCCGCTGATCACCCCCGACCGCTGGATGAAGGATTTTGAGGTGGCCGGCTTCAAGCCCGAAGTAATGCCCGGCATTCTCAAAGGCAATGCCGTGCGCTTGCTGGGCTTTGAGACGCCTGCGTCTTAAGCCGCTCTTCAGCTCGTCAAAAGGGATGTCTTGTAGATCCCTTTTTGTTGCTCCGCGTCGTCCGGGGGCTCAGACAACTGTCTGATAAACGCTCATTGCCTGAATATCGGGCAAGTATTTGTCTGAAATTCAGTCAATTTTCCTGCGGGCGTGCAGTGCAGGCTGTTCGCGGACTGCGTTTGGGCGGCCTGGCAAAGCTGGTTTATCTCTATGGTTTGGCGTCTTGCCTACAGCGGTTTGCAGTTGGCATGAAGACTGCTTAGGCTCGATGCACAAGAGCACCTCAAGGAGACCCACCCATGCAAAAACGCCTCTGGATTCAGGCTGCCGCAGCGGCCGCTGTCAGCACTTTGCTGGCCGGCACGGCGCAAGCGCAATCCGAAATTCGCATTGCCCACGTCTATAGCAAGACCGGCCCGCTGGAGGCCTATGGCAAGCAGACCCAGGCGGGCTTGCTGATGGGTCTGGAGTACGCCACGGGCGGCAGCATGGCCGTCAATGGCAAGAAGATCGTGGTGATCGAAAAAGACGATCAGGGCAAGCCGGATCTGGGCAAGAGCCAGCTGGCCGCCGCCTACTCGGACGACAAGGCCGATCTGGCCGTTGGCCCAAGCTCCTCGGGGGTGGCCCTGGCCATGCTGCCGGTGGCCGAGGAATACAAGAAAATCCTGCTGGTCGAGCCTGCCGTGGCGGACTCGATCACCGGCGACAAATGGAATAAATACATTTTCCGCACCGGCCGCAACTCCAGCCAGGACGCCATAGGCAATGCGGTGGCCATAGACAAGCCCGGCGTGACCATTGCCACGCTGGCGCAGGACAATGCTTTCGGCCGCGATGGCGTCAAGGCTTTCAAGGAAGCGGTCAAGAAAGGCAAGCTGGTGCATGAGGAGTATCTGCCGGCGGCCACCACGGACTTCACCGCCGGCGCGCAGCGGCTGATCGACAAACTCAAGGATCAGCCGGGAAAGAAGGTGATCTGGATCGTCTGGGCGGGCGCAGGCAATCCCTTCAAGATCTCCGACATGGACTTGAAACGCTACGGCATAGAGATCGCCACGGGCGGCAACATCCTGCCCGCCATGGCGGCCTACAAGAACCTGCCAGGCATGGAAGGCGCGACGTACTACTACTACGGCATTCCCAAGAACCCGGTCAATGAAGCCCTGGTGTCCATGAACTACAAGCAGTACAAGGCGCCGCCGGATTTCTTCACCGCAGGCGGCTTTTCGGCGGCCATGGCCATCGTGACGGCGCTGAAAAAAACCGGTGGCGATACCAAGGCCAACACGTTGATCAAGGCTATGGAAGGCATGAGCTTTGACACGCCCAAGGGCCCCATGACGTTCCGCAAGCAGGACCATCAGGCCATGCAAAGCATGTACCACTTCAAGATCAAGAACGACCCGGCTGTGGCCTGGGGCGTGCCCGAGCTGGTGCGCGAGATCAAGCCTGAAGAGATGAATGTGCCCGTTCGCAATGGACGCTAACTAGCCCAGCCGCCCGCACCGGGCCGGTCACGGCCCTGTCATTCCCTTTTGATAGCTAAATGCGCTTGTTCAGCAAGCGTATGGGGCTGTTTTGACTGAAATAAACCGATGCTGACCACTGACAAGCTCACCATACGCTTTGGCGGCCATGTGGCTGTGAATGGCGTGAGCTGTGCCTTTGAACCGGGCACGCTGACGGCCATCGTCGGCCCCAATGGGGCGGGCAAGACCACGTATTTCAATCTGATCTCGGGCCAGCTCAAGGCCAGCGAAGGCCGCGTGCATCTGGGCGGCAAGGAGCTGACCGGTCTGCCGCCTTCGCAGCGCACGCGTGCCGGGCTGGGCCGGGCGTTTCAGCTGACCAATCTGTTCCCGGGCCTGTCGGTACTGGAGAACGTGCGCCTTGCCGTGCAGGCCACGCGCGAAGGCAGTCACAGGCATGGCCTCAATCTGTGGAGCATCTGGAGCGATCATCGCCAGCTGCTGACACGCGCCCAGCAAATACTGGAGCAGGTCGCGCTGTGGGCGCGGCGCGACGAGCCGGTGTCGGCCTTGCCGCATGGCGATCAGCGTAAGCTGGAAGTGGCGCTGCTGATGGCGCTGGAGCCGCAGGTTTATATGTTTGACGAACCCACGGCGGGCATGAGCCATGACGAGGCGCCGGTGATTCTGGACCTGATACGCGAGCTGAAAAAAGACAAGAGCAAGATCATCTTGCTGGTCGAACACAAGATGGATGTGGTGCGCGAATTGGCCGACCGCATCATCGTGCTGACCAATGGAGAGCTGGTGGCCGACGGCCTGCCGGCCGAGGTGATTGCTTCGCCCGTGGTGCAGCAGGCCTATCTCGGTAATGTGATGAAGGAGGGCGCATGAGCAAGACCGCTTTGCTGCAGCTGTCGGGCGTGCACACGCATATCGGCGCCTATCACATACTGCACGGCGTGGACCTGACCGTACCCCGGGGCGAGGTCACCATGCTGCTGGGCCGCAATGGCGCGGGCAAGACGACCACGCTGCGCACCATCATGGGCTTGTGGCAGGCCAGCCAGGGCAGCATTCGCCTGGGCGAGCGCGATATCACGCGGCTGGCGACGCCGGCGATTGCCCAGCTCAATATCGCTTACGTGCCCGAAAACATGGGCATTTTTGCGGACCTGACGGTCAAGGAAAACCTGCTGCTGGCGGCCCGCGCCGCCAAGCATGCGGGCCAGATGGATGCGCAGCGGCTGGACTGGATCTACCAGCTTTTCCCCGCCGTGCAGAAGTTCTGGAATGCACCGGCCGGCAAGCTCAGCGGCGGCCAAAAGCAGATGGTGGCCGTGGCCCGCGCGATTGTGGAGCCGCGCGATCTGCTGATCGTCGATGAACCCAGCAAAGGCCTGGCGCCCGCCATCATCAACAACATGATTCATGCCTTTGCCCAGCTCAAGGCCAGCGGCGTGAGCATCTTGCTGGTGGAGCAGAACATTGACTTTGCCAAGCGCCTGGGCGATGGCGTGGCCGTGATGGACAACGGTCGCGTGATTCACGCCGGCCGCATGGCCGAACTGGCGGCCGACGAGGCGCTGCAAAAGTCGCTGCTGGGCCTGTCGCTATGAAGATCTATGAATACCAGCCAAACAGGGCTGTGGTGCTTATGCATCAAGCGCGAGCAGCTATCAAACGGGAAGTGATCGGGAAGGCGGTAAGAGCATGAAGTTCAAGGATCTGGATTACCCGCCGCTGTTGCTGGTGCCGCTGCTGGCGCTGATCACCTTGCCCCTGGTCGGCTCGCCCAGCACCTGGCTCACGCTGACCGTCGCCGGCCTGGCCATGGGCATGATCATCTTCATCATTGCCTCGGGGTTGACGCTGGTGTTTGGCCTCATGGATGTGCTGAACTTCGGCCATGGCGTCTTTATCGCTCTGGGCGCTTTTGTGGCCACCAGCGTGCTGGGTGCCATGACGGACTGGACGGGCTCGGATCAGCTGTGGCGCAATCTGGTGGCGGTGTTTCCCGCCATGCTGGTGGCCATGGCGGTGGCTGCTGCGGTGGGGCTGGCGTTCGAGCGCTTTATCGTGCGCCCCGTCTACGGCCAGCATCTGAAGCAGATTCTCATCACCATGGGCGGCATGATCATCGGCGAGGAACTGATCAAGGTCGTCTGGGGCCCGCAGCAGATACCGCTGCCCTTGCCCGAAGCCATGAAGGGCGCCTGGCTGCTGGGTGACGCAGCGGTGGAGAAATACCGGGTGTTTGCCGTGCTGGTGGGGGGCGCGGTGTTTGCGGTCCTGGCCTGGACGCTGTCGCGTACCAAGGTCGGCCTGCTGATCCGCGCCGGCGTGCAGGATCGCGAGATGGTCGAGGCTCTGGGCTACCGCGTGCGCCGTCTGTTCATCGGCGTGTTTGTCGTGGGCTCGGCCCTGGCCGGTCTGGGTGGCGTGATGTGGGGTCTGTACCAGCAGAACGTGATTCCCCAGATGGGCGCCCAGGTCAATGTGCTGATCTTTATCGTCATCATCATTGGCGGCCTGGGCAGCACGGGTGGCGCGTTGATCGGTGCGCTGCTGGTGGGGCTGATGGCCAATTACACCGGCTTTCTCGTGCCCAAGGTGGCGCTGTTTTCCAATATCGCGCTGATGGTGGCCATTCTCTTGTGGCGCCCCCAAGGTGTCTATCCAGTCGCAAATCGCTAGGAGTCAAGCACATGCTCAATCGTTTGCTCTCCGGCGATCTGCCGCGCAGCCGCGTGCTGGCCGTGATGCTGCTGGCCATCTTGATCGGTCTGGCTGTCGCGCCGTTTGTCTTTCCTGGCGTCAAGGCCCTCAACGTGGCGGCCAAGGTGCTGATTTTTGTGGTGCTGGTCGCCAGCTTTGATCTGCTGCTGGGCTATACCGGCATCGTCAGCTTTGCCCACACCATGTTTTTCGGCATAGGCACCTACGGCGTGGCGATTGCCTCCAGCAAGCTCGGCGCCGGCTGGGCCTCGCTGGCCCTGGGACTGGGCGCGGCGCTGCTGGTGTCCTTGCTGCTGTCGCTGGCCATAGGTCTGTTCTCGCTGCGGGTACGGGCCATTTTCTTTGCCATGATCACTTTAGCCGTGGCGGCGGCGTTTCAGACCCTGGCCTCGCAGCTGTCGGACTGGACAGGAGGCGAAGACGGTCTGACCTTCAAGATGCCCGAATGGCTGTCGCCCAGCTTTGAGCCTTTCGAGAACGAAGTCCTAGGCCTGGTGATCGACGGCAAGGTCATCAGCTATTACCTGTTGTTTGTCGTGGCCGTGCTGTTGGTGCTGATGCTGCTGCGCATTGTCAATTCACCGTTCGGCCGCGTGCTGCAGGCGATTCGTGAAAACGAATTTCGGGCCGAAGCCATTGGCTACCGCGTGGTGGTGTACCGCACCACCTCCAGCGTGCTGTCCGCCTTGTTTGCCTGCGTAGCCGGTGCCATGCTGGCCGTCTGGCTGCGCTACAACGGGCCGGATACCACGCTGTCTTTCGAGATCATGATGGACTGTCTGCTCATCGTGGTGATTGGCGGCATGGGCACGATTTATGGCGCGGTGATCGGCTCGCTGATCTTTCTGATTGCGCAAAGCTACCTGCAGGACCTGCTGCGCGTCGGCAGCGAGGCGGCCGCCAGTCTGCCCTGGTTGGCGGCCTTGCTGTCGCCAGATCGCTGGCTGTTGTGGCTTGGCGTGCTGTTTGTGCTGTCGGTCTATTACTTTCCCACGGGCGTGGTGGGGCGCCTGCGTTTTTCGCGCGCCGGGGCCGAAGCGGCCAAGGCGCATTCGTGCATCAGAGAAATACCGCAAGGAGATGGGCATGTTGAAGCGTGAAGAAAAAACACTCTCGAACGAGCGAATCTCATGGCGCTGGGCGGCTACGGCCGTGGCCGCCGCCACGCTGGTGGCCTGCGGAGGAGACACCATGCCCAGCAACAATCTGCCCAGGGGCTTTACTGATCTGGGCGTAACGGCATACCCGGCGACAGCCGTGAGTACAGGCGCTACGGCGGCCACGCAGGATCTGCTGACGGGTGGCCTGGGCAAGACGGGCCTGGGCGCGGCGGCGGCGCCGACCTATGCGGACCCGGCTAATCCCACGGCGGCCGAGTTGCGGCGCAATGCGCTGTATTCCAACTACCGGGGCATCCTGGACCCCACGGTCAATGGCGGCTATGGCACGCTGTATGGCCCCAACATCACGGCCGATGGCCAGGTGACCGCAGCCGAGGGCCTGATTCCCGGGCGCGAGTACCGGGGCGTGCTGGATGACGGCACGGGCCGCAAACAAACCATGGTGGTGGTCCAGCTGCCCGACAGCTTTGATCGCAATCGGGCCTGTGTGGTGCTGGGCCCGTCCTCGGGCTCGCGCGGCGTGTATGGCGCCATAGGCACGGCCGGGGAATGGGGGCTGAAGAAGGGCTGCGCCGTGGCACTGACCGATGCAGGCAAGGGCGTGGGTCTGCACAATCTCTCGGACGACACGGTCAACAAGCTAGACGGCACGCGCGCCACGCGCACGGATGAGGGCAGCCTGTCCTTCTTCGCCGCACGGCTCAGTGATGCGGCGCGTGCGGCCTACAACACGGCATTTCCGAACCGCATCGCCATCAAGCACGCACATTCCCAGCAGAACCCTGAAAAAGACTGGGGCAACGACACGCTGGCGGCGGCCCGCTATGCGCTGTATGTGCTCAACCAGCGCTATGGCACGGAAACCGACCCCGTGCCCTTCACCAAGGCCAACACGCTGGTGCTGGCGGGCTCGGCCTCCAATGGCGGCGCGGCCGTGCTGCGCGCAGCCGAACTGGACACGGACGGTCTGATTGACGGCGTGGTGGCTTCCGAGCCCGTGACCGAGATGCCCACGCGCCAGGGCTACACCATCAGCGTGGGCGGCCAGATCGCGCCCAATGCCGGCCGCACGCTGGCCGAATACACAACCTACGGCAATATTTACCAGCCCTGCGCGGCGCTGGCGTCCGATGCGGCCCTGAGCGAAAGCTCGATCTTCAACTACATCGGCCTGACGGCCATGACGGCGCGCGCCGAGGCACGCTGCAGCGGCTTGGCCGCCAAGGGTCTGGTGGTGGGAACGACTACAGCCGAGCGCGCGGCCCATGCGCTGGAAAAGCTGCGCCTGTACGGCTGGACGCGCGACAACGACCGTATGCACAACGCCCACTACGGCTTGGGCAACGGGCCTATTTTGTCGGCCATGTACACCATGGCTTACGGCCGCTTTGGCGTGGAGGCCAATCTGTGTCGCACCAGCTTTGCCGCCGCCAACACTGCGGGCGAGGTGGTGCCGGCTGCGGCGACCGCGCTGGCCCAGAGCTTTGCCACGGCCAATGGCACGGCCAACGGCACGCCAGCCACCGTGATCTACAACGATTCGCTGGGCGGTGCACGTTCCTGGCCGTTGGCGGTCTCGCCTTCCACCGGCGTGGCCGACTTTGGCCTGGACAATGCGCTATGCCAGCATGCGCTGGTGACGGGCGTGGATACGGCCACGGGCTTCAATCTTACGGACAGCAGCCTGCCCACGCAGGCCCAGAGCGATGCGGTGCGCGCCGGTATCAGCGAGGTGCTGCACAGCGCCAAGCTGCGCGGCAAGCCCGCCATCATCGTGGCCGGCCGCAGCGATGCGCTGGTGCCGGTCAACCACAATGCGCGCGCCTACACGGTGCTTAACCGCAGCCTGGACGGCTCCGGCACGCGGCTGCGCTATATCGAGGTGGTGAATGCCCAGCACTTTGATGCCTTCCTGCCGTTCTCGGGCTTCGATACACGCTTTGTGCCGCTGCATCCTTATTTCAACCAGGCCATGGATGCGATGTGGGCCCATCTGCGCAATGGCGGGGCGCTGCCGGCCAGCCAGGTGGTGCGCACCACGCCACGCGGCGGCCAGCCCGGAGCGGCACCGGCCATCACGGCGGCCCAGGTGCCGCCGTTTGTGGCGGCCCCTGTGACGGGTAACGCCATCGAGGTCAGCGATGGGCTGATCCGTATCCCCAACTGAGCGCCGCTCATCGTTGTCGCATCAGGGGCCGGCCGCAGCCGGCCCCGCCGAATCGAGATTGTCTTATGTCTTCCCCTGTGCACTCCTTCACCCACGGTGCTGCCGCGCCTGTCTCCTGCTATGCCCGCTGCGCCGGCTACGAGATTCATTACATGGACTGGCAGCCTGAGCCTGGTGCGACACTGGCGGGCACCGTCATCGCCTGGCATGGCCTGGCGCGCACCGGACGGGATATGGATGCTCTGGCGCAGTTTCTCCAGGCCCAGGGCTATCGCGTGATCTGCCCCGACACTTTGGGTCGTGGCCTGAGCCAGTGGAGCCGCAACTCGCGTGATGAGTACCAGTTGCGCTTTTATGCCCGCCTGGCACGCGAGCTGATGGAGGCGCTGGCGCTGGAGCAGGTGCATTGGGTGGGCACCAGCATGGGCGGGGCGATTGGCACGGTCTGCGCGTCGGGGCTGTGGGAACCGGCGCTCAAAGATCGCATTCTGACTCTCACCCTCAATGACAACGCGCCCGAGCTGGCTCAGGCGGCGCTGCAGCGCATCAAGTCCTATGCGGGCCAGCCGCCGGTGTTTGATACCGTGACCGAGCTGGAGGCTTTTTTTCGCCAGGCTTACCAGCCCTATGGCTGGCTCAGCGAGACGGAGTGGCGCAAGCTCACCGAGACCAGTACCCGCCGCCTGCCCGACGGCCGCGTGACCCCGCATTACGACCCGTGCATGATCGAGCAGTTCACCCGGCATGAAAACGACTACCTGATCTGGGAGCATTACGACGCGCTGGAGCTGCCCGTGCTGCTGCTGCGCGGGGTGGAATCGGATCTGGTGCTCAAGCCCGTGGCCGAGCAGATGATGCTGCGAGGCCCCGGTGCCAGAGGCCAGCTGAGCTGGCTGGAGGTGCCTGGCTGCGGCCATGCGCCGGCGCTCAATGTGCAGCCGCATTTCGATGCCGTGCTGGCCTGCCTGCAGAACCGTCCTTCAACCCCAGTCAGGCAGGGATGATGCCGCGCAGGCTAGAGTCTTGCGGCAAGGCTTGCACACGGATGCTGCGGCCTGGTTCTTGGAGTGCCTGCCATGGGTTTTCTGGTCGATCTGATTCGCGAATACGGTCTGGGCATCGTTTTCCTCAACGTGCTGGTGGAGCAGCTGGGTGCGCCTATTCCTGCCTATCCGGTGCTGGTGGTCACCGGGGCTCTGGAAGGCGCCAGTTGGGCGCGGCTGGGCTGGCTCACGCTGATCGCGGTGGTGGCGGCGCTGATTGCCGATGTGCTCTGGTATCACGCCGGCAAGGCCTACGGTCACCGGGTGCTGGGGCAGATTTGCCGCATCTCGCTCTCGCCCGATGCCTGCATACGCCAGACCGAATCGGTATACGGCCGCTGGGGCGCGCGCTCCCTGCTGGTGGCCAAGTTCATTCCGGGCTTTGCGTCGATTGCCAGCGCCTTGGCCGGTGTGGTGGGCACGCCGCTGCGCACGTTTGTGCTGTTCGACACCCTGGGCGCGCTGATCTGGGTGGGCTCGGCGGTGTTTCTGGGCTCGCTGTTTTCGTCTACGGTGCAGGATTTGCTCGATGTGCTCACCGCTCTGGGCAAATGGGGGCTGCTGCTGCTGTTGCTGGCTTTTACCGTGTTTGTGGCGCGCAAATGGTGGCAGCGCAAGCGTGTCATCCGTTCGCTGAAAATGCCGCGCATGTCGGTGGCGGAGCTGGCCGGCCTCCATGCCCAGGGCGTGACGCCCACGGTGATCGATGTGCGCGAGCCGCTGCTGTTCGAGCGCGGCCATATACCGGGGGCCAAGTCCTGGCTCCATCACCAGGCCAAAGGCAAGCCCAGCTACGAGCATTTGCTGCCGCACGATCAGCATGCGCATGGCTTGGTGGTGTATTGCGACTGCCCCAACGAAATCTCTGCCGCGCGCGTGGCCCGGCAGCTGCAGCGTGCCGGTTTCAGCAATGTGCGGCCGCTGACGGGCGGTTTGACGGCCTGGGAGGCGGCCGGCTTTGAGGTGGAAAAGCCGCAGAACTGAACGCGCCATCCAAACGCGCAGTAAAAACGCCCTGAACCGTAGCGGTCAGGGCGTTGTGCTTTGGGACAGAGGCTTTATTTGCCTGCGGGCATGGAGCAGTGGCCGCCCTGCGCGGCCTGGCCGGAGCCGGCGGCAATCAGTGGTGCTTCAAAACGCAGATCGATGGCTGGCGATTGCCAGAAATCCCAGGCCAGAAACAGCACGAGGACCGACCAGAAGACGGCGCGCAAGGTAGATGCTTGAGTCATATGTTCTTTCATTGCTCAAAAGCCGAAATGGCGGCGGATGCGCAGACCGAAAATCGTGCCTGCAAAAGCCAAAGGCACCCAGATCCAGCCGTGGATGGAGCCCGTGGAAATGCCCGACAGCATGGCGCCCACATTGCAGCCAAAAGCCAGGCGCGAGCTGTAGCCCAGCACCAGACCCGCGACCAGAGCGACTGCCCACTGCGTGCCGCTCAAAGACTTGGCGGCAGCGGGCTTGCCGGCGGCAATCCACAGCGCGCCGCCCAGAATGCCGATATTGGTGATGCTGGTCACATCGAGCAGCACGGTTTCATGCAGACGGGCGGCATTGCCCGGCTGGCTCCAGAACCAGTTGCTGGCCAGATCGACCGCGCCCGTGGCATTGGCGATCTTGGCGGCCCACAGACCAAAGCCATAGACCACGCCCCAGGGCTGGCCGGCGATGATGAGGTTGAGCGTGGCAAAAACCGCCAGCAGCACGGCGCCCACCATCCATTTGCGTACCAGCAAGGGCTTGGCGGGGCGGTTCAAAGCCGTATTGGCTTTGTTCACATAGACAGCGACGCCCGCAGCAATCACGGCCAGGGCGGCCAGGGTGGCCAGTAGCGCAGGTGCCCAGCCCCATTCGGTGACCAGGCCCACGGGGGCGGTATTGCCCAGATCCAGCCACCAGCCCAGGTGCAGGCTGCCCATGAAGCTGCCCAGCGCAAACAGCGGCAGGATGGCGGCGTTCATGGGGATGCCCAGGCCGGCCTTGTACAGCGTGCCGCTGCCGCAGCCGTCGGCAATCTGCATGCACAGGCCAAACACGAAAGCGCCGATCAGCAGGCTGATGCTGGGCGGGCCCAGAGCGGCCGTCAGCTCGGGGTAGTGGCCCAGCAGCGGCATGGCCAGGGCGGCAGCCAGCGCCAGCAGCAGCAACTGGCCGAAAACGCCGCTGGCGTCTTTCTCCTCCACCAGCATGCGCCAGCCGGTGGTAAAGCCAAAGCGCTTGCCGGCCAGCACGGCACCCAGGCCAATGCCCACGCCAAACAGGGCGGCCTGGCGCACGGAGACCGACCACAGCAGCCAGCCAAAAAAGACGGCCAGCAAGACCGTAATGGGAAGTCGTTTCATATTTTTGTTGTCAATTCAGAGTTCAAGAGTCTGAGGCTTGTGAAACTGTCACATACCAAGTCAGAGACACCGAGCAAGAGCCGCCGTCCCCCTTGGGGGAAGGCGCGAAGCGACTCAGAGGGTCATTTAAACTTTTTATCCCACCACTTCTGGGCGTCATAGGCCAGCGATTGCAGGCGGCCCGGCTGATTGGCCATGCGCGGTGCGTCCTTGGACTGGGTCCAGTCCACCATGGAGCCGGCATACAGCTTCACATTGGGCAGGCCGGCCATTTCAGACAGGCCGAACCAGTCGGTGGCCGCCCAGTGGCCGGTATTGCAGAATGCCACCATATCCTGGCCTTGCTGGCGCTGGATCTTGGCGGCAATGTCCTTGGCCTTGGCTGCATCGACAAACAGCGTCGTGCCGGGCGCAAACCACTGGTTGAAATCGAGCTGCTGGGCGCCGGGTAAGGTGCCCGAGAGCTTGGCTGCAGGCGCGCGGGTCTTGCCCTGGTAGAAGGCATCGGGGCGCGAGTCCACCAGGGCGGCGTTGGACAGGTCCAGGTGCTTGCCCACATCCTGCTGCGTGGCCAGCCAGTTGGCGTCAAAAGTCGGTGCGTAGCTGCTGGGGGCAATCTTGATGGCCGTCTTGCCCACGGGCTGGCCGGCCGCTTGCCAGGCTTGCATGCCGCCGTTGACTATGGACAGCTCGGTCAGACCCAGGCTTTTCAGCGTCCAGTACACCCGGGCCGTGGCGCCAAAATCCGTGGCATCGGCGCCGCTGGAGATGACGATGGCGTGGGTGGCCGGAGTCAGGCCCAGCGATTGCACCAGTTTGACCAGTTGGGGCTGATCGGGCAGCTCGCCGGGGTTGCTGGCCGGGCCGCGCCATTTGCCGTAAGGGGCGTTGACGGCCTGGGCAATATGGCCGGCTTCGAAGGCCTTGGGGTCGCGGATGTCGATGAGGCGGATTTCGGCACCGGCCTCGGCTTTTTGCAGCAAAGGCTGCAACTGCTGCGGGCTGAGCAAGGGCTGGGCGGCCAGCGCGAAGCTGCTGGCGCCAAGACCCAGCGTATAGGCAATCAGGAATTTTTTCATGGCTTGGGTGTGAGGTCGGCATCTGCATGCCTGAGGCCTCTATTGTCCCGCCTTGCGGCCAGGCATGTCGCCACCAAACATGCTCTGCAGCCGGACTGTCGCCCTGTCTCTGGCGTAGGGCGCAAGCTGAAACCTGAATTTGAAAGAAAAATGGCTTGAAGTCTTTATCAATAAAGCGCATCTAGCTATGGAATCAGGAGTTCATGCGCGCAGGCAAGGCCTGTCCCGTCTGCCGTATGCCGTATGCCGCCATAGCCCGTACAGCAAAAAAGGTTTCCGCCGACCCTGATCCAGTCTATCGAGCCGCGCCCATGTCTTTGGCGCGTTGCAAACGGGTTTGGAGGGCTTCGTCATCCTCGCGCTGCGTGGACCAGCCTGCCAGATGCTGCTGGGCAATGGTCGAGAGGGCGTCAATCCAGGGCGCGCTGTCGTTGAGGCAGGCAATGTATTCAAACTGCTGGCCGCCGGCGTGCAAAAAGGCTTCGCGGGCCTCCTGGTTGATTTCCTCCAGCGTTTCTAGGCAGTCGCTGGTAAAGCCCGGGCAGACCACATCCACGCGTTGGGTACCGGCTTTGGCCAGAGCGATCAGCGAGGGTTCGGTATAGGGCTCCAGCCACTTGGCCTTGCCAAAGCGCGACTGAAAGGTGACTAGGTATTGATCCGGGTTCAGCTTGAGCCGCTCGGCCAGCAAGCGCGCCGTTTTGTGTGACTCACAGTGATAGGGGTCGCCCAGATGCAGGGTGCGCTCAGGCACGCCGTGAAAGCTCATCACCAGTTTCTCGCCCCGGCCATGGCCGCGCCAGTGGGCTTCGATACGCTGGGCCAGCGCGTCGATATAAGCCGCATGGTCGTGATAGCGGTTGACAAAGCGCAGCTCGGGAATATGGCGCTGGGTCTTGGCCCAGTCATAGACCGCATCGAACACGCTGGCGGTGGTCGTGCCTGAGTACTGGGGGTAGAGCGGCAGGATGAGGATGCGGTTCACGCCTTGCTGCTTGAGCGCATCCAGCTGCGATGCAATCGAGGGCTGGCCATAACGCATGGCAGGTAAAACCGTCAGCTGATGGCCGGCCTCGCCCAGCCAGCCACGCAGCAGTGTGGCCTGGCGCTGGGTCCAGTGCAGCAGGGGGGAGCCGTCTTTTTCATGCCAGATGGTGGCGTACTTGGCGGCAGACTTGGCCGGGCGCGTGCGCAAGATGATGCCGTGCAAAATGGGCCACCAGGCCAGTTTGGGAATCTCCACCACGCGGTCGTCGGACAGAAACTGTGCCAGATACGGACGCACCGCCGCAGCGGTCGGGGCATCGGGCGTTCCCAGATTGCACAGCACAATGCCGGTGCGGGAGGGTTGATCGTGGCGGAGTTCGGGTTCAGGCACAAAGCGGGATGGCATGGCCCGATTGTGGCAGTTTGAGGAGCGGCCTAGACACTCGCGGCTTTTATGCCGGGCATGCTGAGTTGGCTGCAAATTTTTTGTATTCTTGGCCCATGCATCCTGACTCCACAGAAACTCTCGCCGTCTCCCCGGCTCTGGCCCAGTTGCAGGCATTGCGCCGCAGCGGCCGGATCCGGGCTATTTCCATTGACCTGGACGACACCTTGTGGCCCATCTGGCCCACGATTGCCAAGGCCGAGGCCGTGCTGCTGGACTGGCTGCGGCTGCATGCGCCGGCCACGGCTCAGCAGCTGGGCGATACCGCTACGGTCAGGGCCTTGCGCCATGAAATCGTGGGCTTGCGCCCGGATCTGCAAAGCGATTTGAGCGGCCTGCGCCGCGAGTCCATCCGTCTGGCCCTGCAAAGAGCGGGTGACGATCCGGCCCTGGCCGAGGCTGCATTCGATGAATTCTTTGCGGCCCGCCAGCGGGTCGATCTGTTTGAAGACGCTCTGCCCACGCTGCAGTTTCTGGCAACGCACTGGCCGGTGGTGGCCTTGTCCAATGGCAATGCCGATGTGCATGTGGTGGGCATAGGCCAGCACTTTCATGCCTCGCTGAGCGCCAGCTTGAGCGGCATGGCCAAACCCGATGCACGCTTTTTTCATGCCGCCGCCGAGGCGGCCGGCGTGGCCCCCGAGCATGTGCTGCACATAGGGGATGACGCGGAGCTGGATGCGCGCGGCGCCATGGATGCGGGTATGCACGCGGTCTGGTTGAACCGTGGCGGCGTAGCATGGCCTTGCGAGGGGCGAGAGCCTCACGTCACGGTGGCCAGTCTTGCGCAGTTGTGTGAGGGGCTGGCCGAGAGCTGACCGAAATGAGAAGCGGCAGGTCGTCGGTCTTGAGGTCAGCAGCCTGGATTTTTGCGTGTGAGCTGCCTATGCCTACCTGCCTGTCCGCCTGTCTTCTCACTCCACCACCGCTTGCGCCTGTCAGAGCCGTTGCCTGGAGTCGGCCTTTGGCCTGGCTCAGGCGCGCCGTGCAGGATATGGCGGCGTCCCCGCTGCTCAGCCTGGCCCACGGTCTTGTCTTGATCCTGATCGGCGCAGCCATCTTGACGCTGGGGCACAATCGCTTCTGGTTGATGGCGGGTGCCCTGTCCGGTTTTCTGGTCGTGGGGCCTGTGGTAGCCACCAGCCTCTATGCCATCAGCCGAGCCTTGGAGCGCGGCGAACCTGCCGATCTGGCGCTGGTGGGCAAGACCTGGACGCAGTGGCAAAACGGCCATGGGGCAGGGCAGGGCGGCTACTGGTGTCTGGTGCGCTTTGGCTTGCTGCTGGCGCTGGCGGCCACGGGCTGGGTGCTGGTGTCGGCTTCGCTGATCAAGATCATGTCGCCCATCGCCATTGAAACCCCGGCCGACTTTGTGCGGCATGTGGTGCTGGCACCCGATGGACAGTTGTTTGCCCTGTGGATGGCGCTTGGCAGCTTTCTGGCTGCCCCCATTTTTGCGTCCAGCGTGGTGGCCATGCCGCTGATGCTGGACAGACGCGTGACCGTGCGTCAGGCCGTGCTGACCAGTTGGTCCGTCGTTCTGGCCAACCCCGGGCCTTTGGCCCTGTGGGCGGCACTGATTGTGTTGTTGACCTTGCTGGGCCTTGGCACGTATTTGCTGGGGCTGGTGATTGTGATGCCCATGCTGGGTCATGCCAGCTGGCATGCCTATCGCGATCTGGTGGATGCCTCGGTATTCCCCGCCCGCGATGCGCGGCCACAGGCTTGAGGCGTTGATTCAAAGCGCCTGACAGGGGCGCCGTCACCAGGTCCTGGCGGGGAATGAGTAGGACTTGGTTGCTGTGATTTTTGGCTATACAGAAGAACAAATTGCCCATTTTTTCCTGACCTGGGGTGTGGGCGCCTTCATCTTGTTCATGGTGTTCATCATCTTGCAGCTGGCCCGCCAATCCAAGGCCGGAAAGTTCGGCACCTTTGTGATTTTTCTGGGTCTTGGCGTGGGCTTTGTGGGCTATGTGGCCAAGATCGTCATCCAGTGGTGGATGGAAAAATAAACGGCCTTTGAGCGACTGTGTCTTTCGCTCAAAGGCCGGTTGCGGGCTGATGGCTGGATTTAGTTGGGCTTGACCTGGGCGCGCTGCAGCACTTTTTGCCAGCGGGTTTGCTCGGTGGCAATGAACTGGGCAAATTGCTCGGGCGTGCTGCCAATGGGCTCGGCGGCATCACCTTGCAGGCGCTTGAGCGCATCGGGGGCCTTGACGGCCTTGGCGCATTCGGCAGCCAGCTTGCTCACATGGGCCTTGGGCAGGCTGGACGGTGCCAACATGCCATACCACTGCGTCATCTCGAAACCTGGGAAGCCCTGCTCGGCCACGGTGGGTACATCGGGCAGCTGTGCCAGCCGCTGGGTGGAGCCGGTGGCAATGCAGCGCACCTTGCCCGCCTTGATAAAGGGCAGCAGAGCCGAAGCGCCCACTGAAGCCGCATCGAGCCGGGCCGACAGCAAGTCCTGCATCATGGGGCCGGTGCCGCGATAAGGCACATGCAGCATGAAGATATTGGCGGTCATCTTCAGATATTCAAACGCCAGATGGCCGGCGCTGCCATTGCCTGCCGAACCGTAGCTGAGCTTGCCGGGGTTTTTCTTGGCGTAGGCCACCAGATCGGCAATGTTCTTGATGGGCAGATCCGGATGCACCACATACAGGCTGGGCACCTTGGCCAGCAGGCTGACGGGGACGAAGTCCTTTTTCGGATCGTAGGGCAGCTTGTCGAAAATATAGGGGTTCACGGCCAGCGTGCCGATATGACCGAGGATGACGGTGGACTGGTCATCGGCACGGGCCACTTCCTGCATGGCGATGTTGCCTGCAGCGCCCGGCTTGTTCTCCACAAACACATTCTGGCCCAGGGTCTTGGACAGCTCGGCGGCCGTGGAGCGGGCCACGATTTCCGAGCTGCCACCGGGCGCAAACGGCACCACAAAGCGCACCGGGCGGCTGGGCCAGTTGCTCTCTGACGCACGGGCCAGACCAGGCAACAGGCTGGCGCAGGCCATGGCTCCGGCGCCAGTCAGCAGATGACGGCGCGAAATGGCCAGTACCTGGCTGGTGGATGTGTCAAAAGTCGATGCCATGTTGTCTCCGTTTGCTGTTATTGGCTTGTGCCATGGTGGCCACTATGGCTGTCAAACGGCTGTCATTCCTGCATCAGTTGGACTATTGCTGCATCAGGATTTCCCTAGCTGGCCTGCGGCGGTCTGGTTTGAATTGACTACGCTTTTTGCAGCGTCAAGCCCACTGAGTACGGCGCCTTCCAATGTGGCGGGGTAGGGGCCGGCCACATAGTCACCACAGGCCCACAGGCCCTGGCCCAGCTCGGCGCCGGGGCGCGCGACGTCCGGCGTGCAGGCAAAAGTGGCCCGCTTCTCGATCACGGTCTGCACGGGCCGTATGTCGCTCCAGCCCAGTTGCTCTCTTGCCTGCTGCAGCACCTGGGCTTGCAGTGTTTCGCGGTCGCTGCGGCAGTCGCTGACCACAAAAGCCATCAGTCCTTGCTGGCTGGCGTCGCCTGCATGCAGATGGCCGCGATCGAACACGAACTGGGCCGGATGATGATTGTTGCTGCGCAAGGCCAGCCAGGGCAGATGGGCAGACAGGCGCTGCGCGGTTTGGGCATAGACGGTGGCAATCGCCGTGTGCTCCAGCGCCTGGGCCGTCTGTGCCCAGCGTTGATGGCTTGGGTCTTTACGGTCCATGCCCAGAACCAGCCGTGCCGCTTCATGGGGCGGACAGGCCAGCAGCACGCCGCCGTAGCGGGCCGGTGCTGACGCCTGTGTATCGGCGCTGGTATGCAGCGTCCATTGCCCGCTCTGGGGCTGCAGCGCCAGCACGCGGGTAGCGGTATGAACGGCATGGCCGCCGACCTTGAGCCACTGAGCGGCCGGTTCGGGAAAGAGGGCGCCGAGGCTGACGCGGGGCACCAGAAAATGAGAGCCGCCGCTGCCTGCAAACAAGGCATCCTTGAGCACGCGCAAAAAAATGCTGCCGCTGGCCTGGGCGGCAGGCAGGTTGAGCGCCGATACGCACAGCGGTTCGATGAAATCCAGCATCAGCGGTTCGGGCAGGCCTTGGCAGACATCGGCCACGGTGGCGGCCGGGGCACAGGCAAAACCCTGCAAGCGCCAGCGTATGGCCCGGGCCAACAGAGCCCAGCGTTGGCCCGGCGTCCACCCCCTGGCGCAGGCAATGCCGGCTAGAGCGTCCAGCGGTGCGGGCAGGGCAGGAAAGCGCAGGCCGTTGCCGTCTGCATAGGGTAGAGTCAGCGGCTTGCGCAGCAGTGCTTGCTCGGCCGAAACACCTACGCTGCGCATCAGCGCCAGGCATTGGGTATAGGCGCCGATCAGAATGTGCTGGCCGTTGTCTGCCGTGGCGAAGGCCGCCTCGGTCAAACTCAGATTCAGGGCCCGGGCACGGCCGCCCAGGATCTTGGCGGCTTCGAAAACCGTGGGTTCGTGGCCCGACTGGGCCAGTTGTACGGCAGCGGCCATGCCGGCCCAGCCGCCGCCGATGATCGCAATCTTCATGAAGTCTTGGGTGCGCTGCGGCACAGGGCCGCATGCTCGGCCTCCTGGCCTTGCGGCGCCGGGGCCTGGCAGCGGCGCTGCAGTTCCTTGCGTGCGTTGCGGTCGCCAGCGCCGGCGGCATGGGCCAGCAGCCGCAGGGCGTGAAAGCTCAGCTCGGCATTGGAAATACTGACTTTGCTGGCCGCAGGTGTAGCTGCCGAAACGCCTTGGCCGGTGGTGGCTGCCGGTGCCGTATCCAGCGTCTTGGCGCCATGTATCTGGGGCATGCGCTCTATTACCGTGAAATCGCCGCTCTTGCCGGCCTGGTGCATCAGGTCCTGATAGACCTTCATCATCTGCGCGGTGTCGCCCGCCGTCAGCGCTGCGGCCGGACGTGAGAGATAGCTGGCCACCTCGGCAGGCATGGCCATATGGCCGGCATGGGCCATGTTGGCCAGCGGAGCCTTGCCGGCCAGACGGGCTGCGTCGTCGGCAGAAAAAATGGCGGTACGGGCGGCGGCGCTCAAGCCTGCCCCCGCCAGTTCGGCACCGCCCACGGCCACTGCACCGGCGGCCCCCACCTTGGCGGCACCACCGGCCTTGCCCGCCGTGGCTGCGGCCTTGCCGGCTTTGCCCAGCAAGCCCCAGAACGCATAGCTGCTGGGCGCCGCTGCCAGCAGTGATGCGCTGAGCAGGGCCACGGCGATGGGGCGCAAGGCGCTGGAAGGGGTGCGGGCAGCAGACTTCATGGCATAGGCGGGGTTAGGGCTGGATGCAGCAAGCATGCCGTTTGCGGCGGATTACATCAAGCCCAGGGCCTGCATCTTCCAGGCCAGCCACAGCTTGCGCAGCGGTGGCAGGCTGATGCGCTGGTGCAGCACCTGAAAGTTCTCGGACTCGATTTCGCGCAGCAGCGTACGGTAAATGCTGGCCATCATCAGGCCGGGCTTTTGCGTGCGGCGGTCGGCTTGCGGCAGCAGGCCCATGGCCTTGTCATACAGCCCGTGTGCGCGCTCGGCCTGAAAGCGCATCAGCGCCGTAAAGCGTTCCGAATACTCGCGCTTGTTGATCTCATGGGCCTTGACGTCGAACTGCTGCAGCTCGCTGATGGGCAGATAGATGCGGCCGCGCATGGCATCTTCGCCCACGTCGCGGATGATGTTGGTCAGCTGAAAGGCCAGACCCAGCGTGTGGGCGTACTCGGTGGTGCGCTCATCGCTCTGGCCGAAGATGCGTGCCGCCACCTCGCCCACGATGCCGGCAACCAGATGGCAGTAGCGCTCCAGACCGGCAAAGTCCAGATAGCGGGTCTGCTCCAGATCCATCTGGCAGCCTTCAATCACGGCCTGCAGATGGCGTTCTTCGATGCCGAAGGTCTTCACATGCGGCATGAGGGCCAGGGTGACGGGATGGGTGGGCTGGCCCGCAAAGGCCTTGTGCACCTCGTTGCGCCACCAGGCCAGCTTGGTGGCAGCCACGCCGGGGTCGGTGACCTCGTCCACCACGTCGTCCACTTCTCGGCAAAAGGCGTAGAACGCGGTAATTGCAGCGCGGCGGTCTTTGGGCAAAAAGAGGAAGGCGTAATAAAAGCTGCTGCCCGAGGCGGCGGCCTTGTCTTGGACGTACTGATCCGGATTCATAGGGGCTGGATTGTCCCACGGCTGCCATGCTGGCCGGAGCGGACACTGAAATGACTGGGTTGATTGCAATCGCGGCAAGCTGTTTTGCAATCAAATTAATAGCTTTATGCGCTTTTCCAATATGGGGATTCGATGAATTTCATTCAAATTTCATGGAAATCCGCAGGCTGTGGCGGGCAAGCCGCTACATCCGGCAGGCTTTCCACAGCATGCTGGGGACATCGGTCTTGCCCACCTTGACGCGCTGACAGAGGTTGCGCCCCTGCATGGCGTCTATCTTGCCCAGAATGCACAAGCCGCCTTGCACCACCAGGCGCAACTCCCAACCCATGCGGCCGGGCAGGCGATGCACCAGGGGTGCACCTTGCTCCATCAGGCTGCGGGACTGGGCGGCCAGTTCTGCCAGCAGGCTGCACACGGCGGGCGTGAGTGCAGAAGCTTCTGGTTTGATAGCGCTGCGCGCAATCTGGTAGCGGGCTAGATCGCTGTTGGTGAGGTAATGGCGGCCGCGTGGCAAATCCTGGCTCAGGTCCTGCCAGAAGTTGATGAGCTGCAAGGCGGTGCAGATGGCATCGCTTTGCTGCAGGGCTTTTTCGTTGTTCACACCGTAAAGATGCAGCAGCAAGCGCCCTATGGGGTTGGCCGAGCGGCGGCAATAGTCCAGCAGCTGTGCGCCATCGGCGTAGTGCGCCTGGTCGGCCGTCATGCGCACATCCTGCTCGAAGGCGCTGAGCAAGTCTGCCAGCAGCGGCTTGGGCAACTGCCAGGTCTGCACTTGGGCGGCCAGCGGCGCAAAGATATGCGGCCAGGCCGTGCGCGCCAGCATGGCGGCTTCGTCCTCGGTGGCCAGGCGCTGCAAATCGCCGCCATAGGCCTGCAGTGCGGCAATGCGCTGCGCGGGGCTGTCCGTGCCTTCATCAGCCAGATCATCGGCCGTGCGCGCAAAGTGGTAGATGGCGGCAATGGGCGCGCGCAGCTGCGGCGGGCACAGCCACGATACCACGGGAAAATTTTCGTAGTGGGTGACCGCTGCCGGCGCAGCACTGGCTGGGATTGTGTCGCGTACTTGATTCACAGGCCGTATTGTGGGGTGGGAAAGTGGATGCCCTGTGCAAGCGGGGCGGTCGGCAGTTCCACATGCTGTTGCAATTGCGGGCTTGCCCAGCCATTTTGTACTTGCAAAGTGCACAATCCCTGCTGCTTTCGGTGTGCGCCGGGCTGCTTGCCGTGTGTTGCGCACCGCTGTTTTCATGAGCCGATCAATACAGAACACCATGGCTTTTACGCACTACTTCCCGTCTGTTTCTTCTGTCTCTCAGGGCAAGTCACCCCGGCAATGGCTGGTGTTGTCGGCCGTGGCTGGCGCTGTATTGCTGTCGGCTTGCTCCAAAAAGGAGACGCCGCCAGAGCCGGTGCGCGCCGTCAAGCTGGTGACCGTGGGGGCTTCGCCCGTGCAGGCGCAGCTGGAGTATTCGGGTGATGTGCGTGCGCGCATCGAATCGCGCCTGGGCTTTCGTGTGGCCGGCAAGATCACCAAGCGCGAAGTGGAGCTGGGCCAGCATGTGAAGGCTGGCCAGGTGCTTGCGCGGCTGGATGCCAAGGATTACCAACTGAGTGCCGATGCGGCCCGCGCACAGCTGGCTTCGGCCACCACGCAGCGCGATCTGGCTGAGGCCAATGCCAGGCGTTTTCGCTCGCTGAGGGCGCAGAACTTCATCAGCGCCGCCGAGATGGAAAGATACGAGGCCAACCTCAAGGCCGCCCAGGCCACGCTGGAGCAGGCCCAGGCCCAGCTGTCGGCCCAATCCAACCAGACCCAGTACACCCAGCTGCTGGCCGATGCGGATGGCGTGGTCACCGCCGTGGAGGCCGAGCCCGGCCAGGTGGTGTCTGCGGGCGCTACCGTGGTGCGCATTGCGCAAGACGGCGCACGCGATGCGGTTTTCAGCGTGCCTGAGGATAAGCGCGCGGCCGTGAAGATAGGCCAGAGCGTGCAGGTCATTCCCTGGGCCGATGAGTCGGGTCGCCTGAGTGCTTTGGTGCGCGAAGTGGCGGCCAGTGCCGACCCCGCCACCCGAACCTATCTGGTGAAGGCGGCTCTGCAGGGCGAGCCCATGCCGGCGCTGGGCTCTACCGTGCGTGTGCGTCCGGCAGGCATGGGCATGGGGCAGGAAGCGGGCGCCAACGCCATCAAGCTGCCGACCACGGCGCTGCGCCAGGAGGGCGGCAACGGCCAGGGCACGGCCGTGTGGGTGTATGACGCGGCCAGCAGCACCGTCAAGCTGCAGCCGGTGAAGGTGCTCACGGCCGATGGCAACGAGGCGGTGATTGGCTCGGGTCTTGCGGCCGGCATGCAGGTGGTTGCCACGGGTGTACATGTGCTGACGCCGGGGCAAAAGGTGACGGTGTACCGGGATAAATACGATAAATCCAAGCCAAACAAGCCTCAAGCCCAATCGGAACAAGCGCAGGAAGCTATCAAAACTGAGGCGGCAGCCGAAGCCAAGCTTGCGGCTGCGGGAGCTGCTCAATGAGTTCGCCACACAAGAAAGCTTCGGGCGACCATTTCAATCTCTCGCGCTGGGCCCTGGACCATGTGGCGCTGACGCGCTACTTCATCGTGGTGTTGATGGTGATGGGCTTTGCGGCCTATTTCCAGCTGGGGCAGGATGAAGATCCGCCCTTCACCTTCCGCGCCATGGTGATTCGCACCTACTGGCCCGGCGCCTCTGCCGAGCAGGTGGCACAGCAGGTGACGGACAAGATAGAGCGCACGCTGCAGGAAGTGCCGTATGCGGACAAGATCAGCAGCTATTCCAAGCCTGGTGAGTCTCAGGTGATCTTCCAGTTGCAGGACACCTCTCCGCCCAAGGAGGTGTCCCAGATCTGGTACACGGTGCGCAAGAAGATCGGCGATATGCGCTACACCTTGCCGCAAGGCGTGCAGGGTCCGTTTTTCAACGACGATTTTGGTGATGTGTACGGCGTGATCTATGCCTTGCAGGCCGATGGCTTCAGCTACGCCGAGCTCAAGACCATGGCCGACGACGTGCGCCAGCAACTGCTGCGCGTGCCCGATGTGGCCAAGGTGGACCAGTTCGGCGTGCAGGACGAGAAGGTTTATGTGGAGCTGTCCCAGCGCGCCACGCAGCTGGGGCTGGACATGCGCCAGGTGATAGATCAGCTCAACCAGCAAAACGCCGTGGCTTCGGCCGGTGTTTTGCGCACCCCCGCTGAAACGATCGTGCTGCGCGTGAACGGCCAGTTTGCCGATATGGAGCAACTGCGCGACATGCCCATACGCGGCCCCAGCGGCGCGCAACTGCGCCTGGGCGATATTGCCGAGATCAAGCGCGGCTACGCCGATCCAGCCAATGTGAAGGTGCGCTTCGAGGGCCAGAACGCCGTGGCCCTGGGCGTGTCCATGGTCAAGGGCGGGGACATCATCGCCTTGGGCAAGGCTTTGACCCAGACCACGGACGGCATCAGCCGGTCTTTGCCGGCAGGCGTCACGCTCAGGAATATGCAGAACCAGCCCAAGGCGGTTGCCGATTCGGTGAACGAATTCGTGCGCGTGCTGATCGAGGCCGTGGTGGTGGTGCTGGCCGTGAGCTTTATCAGCCTGGGCCTGCACCGGCGCGAGGGCCATCAGCCGCTGTGGAAGCGCTGGTACATAGACCCGCGCCCGGGCCTGGTGGTGGGCATCACCATTCCGCTGGTACTGGCCGCCACCTTCCTGGCCATGTGGTACTGGAACATAGGCTTGCACAAGGTCTCGCTGGGCTCGCTCATCATTGCGCTGGGCTTGCTGGTCGATGACGCCATCATTTCGGTGGAGATGATGGTGCGCAAGATGGAAGAGGGCTACGACAAGTACCGCGCCGCCACCTTCGCCTACGAAATCACGGCCAAGCCCATGCTGACGGGCACCTTGATCACGGCGACCGGCTTTTTGCCCATCGGCATGGCCAAGTCCATGACGGGCGAGTACACCTTTGCCATCTTTGCGGTGACGGTGATTGCGCTGGTGCTCAGCTGGTTTGCCTCGGTGTACTTTGTGCCCTATCTGGGTCTGTTGCTGCTCAAGAAGCCACCGCACGCGGCCACGCTGCCGCCCGAGGTGGCGTCTGGCGAAATCTCGGCAGAAGAGGCCGGCATCAACACCGAAGCCAGCGAGCACGATGTATTCGACAGCCCTTTCTACAACCGCTTTCGCCATACGGTGGACTGGTGCGTACAGCACCGCTGGCTGACGATTGGCGCCACGGTGCTGGTGTTCGCGCTGGGGCTGGCGGGCATGGGCAAGGTGCAGCAGCAGTTCTTCCCCGACTCCAGCCGCCCCGAGGTACTGGTGGATATCTGGTTCCCGGAAGGCACGGCGCTTCAAGCCAATCAGGACATCACGCTGCGCGTGGAGGAGCGCTTCATGCAATTGGAGGGCGCGGAGACGGTCAGCGAATGGATTGGCTCGGGTGTGCCGCGCTTTTATCTGCCGCTGGACCAGGTTTTCCCGCAGAACAACGTCTCGCAGTTCATCATCGTGGCCAAGGATTTGAAGGCCCGCGAGGAGATCCGCAAAAAGCTGCCGGCGTTGATGGCCGAGGAGTTCCCCGAGGTGCGGGCCCGCGTCAAGCTGCTGCCCAATGGGCCGCCCGTGCCTTATCCGGTGCAGTTCCGCGTCGTAGGTTCTGACCCGGCCAAGTTGCGCGATTACGCGGACGAGGTGAAGAAGGCCATGATGGCCAACGCGGACATGCGCGGTGTGAACGACAACTGGAACGAGTCCATCAAGGTCATTCGCCTGCAGGTCGATCAGGACAAGGCGCGTGCTCTGGGCGTGACCAGCCAGTCTCTGGCCGAAGCCACCAGCCAGAACTTCAGCGGCATCACGGTGGGTCAGTACCGCGAAGGCGACAAGCTGATCGAGATCGTGATGCGCCCGCCCAAGGCCGAGCGCGATGCCATCACCGATATTGCCAATGTCTATGTCACCACCAGCGCGGGAAAATCCATCCCGTTGACGCAGATTGCCAAGCCCGTCATGGCCTGGGAGCCCGGCGTGATGTGGCGTGAAAAGCGCAATTTCGCCATCACCGTGCAAGGCGATGTGCGCGAAGGTCTGCAGGGCGCAACCGTGACCAATGCCTTGCTGCCCGAGCTGCGCAAGATGGAGGGCAGCTGGCATGCGGCAGGTGACCTGGGGTATCGCATCGAAGTGGCAGGCGCGGTGGAGGAGAGCTCCAAGGGCTCGGGCGCCATCGTGGCCGGCATTCCGGTGCTGCTTTTCCTGACCTTCACCTTGCTGATGCTGCAGCTGCGCAGCGTCAGCCGTTCGTTGCTGGTGTTTGTGACCGGGCCTCTGGGTATTCCCGGCGTGGCGGCGGCCTTGCTGCTGCTAAACCGGCCCTTCGGCTTTGTGGCGCTGCTGGGTGTGGTGGCTTTGATGGGCATGATTCAGCGCAATTCGGTGATTTTGATCGATCAGATCGAGACCGGCCGCGCCAAGGGTGTGCCGGCCTGGGATGCCATCATTGAAGCTGCGGTGCATCGCTTGCGCCCTATCGTGCTGACGGCCGCAGCCGCCGTGCTGGCCATGATTCCGCTGACACGCAGCGTGTTTTGGGGACCCATGGCCGTGGCCATCATGGGCGGGCTGATTGTGGCGACCGTGCTGACGCTGCTGGCGCTGCCTGCCATGTACGCCGCCGTGTTTCGCATCAAGCGTGACACTGCATAGGCCCGTATTCGCAAAAGCCGCAAATTTGCGGCTAGAATCTGCGCCTTGACCCCAGCAAGCGTGGATTCGCGCATTGCTGGACCGCGCGGGTGGCGAAATTGGTAGACGCACCAGGTTTAGGTCCTGACGGTGGCAACACCGTGCCGGTTCGAGTCCGGCTCCGCGCACCAGATTTTTTCAGGCGCCCTGTCCGGGTCACCACCGTATCAAGCCCGTATCCCCTCGCAGGTGCGGGCTTTTTTCTTGTCTGCCCCCTTTGCATACAGGCGTTTGTCAGCCTTCGCGGGCAAACCCTGCATGGCGCTCGCCAAGGGTTGACGGCGCCTCGTTATAATGGTCGGCTTCGCCTGTATCCGTTTTGTGCGGTCCGCTCAAGTGGGATGCTCGCCCGGTGCAATGAGAAATGTGCTTTTTCACTTTTCCAATATTGCCCAGTGCTGGATGCAGGCTATCCGGAAAATCTGAGGTGCCGCATGCCGCAAGACGTGCGCGCACCGTGACTTTGCGCAATACGGTGCAGGTTGCAGGCGCAGCCCGCACGGTCCACATCCCTCATAGGAAAAATCATGGCCGTTAACGTTGAAACTCTTGAAAAGCTCGAGCGCAAGATCACGCTGAGCGTGCCCCTGTCCGCTATCCAGTCCGAAGTCGAGACTCGCCTGAAGAAGGTTGCTCGCACTGTGAAGATGGACGGCTTCCGTCCCGGCAAGGTGCCCATGAATGTGGTGGCCCAGCGTTATGGCTACTCCGTGCAATACGAAGTGCTCAATGACAAAGTGGGTGAAGCCTTTGCCCAGGCCGTGAACGAAGCCGAACTGCGCGTTGCCGGTCAGCCCAAGATCACCGAGAAGGAAGGCGCTGCCGAAGGCGAAGCCCAATTCGAAGCCGTGTTCGAAGTGATGCCCGAAGTCAAGATCGGCGATCTGACTACGGCTGAAGTGGAAAAGCTGTCCACCGAAGTGGACGACGCTGCCATCGACAAGACCATCGACATCCTGCGCAAGCAACGTCGCACTTTCACCGAGCGCGCTGCTGGCGAAGCTGCTGTGGACGGCGACCGCGTGACCGTGGACTTCGAAGGCAAGATCGACGGCGAGACTTTCTCCGGCGGCAAGGCTGAAGACTTCCAGTTCCTGGTTGGCGAAGGCCAGATGCTCAAGGAATTCGAAGATGCAACCCGCGGCATGAAGGCTGGCGAGTCCAAGACTTTCCCCCTGGCTTTCCCCGCTGACTACCATGGCGCCGATGTGGCCGGCAAGACTGCCGACTTCCTGGTGACCGTGAAGAAGGTGGAAGTTGCCAACCTGCCCGAAGTGAACGAAGAGTTCGTGAAGACTCTGGGCGTTGAAGGCGGTTCCGTGGAAGCGCTGCGCGCCGACATCAAGAAGAACCTGGAGCGCGAAGTCAAGTTCCGCGTGCAAGGTCGCAACAAGCAAGCCGTGATGGACGCTCTGGTGTCCAAGGCTGAGCTGGACCTGCCCAAGGCTTCCGTGCAAGCCGAAGTGGCCCGTCTGATGGAAGGTGCCCGCGCCGAGCTGGAACAGCGTGGCATCAAGGACGCAGCCAAGGCTGAAATCCCTGAAGACATCTTCCTGCCTCAAGCCGAGCGCCGCGTGCGCCTGGGTCTGGTGGTGGCCGAGCTGGTCAAGTCCAACAATCTGCAAGCAACCGCTGACCAGATCAAGGCCCATGTGGACGAGCTGGCTTCCAGCTACGAAAAGCCCGAAGACGTGGCCCGCTGGTACTTCAGCGACCGCAACCGTCTGGCCGAAGTTGAAGCCGTTGTGATCGAAAACAACGTGACCGAATTCGTGCTGGGTCAGGCCAAGGTCAGCGACAAGGCTGTGTCCTTTGACGAACTGATGGGCCAGGCCTGATAGCTTGACCTTTTATCGACCCGGCCGGCAAAGACGGCGGGTGTCGATGAGTTGAAAAGGCGGGGCTTGTGCTTTTGCGCACAGGCCCCATTTTCTTTTCAGAATGCGGCTACAGTAGGCGCATAGCACTGGAGAAAACATGAGCGCATTGGATACATTGGGTTTGGGCATGGTGCCCATGGTCATTGAACAGTCGGGTCGCGGTGAGCGCTCCTATGACATTTATTCACGCTTGCTCAAGGAGCGCGTGATTTTCCTGGTGGGTGAGGTCAACGACCAGACTGCCAACCTCGTGGTGGCTCAGCTGCTGTTTTTGGAAAGCGAAAATCCTGACAAGGACATTTCGTTCTACATCAACTCTCCGGGCGGAAGCGTGACGGCTGGCATGGCGATCTATGACACCATGAACTTCATCAAGCCGGATGTCTCGACACTGTGCACAGGCATGGCTGCCAGCATGGGTGCTTTCCTGCTGTCTGCAGGCACCAAGGGTAAGCGTTATGCTCTGCCTAATGCTCAGGTCATGATTCACCAGCCTTTGGGCGGTGCGCGTGGTCAGGCCACCGAGATCGAAATTCATGCCCGCGAGATCCTCAAGACGCGCGAACGCCTGAACCGGATCCTGGCGGAACGCACCGGTCAGCCGCTGGAAAAAGTCCAGCATGACACCGATCGTGACTATTTCCTCACGGCCGATGAGGCCAAGGAATATGGTCTCGTGGATCAGGTGATCAGCAAGCGTTCTTGAAATATGTAGCGCCGGGCCCTGTGCTACTTTGGTTCACAGGGCATTGCCCTTCATACCCGCATGGGCCCGCTGGCGGCGTTTATCCTTGACGGGAAACGCCGCCTTCGCTTTGGTTATCATTTATTTTCGTTTTTTCGTAACGAGGCACAGCCCCCATGGCCGATAAAAAAGGCTCTTCCACCGAAAAGAATTTGTATTGCACCTTCTGTGGCAAAAGCCAGCATGAGGTCAAGAAGCTGATTGCCGGCCCGTCCGTCTTCATCTGCGACGAATGCATAGACTTGTGCAATGAGATCATTCGCGACGAGCAGCCTGCTGCGGATGCCAAGGAAGCTCGCAACGATCTGCCCACGCCTTCCGATATCAAGACCAATCTGGACAGCTATGTGATTGGCCAGGAGCAGGCCAAGCGTACTCTGGCCGTGGCGGTGTACAACCACTACAAGCGCCTGCGTTACAAGGACAAGGCGGGCAAGGATGAGGTGGAGCTGTCCAAGAGCAATATCTTGCTGATCGGCCCTACAGGCTCGGGCAAGACCTTGCTGGCCCAGACGCTGGCGCGCCAGCTCAATGTGCCGTTCGTGATGGCTGATGCCACGACACTGACCGAAGCCGGTTATGTGGGCGAGGACGTAGAGAACATCATTCAAAAGCTGCTGCAAAGCTGCGAGTACGACGTGGAACGCGCCCAGCGCGGCATTGTCTACATTGACGAAATCGACAAGATTTCGCGTAAGTCTGACAACCCCAGCATCACCCGCGACGTATCGGGTGAGGGTGTGCAACAGGCTCTGCTCAAGCTGATTGAAGGCACCATGGCCAGCATTCCACCTCAAGGTGGACGCAAGCATCCCAATCAGGATTTTCTGCAGATCGACACGACCAACATCCTGTTTATCTGCGGCGGTGCGTTTGCGGGTCTGGAAAAAGTGATCGAGAACCGTACCGAAGCTTCGGGCATCGGTTTTGGCGCCTCCGTCAAGAGCAAGAAACAGCGCTCCATCTCTGAAGTGTTCCAGGAAATCGAGCCTGAAGATCTGATCAAGTTCGGCATCATTCCCGAACTGGTCGGTCGCATGCCTGTGGTGACGGCTCTGGCGGAGCTGAGCGAAGACGCGCTGGTGCAGATCCTGACCGAGCCCAAGAACGCTCTGGTCAAGCAATACAGCAAGCTGCTGGCCATGGAAGGCGTGGAGCTGGAAATTCGCCCCACGGCCCTCAAAGCCATCGCCCGCAAGGCTCTGGCCCGCAAGACGGGTGCTCGGGGTCTGCGCTCCATTCTGGAGCAGGCGCTGATCGGCACCATGTTCGAGCTGCCCACTGCCGAAAACGTGGAAAAAGTGGTGGTGGACGAGTCCACCATCGAAGACGGTAAAACCCCGCTGCTGGTTTACCGCGAGGCGGCCAAAAAGGCCTGATACTGTGAGTGCGAGGCGGCCGGTGGCCGCTTCCCGCAGGCCTGAAAGGCAGCACTCCCCGGGGCCGGGAAAACATTTGTGGCCCCGGGGTTGAAATACACCGGTAAGCGGACCATCTTCCGCTGAGAAACCGAGGAAACCTATGCCAGGACAAACCCCTTTGCCTTCCACACCGCTAGACCTGCCACTGTTGCCATTGCGCGATGTGGTGGTGTTCCCGCACATGGTGATCCCCTTGTTCGTGGGCCGCGCCAAGAGCATCAAGGCTTTGGAATTGGCCATGGAAGGCGACCGCCGCATCATGCTGGTGGCGCAGAAAACGGCCTCCAAGGACGAGCCGGCCGCGGAAGACATGTTTGATGTGGGTTGCGTCTCCACCATCTTGCAAATGCTCAAGCTGCCTGACGGTACGGTGAAGGTGCTGGTCGAAGGCCAGCAGCGCGCCCTGGTCAAGCAGGTCAACGACGAGGAAACGCATTTCACCTCTTCTGTGACGCCCGTGGAGCCTGAAGAAGGCGTTCATGAGCACAGCGAGATCGAGGCACTGCGCCGCGCCGTGACCCAGCAGTTTGACCAGTACGTCAAGCTCAACAAGAAAATTCCTCAGGAAATTCTGACCTCGATTGCCAGCATTGACGATGCCGGCCGACTCGCGGATACGATTGCTGCCCACCTGCCTCTCAAACTGGAAAGCAAGCAGGCAGTGCTCGATCTGGTGGATATCAAGGAGCGGCTGGAGAACCTGTTTGAGCAGCTTGATCGTGAGGTCGACATCCTCAATGTGGACAAGCGCATCCGTGGTCGCGTCAAGCGTCAGATGGAGAAAAACCAGCGCGATTTCTATCTGAACGAGCAAGTCAAAGCGATTCAGAAGGAGCTGGGCGAGGGCGAGGAAGGCGCTGACATCGAGGAGATCGAGAAAAAGATCAAGTCGGCCAGAATGCCTGCGGAGGCCCGTAAGAAGGCCGAGGCCGAGCTCAAGAAGCTCAAGCTGATGTCGCCCATGTCGGCGGAAGCCACCGTGGTGCGCAACTACATCGAGGTGTTGACGGGCTTGCCCTGGAGCAAGAAGACCAAGATCAAGCACGATCTGGCCAATGCTGAGGAAGTACTCAACGAAGATCACTTTGGCCTGGAAAAAGTCAAGGACCGCATTCTTGAATATCTTGCAGTGCAACAGCGCGTGGACAAGGTCAAGGCGCCTATCCTGTGCCTGGTAGGCCCTCCTGGTGTGGGCAAGACTTCGCTGGGGCAATCCATTGCCAAGGCCACAGGGCGCAAATACGTGCGCATGGCTTTGGGTGGCATGCGCGACGAAGCTGAAATTCGCGGGCACCGTCGCACCTATATCGGCGCCATGCCGGGCAAGGTGTTGCAGAGCCTGGAGAAGGTAGGCACGCGCAATCCGCTGTTCCTGCTGGACGAAATCGACAAGCTGGGTATGGATTTCCGTGGTGATCCGTCGAGCGCCTTGCTCGAAGTTCTGGATCCCGAGCAAAACCATACCTTCGGCGATCATTACGTGGAGGTCGATTTCGATCTGTCGGACGTGATGTTTGTGGCGACCTCCAACTCCATGAACATTCCATCGGCCCTGCTGGATCGCATGGAAGTGATTCGTCTCTCGGGCTATACCGAAGATGAAAAGACGAATATCGCCATCCGCTATCTGTTGCCCAAGCAGATCACCAACAACGGTGTGAAGGAGGGTGAGCTGGATGTGACGGAGTCTGCGATTCGTGACATCGTGCGTTACTACACCCGCGAAGCAGGTGTGCGTTCGCTTGAGCGTGAACTCTCCAAGATCTGCCGCAAGGTGGTCAAGGGTCTGCAACTGGGCAAGCTGCAGCCCAAGGTGGTCGTATCGGATGCGAATCTGGACGAATACCTTGGCGTGCGCAAGTTCAGCTATGGCCGCGCCGAGCACAACAACCAGGTGGGCCAGGTGGTCGGTCTGGCGTGGACCGAAGTGGGTGGCGATCTGCTGACCATCGAGGCTGCGACCATGCCCGGCAAGGGCGTGATCACCCGCACCGGTTCTCTGGGCGATGTGATGAAGGAATCGGTCGAGGCTGCTCGTACCGTGGTGCGCAGCCGCTCGCGCATGCTGGGCATCAAGGATGAGGCTTTCGAGAAGCGAGACATCCACGTCCACGTGCCGGATGGAGCAACGCCCAAGGACGGCCCCAGCGCCGGTGCCGCCATGACCACGGCTTTTGTCTCTGCGCTGACGGGTATCCCCGTGCGCTCCGACGTGGCCATGACGGGTGAAATCACCTTGCGCGGCGAAGTCACTGCCATTGGCGGTCTCAAGGAAAAGCTGCTGGCGGCTCTGCGTGGTGGCATCAAGACCGTGCTGATCCCTGAAGAGAACGCCAAGGACCTGCAGGAAATTCCGGATAACGTGAAAAGCGCTCTGGAGATCGTGCCGGTGAAGTGGATCGATCAGGTGCTGAAGGTGGCTTTGGAGCGTCTTCCCGAGCCATTGACTGAGGAGGCGGTGCCCGCTGTGGCTGCTGCCGAAGCCAAGCCCGCCGGAGCTGCTATCAAGCATTGAAGGTGTTTTTATGAAAAATGTGGCGTTTTTCCTGAGTGCTCTCAGAACTGCGCTACAATTCGATCCATCGCAGCAAACAACGTTGTACAATGTTGGGCTTCGGTAGATATGCGGGAATAGCTCAGTTGGTAGAGCGATACCTTGCCAAGGTATAGGTCGACGGTTCGAACCCGTTTTCCCGCTCCAGGTTTTCAGGATCTGTAGCAATGCAGATCCGGCACAAGANGCGAAAGCTTTTTGTATTGCGGGAATAGCTCAGTTGGTAGAGCGATACCTTGCCAAGGTATAGGTCGACGGTTCGAACCCGTTTTCCCGCTCCAGGTTTTTTGTGATGACGGCGCGATAGCAAAGCGGTTATGCCCCGGATTGCAAATCCGGTTAGACCAGTTCGACTCTGGTTCGCGCCTCCAAAACAAGCCAGAACTCTTATGAGTTCTGGCTTTTTTCATTTCTGCATTGTTCTTTTGCAGAGTCTTCTTGTTGCGAGTTCATGCGTGGGACCTGTGGCTGAAAACACATGCAGTGACAGATCTCTTTGCTTAGTCTTATTGGACGATGGGCATTCCTGCGTCTTTTCCTAAGCTGTCTCCATGCGTCGATCGCAAATCAACAAGGAGACATGTATGCGTTTAGCTGGGAAAGTGGCCGTAGTCACAGGTGCAGGTCAAGGCATGGGCCGCGCAATTGCCCAACGTTTCGCTGACGAAGGTGCCACCGTGGTGGCGGTGGACCTGAACGAAGAGGCGGCAAAGCAGACGCTGGACGGCAAGAGCGGCAAGCATGCCGCCCGTTCTGTGAATGTGGCCGACAGCAGCGCAGTCGAAAAGCTGTTCACCGAGATTAAAAAGGATTTTGGGCAGGTGGACGTGCTGGTGAACAACGCCGGTGTGGGCTCGGTAGACCAGTTTGTCGACATTCCTGATGAAACCTGGGCTCGTGTGATCGGCGTGAACCTCAACGGCGCTTTTTACTGCGCCCGCCAGGCCGTGAAGCTGATGCAGGAAACCCAAACCGGCGGCACCATCGTCAACATCTCCAGCACTTCGGCCATCAGCGGCGATGGCCCTGCGCACTACTGCGCATCCAAGGCAGCGCTGATGGGCTTGACGCGCGGCATGGCCAAGGAGCTGGCTCCCAAGGGTATCCGCGTGAACACGCTGGTTCCAGGCCCCACCAACACACCCATGATGCAAGGCATTCCTCAGGAATGGGCCGATGCCATCATCGCCGGCGTTCCCATGGGCCGCATGGCCGAGCCAGACGATATCGCCAAAGTCGCAGTGTTCCTGGCCAGCGATGACAGCAGCTTTGTGACCGGTCAGAACGTGGCGGTCAACGGCGGCAGCGCCTTCCTGTAAGGAGAGATGAAGATGAGCAAGCGTCTGGAAGGTAAGGTAGCTTTTGTAACGGGTGGCGGCTCCGGTATCGGTGCTGCAACCGCCGAGCGTTTCGCACAAGAGGGGGCAACCGTGGTGATCTGCGGTCGCCGCCAAGAACCGCTTGATGCTGTTGTGGTCAAGATCAAGGCGGCTGGCGGTAAGGCTGAGGCCGTGGTCGCCGATGTGGGTCAGGAAGCTCAGATCGTGGGCGCACTGGAGCAGGCCGCCAGGAATCACGGCGGTCTGGACATTCTGGTGAACAACGCCATGGCCTATACCTGGGGTGCTATCGACTCCATGACGACTCAGGACTGGCAAGCCAACTTCGGTACGTCCGTGGACGGTACTTTCTGGGGTACGCGCACGGCATTGAAGCTGATGAAGGCCAAGGGCGGCTCCATCGTCAATCTGAGCTCCATCTGCGGCACGCTGGGCACGCCGTATATGTCCGGCTACTCGGCGGCCAAGGCTGCGGTCATCAATTTCTCGCGTGCTGCGGCCGCTGAGGGCGCGCCCGCCGGCGTGCGTGTGAACGTGGTGATTCCTGCCGTGGTGGAGACACCAGCAACGGCGGGCATGCTGGCCGATGACGCATCGCGCAAGACCACCGAAAAGCTCATTCCCATGGGCCGTGTGGGTCAGTCCTATGAGCTGGCCAATGCCATCTTGTTCCTGGCCAGCGATGAAGCCAGCTATGTGACGGGTGCTGCACTGCCCGTGGATGGCGGTCGCTCTGCCGTTCTGGTGACTGCGCTGTAAGAGGATGGCCGAGATGAGTGAATCCGTGAATCAATGGCCAAACACGCTGGACGAGCGCATCGACCGTCTGGAGTCGCTGGATGCCATCCGCCAGCTGGCGGGTAAATATTCTTTGTCGCTGGACATGCGCGACATGGAGGCTCACGTCAATCTGTTTGCGCCCGATATACGGGTGGGCAAGGAAAAAGTGGGGCGCGCGCACTTCATGGCCTGGCAGGACAGCACGCTGCGTGACCAGTTCACGGGCACCTCCCATCACCTGGGCCAGCACATCATCGAGTTTGTGGACAAGGACCATGCCACGGGCGTCGTCTACTCCAAGAACGAGCATGAGTGCGGTGCCGAGTGGGTCATCATGCAGATGCTGTACTGGGATGACTATGAGCGCATGGATGGTCAGTGGTTCTTCCGCCGCCGCCTGCCTTGCTACTGGTATGCCACCGATCTGAACAAGCCGCCCATAGGCGACATGAAGATGCGCTGGCCAGGTCGCGAGCCTTATCACGGCGCTTTCCACGATCTGTTTCCCAGCTGGAAGGAGTTCTGGGCGAATCGTCCGGACAAGGATGTCCTGCCCCAGGTGGCAGCTCCCGCGCCGCTGGAACAGTTTCTCAAGACCATGCGCCGCGATACCCCCGCACCGCGCATGCGTGTTCGCTAAGCAAAGTTAGGAGTGCGGATGAGTACCACACTGTTTACACCCATCATGCTGGGCAAGATTGCGCTGCAAAACCGTATCGTTATGGCGCCCATGACGCGCAACCGCGCAACTCCGGACGGCGTGCCTACGGAAGCCATGGCTAAGCACTACGGTGCGCGCGGCGATGCGGGTCTGATCGTGGCGGAAGGCACCTGGCCTGAAGTCATCGGCCAGGCTTACTGCCGCCAGCCCGGCATTGAAACGGCAGCACAGGTACAGGCCTGGCGTCGTGTGACGGATGCGGTGCATGGGCGCGGCGGCTCCATCGTGTTGCAGGTCATGCATTCCGGCCGTATTGGCAGCAGCCATATCAAGCCCCAAGGAGTGCGTACCGTATCGGCTTCGGCACTCAAGGCCCAGGGCCAGGTCTGGACCGATGCGGCAGGCATGCAGGACTATGAAGTTCCCCATGCGCTGACGACCGAGGAAGTACGCCAGGCGGTCGCCGAGCATGCGGCTGCAGCCAAGCGCGCCATGGATGCCGGCTTTGATGGCGTGGAATTGCACGGCACCAGCGGCTATCTGTGCATGCAGTTCCTGAGTTCCGCGACGAATCAGCGCACCGACGAGTACGGCGGCAATGCCGCCAGTCGCTCCCGTTTCGCTGTTGAGTGCCTGGCCGCAATGGCCGAGGTCATCGGTGTGGACCGCGTGGGTTTGCGCCTGAATCCTGGCAATACCTTTAACGACACCTCGGACGAAAACTCGGCCGCCACGCATGGCGAATTGATGCGCCAGTCCGCCAAGCTGGGCATTGCCTACCTGCATGTGATGCGTGCGGTGTTTGACCCGAGCATTGATGCCTTCCAGCTGGCACGCGAGAATTTTGGCCAGAACCTGATTCTCAACGACGGCTTTGATGCCCAGAGCGCGCAAGCGGCGCTCGATGCTGGCCAGGGGCAGGCGGTGTCTTTTGCCCGCCATTTCATAGGCAATCCCGATCTGGTGCAGCGCATGCGCCAGGGTCTGCCGCTGGCCAGGTTTGATCGCAAGACGCTCTACACCGCAGGTGATGAGGGTTACAACGACTATGCATCGGCCGCCGAGATGCAGGCCGCCTGAAGACCGACAGGAACCATCGCCGTCAAGTTCAGTTACTTCAACGAGTTCATCGTGTTGCGCCGCATCTCCTTCGGGAGTGCGGCGTTTTTTTTTCATTGACTTGAAAACAGTGTTGAACGGCAAACCAGCGGCGGTGCCTCAAGTGGCTGATGTTTCAACAGGGTAACTACCAGTGCTCCTTGTGAATAAAGCGTGTGGTGCTATTAATTTAGTTGCAGAAAGTGGAATTTCGTTAGTCTCAACGGACGATGTTTCTGGTGCTGATCCTGCCCAGAATGAATGCCATCAATCTACAAATATTTGGGTTGGAGGCCCGGCATTCATGATGGAAATACGTGGACTTGCTTACGTCGTTGCAGAGAGTTCTGATCTGGATCGCTGGGTCAGCTACGCACGTGATGTGCTTGGCATGATGCCCAGTACATCCACCGACGGTGACCTGCTGATCAAGATGGATGAGCGTCAGTTTCGCTTTCAGGTACAGCCCGGACGCAATGACAAATATCTGGCCTCTGGCTGGGAAGTCGCGAACCAGGAGGCTTTCGAGCAAGCCCTGAAGGTGCTGGATGCTGGCAAGGTCGGCTACGAACTGGGTAGCGCAGAACTGTGTGCCAAGCGCCAGGTGCAGCAGCTGGCCGTGGTGAGGGATCCTTCGGGCAACCGCCACGAGATTGTCTGGGGCTTCAAGTCCGACTTCACCCACTTTGCCTCTCCCCAGGGTGTCTCCAAATTCATTACCGGCGATTACGGTCTGGGCCATACCGTGCTGCCCGCCCCGGACTTCGACAAGACCGTGGCCTTTGTGCGCGACGTGTTGGGCTTTGGCCTGTCGGACATCTACAACTTCAAGCCCGCGGGAGATGCCGGCCCCACCATCCGCATCCACTTTTTCCACTGCGAAAACGCTCGCCACCACAGCTTGGCGCTGGCCGAGTTTCCGGCTCCTTCGGGCTGCGTACACGTGATGGTGGAAGTGGACAACATGCCTGAAGTGGGCCGCGCCATGGATCGCATGAAAGCACAGAACGTGCAACTGACGGCCACGCTGGGCCAGCACACCAACGACAAGATGATTTCTTTCTACATGCGCTCGCCATCGAATTTCGATGTGGAGTACGGCTTTGGCGGCGCCATTGTGGATTGGGCGCAGCACATCACGCATGAATTCACAGCGGTCAGTCTTTGGGGACATGACTTCAGTGTCGGTCGCACCGCTGAAAACGCATAGGAGGCTTAAAAATGGTTAATAAGGTAATGAACGCGAAGGATGTCGTCGCTTCGATCAAGGATGGCATGACGATTGGCATTGGTGGGTGGGGACCACGTCGCAAGCCTATGGCTTTGGTGCGTGAGCTGCTGCGCAGCGATCTCAAGGATCTCACCGTGGTGTCTTATGGCGGCGCAGATGTAGGCATGCTCTGCGCTGCGGGCAAAGTCAAAAAGCTGATTTTTGCTTTTGTGACGCTGGATTTCATTCCGCTGGAGCCCTACTTTCGCAAGGCTCGCCAGAACGGTGAGATCGAAGTGGTGGAAATCGACGAGGGGCAGATGGTGCTGGGTTTGAAGGCTGCAGCCATGCGTGTTCCCTACATCCCCACTCGCATCGGACTGGGCTCGGATCTGGTCAAGCACAACCCTGGGATTCGTGTGATCGACTCGCCTTACGACAAAAAGGAATGGGTGGCCATGCCCGCCATCGAACTGGATGTAGCGCTGCTGCATGTGGACAAGGCGGATGCGCGTGGTGTCTGCCAGATCAGCGGTCCCGATGTCTACATGGACGACTTGTACGCACGCGCAGCCAAGAAAACCTATGTGAGCTGCGACGAGCTGGTGGAGTCCAGTAGCTTTGAGTCGGCGGACAGCGCGCGGCTGGTGTTCTGGGAGCGTTCTGAAACTACCGGTGTGGTGCATTTGCCTGGTGGCGCACATCCCGCATCAAACGCTCCGTTGTATGGCTTTGACATCAAGCATTTCAAGGAATACGCGGCCAGCGCCAAGGAAGACGGAGGCTGGGAGCAGTACGTGCAGAAGTACGTGCAATGCAGCCAAGAAGAGTATCTGGAAAAAGTGGGTGGCATGGACACGATCAAGCGTCTGCCCTTGCCCGTGTTTTAAGGAGTGGAGATGAGTGAAATTAATTTGGTGGATCGCATCATCTGCGCCGCAGCTCAGTCCTGGAAAGATGATGGCGAAGTACTGGCAACCGGCATTGGCCTGGTGCCACGCCTGGCGGCATCGCTGTGCATGAAGTCGATCAATACCGACCTCATGATGACGGACTCAGAAGCCTGGATTGTCAGCGAGCCTGTGCCCGTGGGGCCGCGCGGAGACTATCAGATCCGGCGTGAAAGCTGGATGGGTTTTTCGCGCATTTTCGACAATGTCTGGGGCGGCAAGCGTCATGCCATGGTGGGTCCGGTGCAGGTCGATCGATTCGGTCAGGCCAACATTTCCATGGTCGGTGACGACTACGCGCGCCCCAAGGCCATGATGTTGGGGGTACGCGGCTTTCCCGGCAACTCCATCAACCACGCCAATTCCTTTTTTGTGCCCAACCACAACCGCAAGGTATTTGTGGAAGGCGAGGTGGACATGGTCGGTGCTGTGGGCTACAACCCCGCTCGGCTGGCCAAGGGCTGGACGCTGGAGGAAACCACGGACATCCGTTTCATCTACACCAATTTGTGCGTGATGGACTTTGGTGGCCCCAACTATCAGGTACGTCTGGTGTCCTTGCATCCAGGCGTCACGGCGGCACAGGTGCAGGATGCGACGGGATTTCCTCTGCATATCCCAGACCATGTGCCGCAAACGGCGGATCCGACCCCGGAACAGCTGGAAATGCTGGCCCAGCTGGATCCGCACAATATGCGTGCGAGCGTTCTGGGAGCCTGATATGCAGAACCTGGCGACCCCCAGCGAGTTTGTCTCGCGTGAAGACAAAGCCGTTTATGAGACGGATGAGCCTGTGCTCTACAGCGTGAGGGACGGGGTCGCCACGGTGACCATGAATCGTCCCGGATTCAACAATGTGCAGAACTCGCAGATGACTTATGCGCTGGACGAAGCCTTTCGCAAGGCGACGGACGACGATGCGGTCAAGGTGATTGTGCTTTGCGGTGCCGGAAAGCACTTCAGTGCCGGCCACGATATTGGTACGCCTGGACGCGATATCAACAAGAGCTTTGATCGCAAGCACCTCTGGTGGGACCATACCAACAAGCCCGGCGGCGAGCAGTTGTTTGCCCGGGAGCAGGAGGTGTACCTGGGCATGTGCCGCCGCTGGCGCGACATTCCCAAACCCATGATTGCCATGGTGCAGGGCGCTTGCGTGGCTGGCGGCCTGATGCTGGCCTGGGTCTGCGATCTCATCATTGCCAGCGAGGATGCGTTCTTTCAGGATCCCGTGGTGCGCATGGGCATTCCCGGCGTGGAGTATTTCGCCCACGCACATGAGTTGCACCCGCGCATCGCCAAGGAGTTCTTGCTGTTGGGCGAGCGTATGACGGCGGAGCGTGCCTATCAGATGGGCATGGTCAACCGTGTTTTTGCACGCGATCAGCTGCAAGAGCAAACCATGGAGATTGCCCATCGAATGAGTGCTCAGCCACGCATGGGATTGGCGCTGACCAAGACTGTCATCAACCGTGCAGAAGAGTTGCAAGGCTTGCGCGCAACGATGGAAATGGCCTTCGGCTATCACCATTTTGCGCATGCCCACAGCATGGCTCTGGGCAGTGGTCATCTTGGTGGGCACGATGCCAAGACCATGGCCGAAGCCAACAAAAAAGAGGCTAAGGCATGAGCAATATGAACGATATGAGCAGCTTGCGCACCCCGGTCTGCGACCTACTGGGCTGCCGCTACCCCATCATCCAAACGGCCATGGGCTATGTGGCAGGGGCTGATCTGGTGGCCGGAACGACCAATGCCGGTGGCTTCGGGTTTCTGGCTGGAGCCACGATTGCCGCCGACAAGATCGAGGACGAAATCCTCAAGGTCAAGCGCTTGACGGGTGACCAGCCTTTTGGTCTGAACTTTCACATGTTTCAGCCCAATGCACAGCAACTGCTGGACCTGGCTGTGAAGTACCGCCTACGGGCGGTGAGCTATGGTCGCGGTCCGGACAAGAAGGTGATTGGCCGTCTGCGGGATGCCGGCATTGTCTGCATGCCGACCGTAGGGGCTTTGAAGCACGCACAAAAAGCCATTGAGATGGGCGCCAACGTCATCACCGTGCAGGGTGGTGAAGGCGGTGGCCACACAGGCAGTGTCCCCACCACGGTGTTGTTGCCCCAGGTGGTGGATGCAGTGAGCGTGCCGGTGGTGGCCGCTGGTGGCTTTTATGACGGGCGCGGCCTGCTGGCTGCACTGGCCTATGGCGCATCAGGCATTGCCATGGGGACGCGCTTTTTGATGACCAGTGACTCCAAGGTTCCTGATGTGACCCTGCAGCGCTATCTGGCCACCAAGGATGCGGAAAAGATCGCTGTGTCGTATCTGGTGGATGGCATGCCACAGCGAATGATTCCCAACGAATACCTGGCAATGCTGCAAAAGGCCAGCCCGGTCAAGCGCTTGCGCATTGCTCTGGGTCTGGCACTGCAGTGGAAATCCGAAACCGGCATGACTACAGCTCAGGCAGTGAGCATTTTCATGAAGGCCCTGCGTGAAGACTCCTCCTCGGTCGCTCAGACCGTGATGGCTGCCAACGCGCCCATGCTGCTGCAGCGGTCCATGGTGCATGGCGACCCGGCAGACGGAGTGATGTCGGCTGGGCAGGTGGCTTCGCTGATCCAAAAGCTCGATAGCTGTGAAACCGTGATATCGGGGATCGTTAAGCAGGCTCTGGAGCGCCGCAGCGCAATCAATCAACTGACTACCGTTTGAAAAATTCTCATATGTCTTTCCAACAATTCCATTCAACTATTCACGACAACGGTGTGGCCGAACTGGTGCTTGACCGCGCGCCGGTCAATGCATTGAACGCAGCCGGCTGGAATGGGCTTGCCAAGGAAATCGAGGCTCTGGGCAACAACGCCGAAGTGCGCGTTATCGTGATTCGCGCAGAAAACCGGGGCTTTTGCGCAGGTGTGGACATCAAGGAGCTGGCTGCTAACGACAAGCTTATTCTGGATGTCAACGCCGGTAACTACGCCACCTTCAAGGCCGTGCATCTGAACAAGGTACCTGTGATTGTGGCCGTGCACGGCTTTGTGTTGGGCGGAGGCATCGGCATCTGTGGAGCAGCCGACATCGTGATCGCTGCGGAAGACGCAACTTTCGGACTGCCTGAAGTTGATCGCGGCGCCATGGGTGGCGCTGCGCATCTGCAGCGCATGTTTGGCGTGCAAAAAACGCGCTATCTGTTCTTTACGGGCGAGATGATTGGTGCGGCCGAAGCGCTGCGCTGGGGTGCAATCGAGCGTGTTGTACCACGCGACCAGCTGCGTGAAACGGCCATGCAGATTGCCGAAAAGATTGCAGCCAAGAGCCCGGCCATGATCCGCATTGCCAAGGAATGCCTGACCGGCATTGAAGACGGCAATCTGGAAGACAAATACCGCTGGGAGCAGGGCTTCACGCTCCAAGCCTATATGAGCCCCGATTCCGCCGAAACGCGCGATGCGTTTGTGGAAAAGCGCGAAGCCAAGTTCTAAGCACTTCTTGCACAGGAGGAGACCACATCATGGATTTGACCTACACCCCCGCGCAAAAAGCATTTCGCGCCGAAGTGCGCGCCTGGCTCAAGGACAACGTACCGCGCGAAAAGCTCACCACTTACGATGTGCGTGAAGGCTTTGATCAGCATCGTCAGTGGGAGGCGAAGCTGGCCTCGGCAGGCTTTAGCAGCGTGACCTGGCCCAAGGAGTTGGGCGGACGCGGCTGCGACCTCAACGAATGGCTGATTTTTGAAGAAGAGTACTGGGCAGCCGATGCGCCTCAGCGCGTGAACCAGAACGGCATCCTGCTGCTGGGCCCGACCTTGATGGAGTTCGGTACCGAGGAGCAAAAGGCCCGCTTCCTGCCGCGCATGGCGCGCTGTGAGGATATGTGGGCCCAGGGCTGGTCCGAGCCCAATGCCGGCTCTGACATGGCAGCCATCAGCAGCCGCGCCATACGCACGGGCGACAAGTATGTGCTCAACGGCCAGAAGATCTGGTCCACACGTGCCGTGTTTGCCGACTGGCTGTTTGGCCTGTTCCGCAGCGACCCGGGCTCCAGCCGCCACCATGGCTTGAGCTACATTCTCGTGCCTTTGAGCACGCCAGGCATCACCGTGCGCCCGATTCGCGATATCGCGGGCAAAGAGCATTTCGCAGAAATCTTCTTTGACGATGTGGAAGTGCCCGTAGAGAACCTGCTCGGTGCCGAAGGCAAGGGCTGGAACGTGGCCATGGCCACGGCCGGCTTTGAACGCGGTCTGCTGCTGCGTTCGCCCGCGCGCTATCAGCACAGCGTGCGCAAGCTCGTCGAGCTGTACCAGCGCAACCAGTCTGTGGCTGATCGTGACGGTTCTATTCGCGATGCCATCATGCGTGCCTGGATGGGCGCCGAGGCCTATACCCAGTCCTCTTATCACACGGTAGGGCGCATGCATAAGGGCTCGCAGATTGGCGCCGAGGCCAGCACCAACAAGCTGGTGTGGTCCGAGCTGGACATTCTGATCAACGAAACGGCCATGCGCATTCTGGGCTCGCGCGCCGAGTTGCTGGACGACCATGAAGCCAACGAATGGCTGGAAGGTTTTCTGTTCTCGCAAGCCGGTCCCATCTATGCGGGCAGCAACGAGATTCAGCGCAACATCATTGCCCAGCGCATGCTGGGTCTGCCCAAGTCCTGAGAGTTTGAGGAGAGCAAAAATGGATTTCACATTCTCTGAAGATCAGATTGCCTTCCGTGACTCGGTCAGCCGCTTTTTGATGACCGAAGCCGCGCCAGAGATGCTGCGCGATGTCTGGGAAACCGAAACCGGTCGCAGCCCCGAACTGTGGGCCAAGATTGCCGAGCAGGGCTTGATGGGGCTGTCGGTGCCCGAGGCCTATGGCGGCATGGGCATGGCCGATGTGGATTGGGCTTTGCTGCTGCAGGAAGTCGGCTACTACGCCTTGCCCGATTCGCTGGTTGATACCGCCTATGTGGGAGCTGGCATGCTGGCCGCCTTGCCGGTGGGCAATGCGGCGCGCGAAAAATGGCTGCCAGGCATTGCCAATGGCAGCTGTCGTGTGGCGGTCGGACATCCGCTCAATCCGACAGTTTCCGACGCAGCGCTGGCCAATGTATTGCTGCTGCCGCATGCCGTAGATGGCGGCATTGAGCTGCATGCCGTGCTGCCCGAGCAATGCGTCATTCAGCAGCGCAAGAGCATCGACTCCTCGCGCCGTCTCTACGATGTGCAATGGACGCCTGGCGCCCAAACGCGCATTGCCGATGCGGTCACGGGTCAGAAGATCTGGGATCAGGCGGGCGAGCGCGGTGCTTTGGCGGCTGCAGCCCAGCTCGTGGGACTGAGCCAGCGCATGCTCGATTTGTCGGTGGACTATGTGGTCCAGCGCAAGCAGTTTGACAAGGCCATCGGCAGTTTTCAGGCCGTGCAACACCATCTGGCCAACATCGTGACCAAGATCGAATTTGCCAAGCCCGTGCTGTACCGCGCTTTCTATGCGTTGCAGCACGAGGAATCCGATGCCGCAACACGTATCTCGCATGCCAAGGTGCAAGCGGGCGAAGCGGGCTGGTTTGGCGCGCGCAACGGTCTGCAGGTGCACGGTGCCATGGGTTACACCTGGGAAGTGGATCTGCAGATGTTCATGAAGCGCGCCTGGGTGCTGGATGCCGCCTGGGGTGACAAGGTTTTCCATATGGCACGTTTGGCAGGTCGTCTTTTGCATAGCCAGAATCCCCCCCTGGGCGCAGGCTCGACTTTTGATAGGGATACCGCTCTCGGTCGCTGTGCCTCGCTGCCGCAGGGACAGTGCAAGCAGCTTGCCGAGGAGGTTGCCGCATGAGAGCGCAAGCCTATATTGTTGACGCCGTTCGTTCTCCCACAGGCAAGCGCAAGGGTTCTTTGGCCCATGTGCACGGCGCAGATCTGGGAGCCCATGTCATCAAGGCGCTGGTCGAGCGTAATGACGTGCCTGCTGCCGACTATGACGATGTGATCTTTGGCTGCGTGGACACCGTCGGTGCCCTGGCCGGCGACATTGCCCGCACTTCGTGGCTGGCGGCCGGCATGCCTTTGAATGTGCCAGGCACCACGGTGGATCGCCAGTGTGGATCGTCTCAGCAGGCCATCCACTTCGCAGCGCAGGCCGTGATGAGCGGCACGCAGGATGTGGTACTGGCCGGCGGTGTGCAGACCATGAGCTCGATTCCCATCTCCTCGGCCATGATTGCCGGTCAGGCGCTGGGTTTCACCACGCCATTTGCCGAGAGCAAGGGTTGGCAGGCGCGCTTTGGTAATGCGCCGGTCAACCAGTTCTACGCGGCCCAGCGTATTGCCGACCATTGGGGAGTGAGCCGTACTGACATGGAGGTCTTTGCCAAGGAAAGCCATGACCGAGCGCTCAAAGCCATCGCCGAAGGTCGCTTCGACCGCGAAATCGTACCGTTTGGCGATTTCAAGATGGATGAAACCGCACGCCTGAGCACGCTGGAGAAGATGGCGACCCTGGCGCCAGTGGACCCAACCTATCCGTCGATCACGGCGGCCGTTTCCAGTTCCACCTGCGACGCGGCTGCCGCCGTGCTGGTGGTATCGGAGGAAGCGCTTAAACGCTATAACCTCAAGCCACGTGCCCGTATTCACCACATGAGCGTGCGCGCTGATGACCCGATCTGGCATTTGACAGCCCCGATTCCGGCGACCGAGTACGCACTCAAGAAGGCCGGCATGAAGCTCGCCGACATGGATCTGGTCGAGATCAATGAAGCGTTTGCTTCCGTGGTCATGGCCTGGCTCAAGGAAACCGGCTACGACCACGCCAAGACCAATGTCAACGGGGGCGCGATTGCTCTGGGTCATCCGCTCGGCGCTTCGGGAGCCAAGCTGATGACGACTTTGCTGCACGAGCTCGAGCGTACGGGTGGTCGCTATGGATTGCAGACCATGTGCGAGGGTGGTGGGCAGGCCAACGTCACCATCATCGAGCGCCTCTGATCGGCTGCAAGGCGGACACCTGACGGTGTCCGCCTTTGTTGTCTGCTCACAGGGGTGAAACTTGCGTCAGCCATTCCAAAACACCAACGGATATCAAGACATGCAAAACAACGCGACAGCTAACGATCGCCGTACTTTTTTGCTGGGCGCTGCAGCGACAGCGGCGACGGCTGCTCTGCCTGCAACGCCGGCTTTGGCCCGATCGGCTGTCAGCCGCTCCGCGCCTGACGATGCCATCACCATGGCCGGTCAGCTGCGAGCGGGCGAGGTCACGCCACTGGAGGCACTGGATGCAGCGATTGCGCGTGTAGAAGCTTTGCCCAAGCTCAATGCCGTGGTTGTCAAAAACTACGATATGGCGCGCGAGCATGCAAAAAAGCTCTCGAGCATGGGCAGAGATGCGCGCAAGCAGGCAAGCGCAAAAGCTCCGCTCTGGGGTCAGCCCTTTGTGCTTAAGGATTTGGGCGCCAGCATGGCGGGCACGGTTACCACCAATGGCTGCGGCTTCTTCAAAGATGCGGTGGCGGCGCAGGATTCCACACTGGTCACCCGCTACAAGGCGGCGGGCCTCAATATTTTTGGCAAGACCGCCACGCCAGAATTTGGCATGACGACGACGACCGAGTCGCGCTTGCACGGCGTCACGCCCAATCCCTGGAACCTGCAGCACACCACGGGCGGTTCTTCAGGCGGCAGCGCCGCGCTGGTGGCCGCAGGCGTGTTGCCGGTGGCGCATGCGACAGATGGCGGCGGCTCCATCCGCATCCCTGCGGCGCATTGCGGTCTGTTCGGTCTCAAGCCCAGCCGTGGCCGCGTGCCCGGCGGCCCGGATGCGCTGGATGGCGCCGTGGGCCTGTCGGTGCACCATGTGGTCAGCCGCACGGTGCGTGACAGCGCCTTGTTGCTGGATTTGACCGCAGGGCCAGAACTGGGATCACGTGTGCGCCCCGGCATGGATGTGCAGGGCAGCTATGTGCAAGCCCTGCAGCAGCCCGAGCGCAAGCTGCGCATTGCCATCTGGCGCAAAAACCACTTTGGCGTGCCTGTGCATGCCGACTGCCTGGCGGCGCTGGACAAGGCCGCACGCGCCTGCGAGGCCATGGGCCATGTGCTGGAAGAAGCCTTCCCCGAGCTGCCTATCGCCGAGATTTTCGCGGGCCAGGGCCTGGCTACCGCCACCGGCATGCTGAACGCTGTCAGCTATCGCGAAAAGCAGCTGGGCCGGGCGGTGCGCGAAGACGAGATGGAGCCGCTGAACTGGGTGGCTTTGCAGATGGCCAAAAAAGGCTCGGCGCTGGACCTGTACCGTGCACGCGCGGGCTTTGATACAGCAGGCCGTTTGCTCGATGCCTTCCTCGGTCAGTACGACCTGATCCTGACGCCCACCACGGCCGTGCCTGCCCAGCAACTCGGTGCGCTGCGGCTCGACCAGCCCTATCAGAGCTATGCGGCTGAAGCGATGAAGTCAGCGGCTTTCACGGCGCTGTTCAACATCAGCGGGCACCCGGGCATGAGTGTGCCGGTGCACTGGACGGCAGACCACATTCCCGTGGGAGTGCATTTTGTCGCGCCCTTTGGGGGAGAAGGGCGTTTGCTGCGACTGGCGGTGCAGATGGAGCAGGCCCTGCCATGGGCACATCGCATGCCCGACCTGTCGGCACTCAAAGCGTAATTTCAAGAAGGCAGACGGGCCGCTGGCCCGCGCTGCAAAGCAAGCAAAAAGGGGAAAGAAATGGGTATTTGCGACCAACGTACCGTGGTGATCACTGGCGCAGGCGGTGGCCTGGGCCGCGCTTATGCGCTGGCTTTTGCCAAAGAGGGCGCCAATGTGGTGATCAACGATATCCGCGCCGAAGCCGCACAGGCTGTGGCCAATGAAGTGATCGCCGCTGGCGGCAAGGCGCTGGCCAATACCGGCGACATCACCACCACAGCCGGCGCCCAATCGATTCTGGATGCGGCAGTGACCCAGTTTGGCGATGTGCAAGTCATCGTCAACAACGCCGGCGTGCTGCGCGACCGCATGTTTCTGAGCCTTTCCGAAGAGGATTGGGACATGGTCATGCGCGTGCATCTGCGCGGTCACTTCTGCATGGCCAATGTGTTTGGCCGCTATTGGCGCGATCAGAAGAAGGCCGGCAAGGCAGTAGATGCGCGCATCATCAACACCAGCTCTGGCGCAGGCCTGCAAGGCTCCATTGGCCAGAGCAACTACGCGGCAGCCAAGGCAGGTATTGCGGGCTTGACGCTGGTGCAGGCTGCGGAAATGGCGCGCTATGGCATCACGGCCAACAGCCTGGCTCCCGCTGCACGTACCGCGATGACGGAAGGTGCCATGCCCGATATGGTCAAAAAGCCCGAGTCCGGCTTTGATGCCTGGGATCCGCTGAACGTGGCGTCCATTGTGGTGTGGCTGGGCAGTTCCCTGTCCAGTCATGTGACCGGTCGCTGCTTTGAAGCCAAGGGCGGCGAGATCTCGGTGGCCGACGGCTGGTTCACCGGTCAGATCCGTGACAAGCAAAGCCGTTGGGAGCCGAAGGAACTGACCGAAGTGGTTGACCAGTTGATCGCACAGGGCCGCGCACCGCAAAAAGTGTACGGAACCTGATGGCAGCCTAGCCCATTCTTACTTTCTGAGCGCGAGCCATCATGGATTTAATTCTGAACGAAGAACAAAAAATGATCGCCGAGAGCGCTGCGGTGTTTTTGCAGGAAAACAGCAGCACGGCGCAGGTCCGCAAGATCTGTGAAGCCGAGGGCGGCCTGGACCGCGCGCTGTGGCAGGAAGTAGTGGACATGGGCTGGTGCAGCGTGGCTTTGCCGGAAGCCGCAGGTGGCATGGGCCTGGGCTGGCGTGAGCTGGTGCTGCTGCAAGAGCAGATGGGCTACCACCTGGCTTGCGTGCCGTTTTTTGATGCCGTGGTCGCCGTCACTCCGCTGTGGAAGGCGCTGAGCCAGACCGAGGCAGGCCTGCAGGTGGTGGCGCGCCTGGCCGCGTCGGGCCAGATCTGTGTGCTGGGCATGACGGTGCGCGGCGAGTTGCCGGCCGCTGCGACCTTGAAGGTCGAAGGGGATGCGCTGGTGCTCAATGGCCAATGGAGCCAGGTGGGCTCCGGTGCACATGCCGATGTATTCCTGTTGCCCGCCACGCTGCCTTGCGGATCGCTGGGTCTGCTGGAGGTGAACGCCAAGGCCGATGGTCTGAGCGTGCAGGCGCTGCCTACGGTGGACGCCACGCGCAGCAGCGCCCAGGTATCGGCCGTGAATGTGGCGTTGACCGGCGCCGCCTTGCTGATGCATGGCGATGCTCTCAAGCAGCTGTGGGCGCAGACCCGTAATCTGGCCGCCATCGGTCTGGCCGCTGAACAGGTCGGTGTAGCCGAGCGTGCACTGAATCTGGCCGTGGACTACACCAAGGAAAGGCAGCAGTTCGGCAAGGTCGTGGGCAGCTTTCAAGGCCTCAAGCATCGCGCAGCGCAGATGTTGGTCAAGGTGGAAACGGCGCGCTCTGCCGTTTATGCAGCAGCTTTCATGGCTGACACCGCTGGCGATACAAGCGATTTGACCTATTTTGCAGCGCAAGCCCGCACAGATGCTACGGAAGCTGCTCTCTTTTCCACAGGTGAAAGCATTCAACTCCATGGTGGCGTGGGCTTTACATGGGAGTTTGATCCCCATTTGTTCTTCCGCCGCGCGCAGTCGGCCAGCCAGCGCATGGGCACGGTGGAGCAGTGGCGCGAATTGGTGGCTGTGCGTTTGTTGGACGAGAGCGTGACGGAGGCAGCATGAAGATGCAGGAATCGGAAATCAATGAAGCCTTTCGCGCCGAGGTGCGGGAATGGATGAGCCAGCATCTGACGGGCCAGTTCGCACCGCTCAAGCATGCCAGCGGCCTGGGTGCCGAGGGTTATGACGCGCAGCTGGCCAAGGAGTGGGAGCGGGAGCTGGCCCGCGGCGGCTGGACCGGGCTGGGTTGGGAGTCTCAGTACGGAGGGCGCAATGCGCCGCTGACCCAGCAAGTTATCTTTCACGAGGAATATGTGCGCCTCGGCGGCCCCGGTCGTATCGGCCATATTGGCGAGACCCTGCTGGCCCCCACATTGATGGCCTTTGGCACGCCTGAGCAGAAAGCGCGCTTTCTGCCGGGCATTCTGGCCGGCACCGACTATTGGGCTCAGGGCTACTCCGAGCCCGGTGCCGGTTCCGATCTGGCAGCCATTCGCACCAAGGCCTATCGCGATGCAGCCACGGGCGAATGGGTGATCAACGGTCAGAAGGTCTGGACATCCTGGGCGCATGAGTCCGAGTGGATTTTTGTGCTGGCCCGCACCGATGAGGTCGGCACGGCGGCGGCCAGCACGCGCCACGCCGGTATGGTGCTGCTGCTGGTGCCCATCAAGCAGGCGGGCGTGGAAGTGCGCCCGATCCGCCAGATCACCGGCACTTCGGAGTTCAACGAGGTCTTCTTTGACGGGGCTCGCACCGAAGGTGCTTTGCATCTGGGCCCGGTGGGCGATGGCTGGAAGGTGGCCATGTATCTGCTGGGCTGCGAGCGTGGTGCATCCACGCTGGGCCAGCAGGCGCATTTTCGCTACGAGCTGGATCTGATCATTGAGCTGGCCAAGCGCAATGGCACGGCCCGCGACCCGCTGATGCGCCAGCGCCTGGCCAAGGCCGATCTGGGCCTGCAGACGCTGCGTGCCCACGCGCTGCGCTCCAGCAGCGAAGACACGCTATTTCGGGTGGCCTCGGTCTCCAAGTACGCCTGGTCCAACTGGCACCGCGATCTGGGTGAGCTGGCCATGGATGTCCTGGGCGAGCAGGGCGAGTTGGTGCTCAAGGACTCGGCCCTCGCCGCGCTGCAACAGCTGTGGCTGGTCAGCCGTGCCGACACGATCTACGCAGGCACCAACGAGATTCAGATGAACCTCATGGCCGAGCGCGCCCTGGGCATGCCGCGCTGAATCAGCGCCATTGCGGCTGCGGCCTCAAGCAAATCAGTTGCAAACCGGCAGCCGCCGATGGCTTTGCCGCGTTTGCTGTATTGGTGTGCGGGCATTTACTTTCTCTGCATCGCTCTGAGAAGAATCGATGTCACGAGCATTCTCTGGCGAGGCAAGCGCACTGTCGAGAATGTCCGGCAAACGACATTAGGGAATGACCTATCGTCCAAAGTGACGATGTTGCAGCCCGGGGCGAAAGAGATGATTCCCTCAATCCTCATCTTTGACGAAAAATGACAAGCTCTCCTTCTTACGTTGCTGCCCATGGTCTGCTTAAAGACAAAACTGTGCTTGTCACCGCTGCTGCTGGCGCCGGTATTGGCTTCTCTGCTGCAAAACGTGCAGCAGAGGAAGGCTGCAAAGCCTTGTTCATCTCGGATGTGCACGAGCGTCGCCTGACCGAGGCCGTGGAGCAGATCAAGAAAGATACGGGTTTAACCCAGGTGTTTGGCAAGCTCTGCGATGTGAGCAAGGAAGAGCAGGTTCAAGCCCTGATCTCCGAAGCCGATGCCGTCATGGGCGGGATTGATGTGCTGATCAACAATGCAGGTCTGGGTACCAGCTGCAAGGTTGTCAATATGAGCGATGACGAGTGGGGCAAGGTCATCGACATCACGCTGACGGGTACTTTCCGCATGACGCGCGCCGCGCTCAAGGTCATGCAGCCGCGTGGCAAGGGCGTGATTGTCAACAACGCATCGGTACTGGGCTGGCGCGCCCAGGTCGAGCAGGCGCATTACGCCGCAGCCAAAGCGGGTGTGATGGCTTTCACCCGCTGCTCGGCGCTGGAAGCGGCTGAATTCGGTATCCGTATCAATGCGGTGGCACCTTCCATCGCCATTCATGCGTTCCTCAAGAAGTCGGCTTCTGAAGAGCTGCTGGCCCAACTGTCCGAAAAAGAAGCCTTCGGCCGGGGCGCAGAACCCTGGGAAGTGGCCAACGTCATGATTTTCCTGGCCAGCGACTACTCCTCGTACATGACGGGTGAAGTGGTTTCTGTCAGCTCGCAAAGGGCCTGAGCCATGAATGCCGTTGCCGAAAAAGTAATGTTTGACTCGGCTGCCTCGGTGTTGGCTGCCGTGGGACGCCAACTGGGCGAGACCGAATGGGTGCAGATCAGCCAGGAGCGCATCCAGCAGTTTGCCGATGCCACGGGTGACCACCAGTGGATTCATGTGGACCCCGAGCAGGCCAGGAATGGCCCGTTTGGCGCCTGCGTGGCCCATGGTTACTTGACGCTTTCGCTGGCCAATCTGTTTTTGCCCCAGCTCGTGGCCTATGAAGGGCTGACGATGGGCGTGAACTACGGCTGCGAAAAAGTGCGTTTTCCATCTCCCGTGCTGGTGAATTCCTGGATTCGCGGCAGCGGCGAGGTGATTGCGGCGACGCAGATGGGCGATGACGGCGTGCAGGTCACGATTCGCATCACGGTGCAGATCAAGGATCAGGACAAACCCGGCTGTGTGGTCGAAACCATCAGCCGGCTGTTTTTTGTCGGGAACAATTGAGTGCCAGCGATTGTGTACAAAGTTTTATACAGCTGCTGAACGGCTAAGCAAGGGAGTGCCGCCGCAGAGTGGCCACCTTTGAAATGAAGAGCAAATGAACTTGCTCCAGTGATGAACAACAACGAGGTTTGGAGACAGAGATGAAAGACGCAGTTATCGTTGCTACGGCACGCACTCCCATTGGCAAAGCATTTCGCGGAGCATTTAACGATACCGAGGCTCCTGTGCTGGGTGGACACGTCATTCGTGCTGCGTTGAACAAGGTGGGTGTCGATGGAGCGGATGTAGGTGATGTGATCTTGGGTATCGCTGCCCAGCAAGGAACTCAGGGCTACAACCTGGGACGCCTGTGCACTTACACGGCAGGCCTGCCAAATACCGTTGGCGGCATGGTGATCGATCGCATGTGTGCCTCCGGCCTGATGAGCATTGCAACGGCTTCCAAAAGCATCATGACCGGCGAGCTGAACATCGCAGTGGCTGGTGGTCTCGAATCCATCTCTCTGGTGCAGAACAAGCACAAGAATTCCTATCGCGCCCAATCCAAGGCGGTGCTGGCTGCAGAGCCAACGGCCTATATCCAGATGATTGAAACGGCCGAAATCGTGAGCCAGCGGTATGGCATCAGCCGCGAAGCTCAGGATGAATACTCTTTGGAAAGCCAGCAGCGTGTGGCCGCTGCGCAGGCCAAGGGTCTGTTCGACGATGAAATCGTGCCGCTGACCACCGTCAAGCAGCTGTTCGACAAGGAAGGCAATGTCACGGGTGCTGAAGAGGTGACTCTTACCCGTGATGAGGGCAATCGCGCCGATACCTCGCTGGAAAGCCTGGCAAAGCTCAAGCCTGTCTGGAAGAACGGCCAATGCGTGAGTGAAGGTCAGTTCATCACCGCAGGCAATGCCTCGCAGCTGTCGGATGGCGCCAGTGCTAGCGTATTGATGAGTGCCGATGAAGCGCGGGCGCGGGGCCTGACTCCACTGGGTACCTATCGAGGTATGGCCGTGGCGGGCTGCCGCTCGGACGAGATGGGTATTGGGCCCGTCTATGCTATTCCCAAATTGCTCAAGCAGCATGGCTTGGAAGTCAAGGACATCGACCTCTGGGAAATCAACGAGGCTTTCGCCTGTCAAGTGATCTACAGCCGCGACATGCTGGGCATTCCCAAAGATCGTCTGAATGTGAACGGGGGCGCCATTGCGATAGGTCATCCGTTTGGCATGTCGGGTGCACGCCTGGTGGGGCACTCGCTGCTGGAAGGCCGCCGCCGTGGCGCCCGTTATGTGGTGGTCAGCATGTGTATCGGGGGTGGCATGGGCGCTGCCGGCTTGTTTGAACTGAATTAATCCGTCTAAAACCACTTTTCAAAGAGGTTGAGCATGCTGATGGACAGTACTTACGCAAGAATGGGGTTTTCAACGTACCCATCGCCTTCTATGGCCTGTGTTCTCAAGGATGTACCGGTTTTCGAAAAACCTGTAGCCATGAATGCAACTAAAGATACTGAGTACATTTCGGCTGAGAAATTCAGTCAGATCACCAGCTTGCTTTACGAGGCTGCTCAGGACCCCGAAAGCTGGAAGCCGTTTCTCGAGGCGATTCGCCTGCAACTGGGTGGTAACTACACCTCGTTGATTGTGCGCCCCGGGAATGCGGATGACGTGGGTTTGATTGTTTCCGCTGCGGGCGACCGTCAAGATATTGACTCGAGCAACCCCAAGATCAGCATGAGTCCGTTTCGAGGCATGCCAACGGACCGTATCGTGACGATTGGTGATGTGATGCCGGAGTCCGAATGGCGCGGCTCGCAATACTACAAAGACTGGTGCAAGGGTCTGCAGGTGTTTCACGTCATGGCGGCCGATGTGGCTACCAAGGATGGCTGCGTTTATGGATTGCGTGTCACGCGCTCTGAAAGCAGTCCTGCTTTCAATCAGCAAGAGCGAAACTTCGCTGGCATGCTGCTCTCGCACCTCAAGCGCGCGCTGAATCTGCACCTTGCGCTGCATCAGGATCGCCAGGTGATCTCGCTCTACAGCCGAGCCATGGCGCAGCTCATGGTGGGCGTGGTGATTCTGGATCAGAACGGCCTCGTCATTGAGTCCAACCCCGCGGCTTCCGGTATTTTGGAGATGCAGGATGGGCTGAAGATCTCCGGTGGAATGCTGGAGGCCAATTACGGCAACGACAACCGCAAGCTCCAGCGTCTGATCAAGGACGCGCTGATGCATACCCAGGTCTCGCGCCTGTCTATGACCGAAGGTATGTCGGTCAGCCGCCAGTCGGGTCAACTTAACTGGGGGGTGGTGGTGCAAAGCATCTCCCCCGACGAATGGACCGAAGGCAAGCAGCGCCCCAGTGTGGCCGTATTTGTACGCGACACCGGCGGCAAGGCGGATCCACCCGTGAAATTGGCCCAGCAGTTGTTCCAGCTGACTCCGGCCGAAACGCTGCTGGCGATTCAACTAGCCAATGGCCTGTCGTTGGAGGAAGCTGCAGAGGCATTGAACATTCGCCGCAACACGGCACGTGCTCACTTGCGCTCCATCTTCTCCAAAACAGGTGTGCGTCGCCAGACGGAGCTGGTGCGAATTTTCCTTAACAGCGTGGCCTGGCTGGGCAACAAATAATCTGTTGATGAGGAAATTAAAAATGGGCTCAGGCCCATTTTTAATGGACACCCTTGTTTGCTCTGAGCTGCGGGAGCCAGGGCCAGGAGGCCATCGCAAGTGCTTTTGCCGCTGCGTCATGCATTGCTTATCTGGATGGCGTTATTCATCACAGGGCTGCGCCTTGGGCGCAGGCTGTGGTTGAAGGCTTTTGTTCTTACTCGCCGGCGGGCGTGTGGAGACACGGTAGATACCGGCCAGAGTTGAACTTGGAGACAAAAATGCAAATCCCATCGGTTTCTGCCAAAGACAAGTCTGCCGCGGATTCGGAGGCTTCAGCCCTGCCAAAAACCAGAGGTTTCAGACGACATTACCTGCTGGTCGTGCTGCTGTTTGTCTATGCCATGAGCATGATCGACAGACACATCATGGGTGTGCTGATTCAGCCGATCAAGGAAGAATTTGGCGTCTCCGATAGTGCCATGGGTTTGCTCACGGGGCTGGCATTCGCCTTGTTCTACAGCATATTGGCCGTGCCTTTCGGGCGCTTGGCCGATCGCTCCAATCGCCGAAACCTGGTCTCTTATTGCTGTCTGGCCTGGAGCCTGGCTACCGCGTTGTGCGGAATGGCGTTGGGCTTCTGGAGCCTGGTAGGGGCCCGCGTAGCTGTGGCGGTCGGCGAGGCCGGTGGTACGGCTCCCTCAGGATCCATGATCGCCGACGTGTATCCACCTGAGCAGCGCAGCCGTGCCATGAGCATCTTCATGCTGGGCCCGCATTTCGGCACTTTGTTTGGGTTGGGGCTGGGGGCCTGGATTGCACAGCAATATGGTTGGAGGCAGGCTTTTCTCTCGCTGGCAATTCCAGGGATTGTGGCTGCGCTCTTGCTGCGTTTTACCTGCTCCGAGCCTGAGCGTGGTGCGCAGCAGCGTGATCCCCAGGCGCTGGCCGAGAAAGCCGTGGGCTTGGTGACCGAGCGCTTCGGCGATGTGGTTTTGGCTTTGCGTAAAAACGCTGCCTTTGTCGGCCTGGGTCTGGCGAGTTTGTTGCTGGCTTTTGCCGGTTATGCAATCGGCATGTGGAACACCTCGTTTCTGGTGCGTTCACACAGCTTGTCGCTCAAGGATGCTGGCGCTTTGATGGGGATTTTCGGTGGCGGCGCAGCCATCATCGGTGCAGTGCTCAGCGGCTGGTTGACGGACCGAATGGCGAAGCGCAGTCCGGGCTGGCAGATTGGGGTGCCGGTGCTGGGGGTGTTGGCATCTGTTCCGTTTGGCCTGTATTTCTATATGGCTCCGGCATCCACACCATGGGCCTTCGGTGGTTTGCAGATTCCGCATTCCATGCCTGCGTACCTGGTGTTTGCTGTGTTGTCCAGCTTTTGGGTGGCTCCGACCTACGCCGCCTTGACGAATGTGGTGCCAGCCAAGTATCTGGCAACGGCGCTGGCCATCTACAACTTGTTGGTCACGGCTGCTGGTGGAGGGCTGGGACCTTTGACCGCAGGCATGCTGAGTGATGCTCTCAGCGGCCTGGCTGGTGTCGAGTCGTTGCGCTGGGCACTGGTGTGCATGCTGGCTTTTTATCTGGTGGCTGTGGCTGCGTATGCGCTGACGCTGAAAAGCTATGTCAATCAGATCCGGACCGGACAAAGCGCGGGTGTGGCTTGAGCATGCAGTGAGTGCACCTGACGGGCCGATTGTTTGAAACAAGGTCTGTTTGGACGATGAGCGACAGGGCCGTAGTGCGCACCATAGGGCAAGAGAGGTCAATACACCTTCATGTCGCGCGCTCCCTTTGCGGAGTGCATTGATCACTTGCAGAAAGCCTCTTTCAGAGGCCAAAGGTGACTAAAAATCGTATGAGCAATCCACACTCCGAGCAGCGCTCGCGTCGCTATACCTTGGTATTACTCACCATGCTTTCTGCGGTGACCTTCATGGACCGGCAGATTTTGGCGGTACTGCTTGAGCCCATCAAGAGGGAATTCGGTTTTACCGATTTGCAGATTGGCTTGATTACCGGAATGGGTTTTGCAGTGACCTTCGGGCTGCTCGGTCTTCCGCTTGGACGATTGGCGGACAAGCATGAGCGCCGCAGTTTGATTGCATGGTGCCGCGGCCTGGGTGGCTGTATTGCCTCATTAGGGGCATTTGCGACCGGCGCAGGGGGGTTGACTGCTTCACGCGCGGGCGCCGCACTGGGCGATGCGGGTGGGGGAGCGGCATCCATGTCGATACTGGCTGATCTGTATGGGCCATCGGAGCGATCGCGTGTTATGAGTGTGTTCGGCATGGGCGCCAGCGCCGGCGCGCTGCTTGCCTTGCTCCTGGGGCCAACTTTGGCCGAGATGTGGGGATGGCGCGCAACAATGGCGGTCATTGGCTGCGCCAGCGTTGTTCTGGCTTGGGTGCTGCAGCTGACCGTGCAGGAGCCTGCACGTGCAGATCGCATGGTGCAGCCCGCAGGCTCTGCAACGCCTACGACAACGACTCCTGCAATTGTTCTGATCTGGCGCGAACCAGTGACGCGCTGGTTGATCATTGGTGCCGCTTGCGCATTGCTGGCCTGTCTGTCCGTGGGGGCCTGGAACATGGCCTTGCTCAGCAGACGCTTCAATATTTCGCTCACCGACGCAGGCTGGATTTCGGCGACCGGCGCAGTGCTTTCGGTCACAGGCAACCTGATCTCGGGATGGACTACTGACCGCATGGCCCAACGTCACCTGCGCTGGCAGTTGGGTGTGCCGCTAGTGGCTCTATCCCTTGCTACGGTGTTTGGCATGGGATATCTGCTGATGGGAGAGCAGCATTTTTACATCTCCATTGCTTTGCTGATGGGCTACTCCTTTTTTGCTCCTTGGTGGGCTTCAGCCACCTATGCAGCGCTCAGCCTTGTGGTTCCATCGCAGCGGCGTGCGACGGCAAGCGCCATGGTGTTGATGTCGGGGGCTTTGCTGGGGAACGGGCTGGGACCCATTGCCAGCGGCTGGCTCAGTGATGTATTCAACGCCATGGCTCCGGGCCAGGGCCTGCGCTATGCCTTGCTGGTGATGATGTGCGTCATGATTCCTGGTCTGATGGCCTATGCCAAGGCCATGATGTTCTACCCCAAGGCCTATCGCACCCTGTATGCGCCGGCCGCAGCCTAAAGCTTGCCGGCTCATCTGCTGAATCCGGGTATCTTCTTGGCCTCAAGGCGAAGAAGTTATCTGGGCAGCGTTTGACCGGATGTTTGGCAAATGGCGTGAGGTGAACATGCAACCTGCAGTGCTTGTTGCCAGATGGATGTTTGAAGCACGGACCGCAGGCATAACGTGGCTGCAGGGGCGCAAGCCGCACAGGCCGAGACAAGCAGGTTGCAACTCATCTCGCACGAGTCCGTGAAGAAACAATAAAAAAGGCCCATGCAATATTCCATGGGCCTTAGCTTTGGTGCTGATTTTTAAGCTTCAGCAGTCTCTTCCTGCGTGTACGCAACCATACCCTTGGGCACGTATTTGCCTTCGCACTGATCCAGGTAGTCGGCAGTCTTGGCGCGAGGGTTGTAGAACTGCTTGTACCAGATGCGGGCCTTGAGGAAGGCACCGTCGCTGGGAATGAACAGCGGGTTCAGGCAAGGGGCTTTTTGCGACCAGACTTCAAAGTCCTGCGCAAATGCCAGGCGGCTGGCATCCTGGAACTGCTTGGCGGAAACCACGTCGGCCTTGTTGGGCTTGCCTGCATGCGAGGTTTGTACCAGCAGGTTGTGCCAGACCTTGATCTTGCCGTCTTCAATGGGGGTGTGCATGATCATCATGAAAGAGTTGAACATGCCGCTGACCTTGGAAACCAGAATGCCGGGGCCGTGGTACCAGGTGTCGGTATGCAGGTCTGCGCTGGCACCGCCTTCACCCACCAAAGTACGATGTCCACCGCATTGGCGCTGAATAGCGTTGTGGCCCTTGAAGACATTTTCAAAGCGCTCAACGGTTGAGCCGTGGATGGGGCTCAGATGGCCGTAGTCGGCAATATTGTCAATGACCTCCATCGGGTGCTGATTCAACTCGCCCAGGTAATCCCATTCGCCATTGACATAAGTCTCATCGTTCCAGGCGCTGAATGTGGGCAGTTCATAGTCAGGCTCGCCCCCTTCTGGGTCGAACCAAACCCAGATCGCACCATATTGCTCCACCACTTTCCAGCTCTTGACTGCGGCCGCAGCTGGAATGGCGCCGTCGTGATAAGGGATGTCGTTGCACTTGCCGTCTGCTCCAAAGCGCCAGCCGTGATATGGGCAGCGAATGCCGTCACCTTCAACGTTGCTGCCGCCGCCATCAATCACCACATAGCTGGTGGTATTGGATGCCGCCAAATGGGTTTTCATGTGGGGGCAGTACGCGTCCAGCAGAACGACGTTGCCGCTTTCTCGGCCACGATACAGTGCGAAGTCTTGGCCAAAGAAGCGGACGGCCACGGGCTTGTGGGTGTCTAGTGCTTTGGCTTCGGAAATCATGAACCAGCCACGCGGGTAGGTAAATTCACCGAGGCGATAGTCTTTCGTGGTTGCCATGGGGGTTGTGTCTCCGGGTATGTTTGTGTGGACGATTGATCTTCATAGACGCTCGACGCAGCCGCATACTCTGTTCGGACGAGTCCGCTTTTACCGGCTTGATCTGGCGCAAAGTCCGCTCAGGCCGTGATTTCCAGGCGCTCTTTTATCAAGGTTTGCAGTTCAAGCATGGTTGGCGCTTTGGCCAAGCTCGGGGCGTCTGCTGCCGTACCGAGCCAGAACAGTGCAGCGGCGATCTGCGCAGGTGTGGCTGCTCCATAACGTTGGGCTAGCACTCCGTCGTCGCCCAGCGTGGCTTTGACTGCCTCGGTAGTCACAACACCGGGATTGACACTGAATGCGCAAATGCCCTGTGTTTTGTATTCCGTGTTGATGCACCCCGCCAGTCGTGCGATGGCCGCCTTGGAGGCGCCATAGGCAAAGCCCCATCCACCCTTGTCCGCGGAAACCGGTGGGTTGTATTGACCGGCGCCGGAGCACATATTGATGATGCGGCCGCCGCCTTGCGCCACCATGCTTGGCAGCAGGCGCTGTGCCAAATGAAACGGGGCAATCACGTTGCCTTGAAACGTGCGCTCCATGGCTGCAGAATCCAGTTGTGGAATCAATGCATTGACTTCACGGTCTTGATATACGGCGTTGTTGATCAGCAGATCGACGCGACCATAGTGCTCCAACACCGCATTGGCTGCGGTGTCCAGGGAGGCGAGCTGCATCAAATCCATCGCGTGCGCAAATACTTCTCCGCCCACGGCTTCGATTTCCGTCGCCGTGCTGGCCAGGCTGCCAGCCAGCAATTGCCCATCGGGCAGACGAAGCTGATGCGGCAGCTTCGTGCCCTCATTTTGAGTACGCGCGGTAATGGCTACACGCCAGCCATTGCGCGCGAAGTGAATGGCGGTGGCGGCACCGATGCCGCGACTCGCGCCGGTGATGAATACGACAGGTGTGGGCATGGATAGCTATGAAATACGGAAGGATTTCTGCAATCAGGCAAAGGCCGGTTGAAGATCTTTGAGGCGTTTTTGATAGGGATTCAGCGATGAGCCCAGAAACATGACACTGAAGCTCATCAGCATGACGATGCTGGCCAGCGCCCAGCGAAGACCATCTGCGCCATGTGTATGGGCGAAGTAGTCACTCAAGCCGCCGGTAATGAGAGGACCCATGCCGGCGCCAAGCAAGGTGATGAACAAATTGAGCAGAGCCAGGCCTACGCCGCGTTCGGATGGCAAAACCATCTGGCTTACGGCGCTGTATGACAGCGAAGGCCACCAGCTGCAGAAAAATGAAAACAGCAGAACGAACCCCATGGCTTCGGGAACATGAATCCCTCCAATGTTCCAGAAGCCTTGAGAGGGCCAGACAAAGATGGCCACTCCCAAGGGCAGCGCAATCAAGACGCCCAGCGTTGGCAGGCCCAGTTGCCAGCGAGAGTCTCGCAAGCACAACTTGTCGCTCAGCCAGCCGCTAAAAATTGCGCCACTTACGGCGCCCAGGCCGCTGGCCAGGCCGAACACCAGGCCGGCATGCGCAATGCTCATGCCGTGTGTGCGCATGAAATAAGTAGGTGCCCATACGGCATAGCCGTACCCCGAGACTGCCGCGATGCCGCAGCCAATCGCTACATTGCGCAGTGGTTTGAGCTTCCACAGGCGCAGCAATTGGCGAATCAAGGACTCCTGAGGCGTTTTAGTTGCACTGGGGGTGGGTTTGGCGGCGGCTTGCTCGAATGCGCCGCGTAAGGGCTCTTTCACCAGCACATAGACAATCAGGCTCAGCAGCATGCCGGGGAGGCCAAACGCCAGAAAGGTGGCCCGCCAGCCGTAATGCTGAGCGATCAGGCCGCCGATCGACAAGCCCAGAAGCACGCCAAGGCTGGGGCCCATCATGAAAATGCTGATGGCCAGTGATCTGCGCTTGGGTGGATAGAGATCCGAGATCAGGGAGATGGAGGGTGCCATGCCACCAGCCTCTCCAACCGCAACACTCATACGTGCAAGCAGCAGCTGCCAGTATTGTGTGGCCAGGCCGCAGCCCAGGGTGGCAAGACTCCACAGACCACAGCCTATGGCGACAATGTTGCGGCGATTGTGCTTGTCTGCCATTCGGCCTACGGGAATACCCATCACGGCATAAAGCAGGCCGAAGGCTAGGCCGGTAAGCAAGCCTATTTCCGTGTCGGAAGCGTTGAATTCATTTTTGATGGGCTCGATCAAAATAGAAATTACCTGCCGGTCTATATAGGCAAAGATATAAACCAAGGCAAGCAGAGCAAGGCTGAGATGAGTGCGCCAAGTGACTTGCGGAGTGATATGGGATGTAGGCATGAAAAGCATCGTGCTTTGGCTTGGTTTTGGCGCCATCGTCTTAATGGACGACGCCCGGGTATTCCTGAGGCCCCAGCATGAAAGCTCTGCACTTATTACATAGACAAGGAGACAGACATGAATCAGACCATTCAGAATTTTTCGATAGGCCAGGTGCTGGACATGCAAAAAAAGGCTTTTATCGAGGAGGGTCCCGTCAGCGCGCAGCTGCGTATTGAGCGTTTGCAACAAGTCATTGACATGCTGGTTGAATGCAAAAATCCGCTTTGCCAGGCCATGGGTGAGGACTTTGGCGGACGGCCTTCGGTGTTTTCCCTGGGTAACGATGTTCTGGGCTCGCTGGCTTCGCTCAAGCATGCTCGTGACAGCCTGAGCGGTTGGTTGGATGACTCGCCACGCCCCAGTATCAAGCCCTTCGATATGTTTGGTGCGACGGCATGGGTCAAATACCAGCCCAAGGGTGTGATCGGCATCATCGGCACCTGGAATGCGCCATTGTTTACTTTGTTGTCCCCACTGGCATGCGCATTTGCTGCGGGCAATCGCGCGGTGCTCAAGCCCTCGGAAATTGCGCCTCGAACGGCGCAGGTGCTCGCTGAAGCGATTGCCAAACGTTTTGATCCACAGATACTGGCGGTGGTTCAAGGAGGCCCCGAAGTCGCCGCGGAGTTTGCCGAGCAGCCATGGAATCATCTGGTCTTTACCGGCTCTACGGTGGTGGGCAAGCTCATCATGACGGCCGCAGCCAAGAACCTCGTTCCCGTGACCCTGGAGCTGGGCGGCAAGTCTCCGGTGCTGGTGAGTGACACGGCCGACCTGGAAAATGCGGCCGAACGCATTGCGGTGGGCAAGTCTCTTAATTCTGGCCAGTTATGCGTTTCGCCCGACACTGTTTGGGTGCATGAATCCCGCCTGCAGGAGCTTGTCGAGAAGATGGGCGCCGTCTATGAGGGCCTGTATCCGACGATTGACGGTAACGGCGATGTGACGCCAATCATCAACGAGCGCCATCTGGCACGTGTGCAGTCTTATGTTGAGGATGCAAAGGCGCGCGGAGTTCAGGTGATCGAAGTCGGTGGTGCACAGACCGGCTCGGATCGACGTCTGCCGCTGGCGATTGCGATCAACCCTCCACAGGATTGCGAGATCTCGCAGCATGAGATCTTCGGTCCAGCCATGGTGGTGCGCAGCTTCAAGCACTTGCGAGATGCCGTGAGCGAAATCAATGCCGGCGAGCGCCCGCTGGCGCTGTACTACTTTGGTAGTGACGAGGCGGAGCTGGCTTGGGTGCTGAACAACACCTTGTCTGGCGGCGTCACTGTCAATGACGTGACCATGCACCCTGCGCTGGAAGAGGCCCCATTTGGTGGTGTGGGTGCATCGGGCATGGGGCACTATCACGGCCGCGAAGGCTTTCTTGAGTTCAGCCATGCCCGCTCGGTTTATCGCGCAGGCAGCCATGATCCTCGACGTGAATGGGGAATGCTGCCGCCCTATACCCAACAGTTTGCCGAAATGCTCAACGCTGCAGTGACTCCCTGAAAGCAGGTCTGAATTTTTGAGCGGCTTGGTCCGTTTGGCCGATGCCCATGCATCGCAGCCTGCGGACCATGAGCCTGTGCCAAACACATTTGAGGTTTTTTCATGAATGACGTTTTTCGCCAGTTTTCGCTGGAAGGTCAGGTCGCTGTCGTGACCGGCGCTGGCAAGGGCATTGGCCGCGCTTGTGCGCTGATGCTGGCCCGGGCCGGTGCCGATGTGGCCTTGTTTGCACGCACCGAGGCCGATCTGGCCAGTGTCAATGCTGAAATCATTGCCATGGGGCGCCGGGCCATCATCGTGCCGGGTGATGCCAACAAGGAAGAAGATCTGGATCGGCTGATGCAACGCACGTTGCAGGAGCTGGGCAAGCTGACTGTTTTGGTCAATAACGTCGGAGGCGGCGGCCCCAGCGATCCGCGCAAGTTCAAGGGATCGTCCGTGGCCGACATGCTGTCTTTTAACGTCGTGCCTGCGTACAACCTGATCCAGAAGTCGGCAGCCGCGATGGAGACTGCGGGCGGCGGCGCTGTGATCAATATCTCTTCCGTTGCGGCCAAGTATGCGCAAAAGCACTTCAGTGCTTATGCGGCATCCAAAGCGGCGCTGAATCAGCTCACGCGCAATCTGGCGCAGGACTTTGGCCCCGTGGTCCGTATCAATGCGATTGAGCCCGGCACCATCATGACGGACGCACTGGCACCGTTTCTGACGCCCGAGCGCAAAGAGCGTATGGAGCGCAGCACTCCCATGGCGCGCATGGGGCGTCCCGAAGACATCGCTTCTGCCGTGTTGTTCCTGGCATCGCCAGCATCGAGCTGGATCACGGGCAAGGTGCTGTCGGTCGATGGCGGCGTGGAAGCGCCTAATTTTTAAGATCGCACTCCAGGCCTTAAGGCACCAAAGATAAAGCGCAGGAAGCTATTGAAATAATAGCTTCCTGCGCTTGCTTTGCTGCGCTGAATAGTCTGAATCAACGGCTCAATCGAGCTTCTGCCCCCATTGGGCTCCAGCGATGGGGACGCGTACCGATTCGATACGGCTTTTCCGCTGGGCGATGGCCTCGCTGGGGCTGCATGTGGGGCCGCTGACCAGGTACAGGGTGCGACCGTCCGTTCCGCCCAGGGTGCATGCAATACCTGGCTGCGAGCAAGCAATGCGATCCGTGATTTCACCGCCCTCGCGGATACGTACAAACTCCGCAGTCAATGGTGAGCCAGCCCAGATGCCGCCTTGTGCATCTAGACATATACCGTCCGGCATCACGCTGCCAAGATCTGCCCAGATGCGGCGACCGCTTAGAGAGCCGTCTGCGGCGATATCGAATGCCGTGAGCCGGTAGTGAAAGGTTTCGGCGATGATCAGGGTTTTGCCGTCCGGGGTGATGACGGCCCCGTTGGGAAAGCCCAGGTCTTGCGCCGCCGGCTGAACATTTCCTTCCGGCGTCACCATGGCCAGCGTTGCGCTTTGAAAGGGCGCGCCTGCGAATACGTCGAACCCCAGGTTGCCGACATAGGCGCGGCCATGGCGATCCACCACCATGTCGTTGCAGTCAAAGCTTGCGAACGCACTCAGATCTGCATGCGTGGCCAGGCCCTGTGGGTCCAGGCGCAGCAGCTTGCGCTGCTGCATGGACACGACCAGCAGCCTTCCGTCAGGCAACCAACCCAGCCCTGAAGGATGACCGGGAACCTCAACAACGGTGGCGATACTGCCGTCCGCATCCACGCAATGAACCCTGTTCGCATACATGTCTGAAAACCACAGCTTTCCCTGGTACCAGCGGGGCGCTTCGGCAAAGCTGAGGTTGTCAACGACGAGCTGTGGCTCTGAAATAGCGGACATAAAAGCTTCCTGCAGAAATTGGGAAACTCAGGCCGCCATCAAAGTTGCCTGAGGGTGCTCACGTGATGAAGGTTTAAACCGTGCTGCCTGCCTGATGGCCGGAATGCATGGCACCTTCTATGTAGCCGAGCTCGCTGCAGTCGCCCATGCGGCGTACCGTCGTCGATGTCTTCGACTGCAGAGCATCCGACACGCTGCTGTCGGCTTCGGCGCCCAGAGCAATGACGACGGAGTCCGCGGGCGTTTCATGGGACTCGCCATTCTTGTCCGTCCATTGAACTTGCTTGCGGCCGATGTTGGTGACCTGGGCTTGCAACTGCAAAGTGCCATGCGCCTTCACCGCTTCGACAACACGCCAGCGGCGGACGATGGGAAGCTCCGTGCCAGCGTGCGTGCCAGGATCGAGCACGGTGACATTGCGGCCGCGCTCCAGCAGGAATTCCGCCAGCTCCAGACCCACCAGGCCGGCACCGATGATGACCACCCGTTTGCCCAATGGCATCCAGAGCTTGGACAGACCTTGAATGGCATTGGTGCTGTCCGTGACGCCCAGCATGCCGCCCGCCTTGAACATGGCCCGCTCGGTCAGGCTCAGCTTGGCTTTGGCAATCTCATCGGCGCGGTCGCCCGTCATGAGACGGCGCAATTCATCGCCGCTCCAGACATGGGTTTGATCTGCGCCGGGAATGGCCGGAGCCGCTCGCTTGGCACCGGTGGCGACAAAGATTTCATCGGGTTGGAGTGTCTCTATCAATGCCGCATCAGCGGCCGTGTTCAAGCGGACGGTGATGTTGGGGTGTTTCATCTGCTTGACCAGATAGTCGAGCAGGCGGCCGTTCTCCGGGTAAGCCAGAGCGGCAAAGAACAGCGTTCCGCCCAGGCGGTCGCTGCGCTCCAGCAAGGTGACGCGGTGGCCGCGCAGGGCCGCCACTCGAGCGGCTTCCATGCCTGCAGGGCCTCCCCCCACGATCAGCAAATGCTTGGGCTTTTCCACAAAGCGGATGGGGGCCTCGAATTCATGGCCGGTGCGGGCATTCACGGCGCATTTGATGGGGTGATTGACGAAGATTTCGCTGACGCAGGCATAGCAGAAGATGCAGGGGCGCACATCCTGGGCTGCATTGTTTGCCAGCTTGTTGGCGATGTCCGGATCGGCCAACAGCTTGCGCCCAAAAGCCACAAAGTCGATCTCGCCATTGCCGATGGCTTGATTGGCAGCATCCAGCTCGTAACGGCCCGCCGAGATGATCGGAATGCCGACGGCTTTCTTGAATTCCTTGGCAAAGTGCAGATAGGCATTGGATTTTTGAGGAATCGGTGCATCGGTGAACGCAGATCCCGTGGGCAGGCGCGCATAGGCGGAGACGCTGATGGCGTTCACCCCCAGTTGCTCGCACAGCTTGGCCGTTTGCAGTGCCTCGTCCATGGTAATGCCGCCCGGGGTATGCATTTCCTCGGAATCCAGGCGCACCCAGACAGGATAGTCGGGGCCCACACGCTTGCGCACTTCGGTGAGCACCTCGCGCAGCAGCCGGGTACGGTTCTCATAGCTGCCCCCATACTCGTCCGTGCGACTGTTGAAGAAGGGCGAGAGAAAGTTGGCAATCATGTAGTTGTGCGCGCAATGCACTTCGACAGCGTCAAAGCCTGCTTTCTGCGTACGCACCGCTGCGGCGGCAAACCACTCGATCATCTGCGCAATATCGGCTTTGTCCATGACGCGGTAACGCTCCGGGTAGGGGCCGACACCCACAAAAGTCGAAAACTCCTTGGGCGTGATGGTGCGCATGGAGTCATGCACCGGCGCTTTGGGGGGGAGCGAAGAGACCCACATCTCCCGGCCGTGGGCGCGGTCGTTGGCGGCAACTTTGCCGCTGTGGTTGATTTGCAGCGCAATCTTGCCGCCATGGGAATGCACGCGGCGCGTGGCTTCGCTCAGGCCGGGAATGAAATCATCGCTGGAGATGCCCAGCTGATAGGGCTCGCTGGTGCCGCTGGGCCAAGAGATGGCGGTCGTGCCCATGATGATGAGGCCGGTACCGCCGGCGGCCCGCTCCTCGTAGTAAGCATGGGCTTTTTCGCCGCATATGCCGTCGGTGCCGGCAAAGTTTTCGCCCATGGGCGCCATGACAATGCGATTGCTCAGCTCTAACTTACCGATGCGGCCAGGCTGTAGAAGAAATGCGTGGGGGTTGCTCATGATGTTTGTCTCCTGTCAATTGTTATGAAATTCAAGTGGGTGGTCTAGTTTGGCCGTTTCGCTGAAGACCGGCACGTTCTCAGCTTTGTGTGCGCCGCGGGAGCGATGCGCTTGAATCCATGTGTTTCGTAGCGCCGATCGTGCAGGCTTGGCTTGCCTTTTGCCTTGGTGTGGATCTGCTGTTTCACGTCGGCCGGCAGGCCTGCAGGGATGAGAGGGCTCGACCCGTTGAGCGTGTCGACAAGGGGCGGCTGAGATGGCGGGGTGAAATTCATGGAACTTCTGGCGGCAGATGGCTTGGCAACAGCGTTGGAGCTGCCACACTAAATTCCCCGTAGCGGAACTACATCGTCCGTTTGCATGTGGTGCCGTCGCGAAACGTCGGTTTTGATGTGCCCACTCAAGCAACAACCCAAAGGAAAGAGACATGTCCACAGTAGTGATGACTGGCTGCGCCACCGGTATCGGCGCATCCACAAGAAAGGCGCTGGAAGCCGCCGGTCACAAAATCATCGGCATCGATATCCGCGACGCTGAGATCATTGCCGATCTGTCTACGGCCCAAGGCCGCAAGCAAGCATTGGCGCAGGCGCTGGAGCAATCTGGCGGCATGCTGGATGGATTGGTCCTGTGTGCGGGGCTGGGTGCGCAATTTCGCCCCGTTGGCAAGGTGGTGTCGGTCAATTATTTCGGCGCCGTGGAACTGCTTGATGGTTTGCTGCCTGCACTGCAGCGTGGCAAGGCGCCTGCGGCGGTGGTCATCTCTTCGGTGGCATCGGCTCATCTGCCATGGGAGAAGAACCCATTGGCTGCCGCATTCGAGAGCGGAGACGAGGCGGCGGCCCAGGCCATCGTCAGTGCCGCCGGCGAGCAGGGCGGCAATCTGGCTTATGCGGGTAGCAAGAACGGGTTGACGGTGGCGGTGCGCAAGCGTGTCACGGCCTGGGGGCAGGCCGGCGTGCGTTTGAATACGATTGCTCCGGGCGCCACAGAGACGCCTTTGTTGCAGGCAGGTCTGCAGGATGCGCGCTTCAGTGAATCGATTGCCAAGTTCATTCCGCCCATGGGACGGCGCGCGGAGCCCGCGGAAATGGCTTCGGTCATTGCCTTTTTGATGAGTGCCGCGGCAAGCTATGTGCATGGTGCGCAGATCTGCGTCGATGGCGGCATTGATGCGCAAATGCGTCCCACACAATTCTGAGGCCGCAGATGAATACCGCCGAGCATATGTGCGCCGTGGTGAATCGTTATATCGCGGCACTCTGTAACGCCGATATCGAAGGCATTGTGGCCATGTATGCCGAGGATGCCTCGGTCGAGGATCCCGTGGGGTCGCCACCCAAGCGGGGTCATGCGCAGATTCGGGCGTTCTATACCGAGGCGCTGAAGCTGCCGCTCGAGGTCGCGTTGCAAGGTGAAGTCAGGGCCTCAGCCAATGAGGCCATGTTTGCGTTCACCGTGAGCTTCGAGCACCAAGGTCGCCGCACCACCATCGCGCCTATCGACCATTTCTGCTTTGATGCCCAAGGCAAGGTGAGCCGCATGCGTGCGCTGTTCGGAGCACACAATATCCGGTCGCGCTGACGATCCGCTGAGCGCCAATCAGGCCTCGGTTTTTGCTAATATTTAGATAGCTGGCAGCGCTTTATTTTTCTTGATTTCAAGTGTTTTTCTACCTGAACTCAATGGAAATAAAGCACAACCAGCTCCTGTTTGCATAGCGTTGCTTCAGCAGCTCAGCGGCCTTCAAACACGGGTTTGCGCTTCTCGATGAAGGCGCTCATGCCTTCCTTCTGATCTTGCGTGGCAAACAGGATCTGATTGGCCTTGCGCTCCAGCATCAAAGCGGTATCGAGCGAGGCGTCCATGCCCGCAATCACCACTTCCTTGATCTGTTCGACTGCCAGCGGTGGCATGGCGGCAATCAAGCTGGCCATCTTGAGTGCTTCTGCCTGCACCAGATCGTCCTCACAGACTAGGCTGACCAGACCCATTGAGTAAGCCTCTGCGGCAGATATGGGCTTTCCGGTCAGCAAGATGCGCATGGCCTGGAACTTGCCGACCGCGCGCACCAGTCGTTGCGTGCCACCGATGCCCGGCATGATGCCGATGCGAATTTCGGGTTGGGCAAAGCTGGCGCTCTTGCCGGCAATGATGATGTCGCAATGCATGGCCAGCTCCGAGCCGCCACCGAATGCATAGCCGCAAACCGCCGCGATGATGGGCTTGGGGCATTTCTCGATTGGTGCCCAGACGCGCTCCGTATGGCGTTCGAGAATCTCGATGGGGCCGCAGGAATCCAGGCTCTTGATGTCGCCGCCAGCGGCAAATACCTTGTCTCCGCCGGTCAGCACGATGCAGCGGACATTGGCATCGGCACCGAGTGCCAGGAAGGCCCGGGACAGTGCTGCTTGCAGTGAAAGATTCAGTGCATTGGTGGCCTGTGGACGGTTGAGCCGCACCACGGCGACACCGCCTTCAAGAAGTGAAACCTCCAGCTCGGAGGTGGAAATTTCGGTGGGATTCGCGGGGCTGTCGAGAAGAGACATAAGACCTTCGATAAAGCTTGTACTGGCTTGAATGGTCGTTTTCCCACTGGGTACCTACATCGTCCTTTTGGACGTATCTGGTGTTGATGCCGGCCCCTAAATTGCTAGGCATGGACACGAATCAAGAATACTCATCTCGCGTTGTGCTGGTGACGGGCGGCACCAAGGGCATAGGCAAAGGCATTGCCGAAGCCTTTTTGCAAGCCGGTGCCACGGTGGTCGTTTGCGGACGTCAACAGCCCGAGCAGTTGCCCAGCGCTGCCGGCCGCAAGGCAGAGTTCATTGCCTGCGATGTGCGGGAGGCGCAGGCCGTCAAGGATCTGGTCACGCAGGTGCATGAGCGTCATGGTCGCCTCGATGTGCTGGTGAATAACGCCGGAGGTGCGCCGGCCGTGGATTCGGCCACCGTTTCGCCGCGTTTTCACGAAGGCGTTTTGCGTCTGAATCTTTTTTCCACGCTGCATGCATCGCAGGCCGCCAATGCCGTCATGCAGCAGCAAGAGAGCGGTGGCGTGATTGTCTGCATTGGCAGCATCAGCGCGCTGCGCCCCTCGCCCGGCACTGCGGCCTATGGCGCGGCCAAGGCGGCGGTACTGAGTCTGGTCAGCTCTCTGGCCGTGGAATGGGCACCCAAGGTGCGCGTGGTGGCGGTCAGCCCCGGCCTGGTGCGTACAGAGCAGTCGCATCTGCATTTCGGTGACGAGGCAGGCATTGCCTCCGTGGCCCAGACGATTCCGGCCGGCCGCTTGGCCGAGCCTCAAGACATTGCCGACGCCTGCGTGTTCGTGGCGTCTTCCAAGGCTTCTTACATGAGCGGCAGCAATTTGCTGTTGCACGGTGGCGGCGAGCGCCCCGCATTTTTAGGCGCCGCCAATTCGGATCAGGCGCATCAACCTCAAGCGAAGTGAAAAACAAAGGAGACAAACTTGATTGATCAAGACTGGATGGCAGAAGTCCGCGCTCTCGTGGGCAAGCAGTACGGGCGTGTCTACGCTTGGGACAAAGTCAATGCGCCCATGATTCGCCATTGGAGCGAGATCATGGGGGTGATGGAAAAGCGCACCGCCGATGGCCGAATGATTGCGCCGCCCGGCATGCTCCAGGTCTGGTGCATGGAAGGCCCGGTCACCAACAACTACCCTCCAGGCTCCACGACCGAGAACCCCTACGAAGTCGTCAAGCTGATGGATGCGCAGGGATTTTCCTCCACCGTGGCGGTGAACTCCGAGCTGACTTTTGATCGCGATGTGGTGGAAGGTGAAGACCTGTACTACACCACGCGACTGGACAACGTGGGCGAGCAAAAGACCACGGCTCTGGGCACGGGCTACTTTGTCACGCTGATCATGGATTACTACTCCATCGGCGCGAAAAGCGGCGATGACGAGCATGTGGGGCAGCTGCTGTTCCGCGTCTTCAAGTTCCGTCCGGCCAATGCGCAGACACCGGCAGCGGCCGAAGCCAAGAGCGAAGAGAAGCCCAAGGCCAAGCGCCCGATGCCTGGCATCAGCGACGACAACCGCTTCTTCTGGGAAGGTGTCAAGCAGGGCAAGCTGCTGATTCAGCATTGCAAGTCTTGCGGTGAGCTCAATCACCCGCCCGGCCCGGTATGCCCGCATTGCCATTCCTTTGAGTGGGACACGGTACAGGCTAGCGGCCTGGGCGAGGTGTATTCCTTTGTGGTCATGCATTACCCAGAAGTTCCTCCTTTCGATCATCCCAATCCCATTGGTCTGATCGAGCTGGAGGAGGGGACTCGCCTGATTGCGCAGCTGGTGGGTATCAAGCCAGAGGACGTAAAGATCGGCCAGAAGGTGAAGGTGGAGTTCAACACCTTCAATGACGGCGAGCTGACCTTGCCCCAATTTCGCCCCGTGGCTTAACGCTGAGGAGACATTCATGGATTTCCAACTCAGTGAAGACCAGCGTGCATTTGCCGACATGGCGCAAAGCCTGTTTGCCGACTACTGCACCGACGAAAAATTGCGCGAGCACGATACCTCGGGCAAGCCCTTCATGCAGGACCTGTGGCAGCAGTGTGTGGCGGCCGGATTGAACAGCATCCTGGTTCCCGAATCGGCCGGCGGTCTGGGCCTTGGCATGACCGAGTTGCTGGCCGTGCTGGAGCAGCAAGGGCGTGCTCTGGCGCAGGTGCCGCTGTGGCAGCAGCAGGTGGCGGCGGCCGCGCTGGTCAAGTTTGCGGAGAGTTCGGAGCCTGCGCAGGCGGTGGTTCAGCAGGCCTTGCAAGGCGAGCTGGTCACCGTGTCTTTGCAGACCCTGTTCAACACCCGTGGCGCAAACCTGCAGCTTGAAGGCGAGTGGCTCAACGGCAAACTACAAGGCATTGCTCTGGGTGCGCAAGCCAAGTACGGCCTGCTGGTGGCAGCGAATACCAAGGGCGTGGAGCAGGTGGTGCTGGTGGCGCTCGACGATGCCACGGTGAGCCGCGTTTCCGGCATGCGCGAAGACTACTGCGCTGTTGCGGATCTGAGTTTTGCCAATACCAAGGTTGTGGCGGTGCTGGATGCAGCGGCCCTGGCCTGGGTCAACGAGCATGCGATCGCCAGCCTTGCCGCCTTGCAGCAAGGCGTGATTCGGGAGCAACTGCAGCGCACGGTGGCTTACGTCAGCGAACGCAAGCAGTTTGATCGCCCGATTGGCTCCTTTCAGCTGGTGGCCGGGCAGATGGCCGATGGCTACATCCTGATGCAGGCACAGCGCAGCACTTTGGCGCAACTGGTATGGCGTCTGGATGCCGGGCTGCCTTGTGCGCCGCAAGCACATGCCGTGCGTGCGCAGTCTAACGATATGGGTCTGAAGGTTGGCCGTGTGGCGCAGCACGTGCACGGCGGCATGGGCGTGGATGTGACTTATCCCATGCACCGCTTCCAGTTCTGGTGCCGTGCATTGGCCGTGGAGGCTGGCAGCGGTGAGCACCACCTTGAAGCTCTGGGCCAATGGCTGGCCGACAACGACAACCTTGGCTGGAAGTACGACCTTCCCGAAGACCGCTAACAGGAACTAGATCATGGACATCCAAACCCCAAGCTTTGAATCGGTCAAGACCGGCGATGAACTCAAGAGCGTGACGGTACCGATTACGGTTCCCCTGATTGCCGGCGGTGCGATTGCGACGCGTGACTATTTCCCCGGTCACCACGACCTAGAAGCCGCACGCCAGCTGGGCTCGGCCCATATTTTCATGAACATCCTCACCACCAACGGGCTGGTGCAGAACTTCGTGGAGAGCTGGGCGGGTCCGCAGGCACGTTTGATGGATCTGAAGATCCGTCTTGGAGCTCCCAACTATCCAGGTGACAGCATGAAGCTCACCGGATCGATCACCGAAAAGAACGATGCCACGCGCAGTGTGCAGATCACGCTCAAGGGCACGAACTCCATGGGCGCTCATGTGAGCGGCACCGTGCAAGTAGCCCTGCCATAAAAAGAATCGGAGACACACTCATGACAGACATGAATATTTCTGGGCGCACAGCCATAGCCGGCTTGGGTGCCACCGAGTTTTCCAAGAATTCCGGCCGTACCGAGCTGCGTCTGGCGATGGAAGCTACGCTGGCCGCTCTGGCGGATGCGGGCATTGATCCAAAGGAAGTCGACGGTTTCTCTTCCTACACCGTGGACAAGGTGCCCGACTATGAAATCGCACGCTTGCTGGGTGCTCGCAACGTCAATTTCTTCTCGCAAGCACCGCACGGTGGTGGTGCTGCTTGCGCCCCGATCTTGCACGCCGCGATGGCGGTTGCCACCGGAGTGGCCAAGACCGTGGTGGTTTACCGCGCCATGAATGAGCGCAGCTGGTACCGCTTTGGCTCCGGCAGCTATGGTTTCGGCAGCACCCCATTTTTTGACAATGTGAACTATGGCTGGTACATGCCCCATGGCTTTCACACACCGGCCTCCTGGGTGGGCATGTTTGCACAACGCTACATGCATGCCTTTGGCGCAACCAGCGAGGACTTTGGCCGCGTAGCAGTCGCCGTGCGTGATTTTGCGGCCACCAACCCCAAAGCCTTTTTTCATGGCAAACCCATCACGTTGGAAGAGCATCAGGCCAGCCGCTGGATCTGCGAGCCATTGCATTTGCTCGATTGCTGCCAGGAGTCCGATGGCGCTGTGGCCATGGTCATCACCTCCAGCGAGCGTGCGCGCGATCTCAAGGCTAAGCCCGTGTACATCAAAGCCGCGGCCCAAGGTATGACGGAAGGTCAGCAAAGCATGACGTCGTTCTATCGCAAGGAGATCGTGGGTCTGCCTGAAATGGGACATGTGGCCAAGCAACTGTGGAAGCAAAGTCGCCTGACACCCAAGGATGTGCAAAGCGCCATCCTCTATGACCATTTCTCTCCATTTGTGCTGCCCCAGCTGGAAGAGTTTGGCTTTGTCCCGCGTGGCGAGGCCAAGGACTTCATCCGTGCCGGAGAGCATGCACGTGGCGGTTCATTGCCCATCAATACCAATGGCGGCCAGCTCGGAGAGGCTTACATCCACGGCATGAACGGTATTGCCGAAGCGGTGCGTCAGATTCGCGGCCAGTCGGTCAATCAGGTTCAGAACGTACACAACATGGTGGTGACGGCCGGTACCGGCGTGCCCACCAGTGGTCTGATTTTGGGCGACGACGCCTGAGGCAAAGGAGAACAAGCCATGATGATTGACTTGACCCCCGAGCAGCATGCGCTGCGCTTGAAGGTTCGCGACTATTTTTCGGAGCTGATGACGCCCGAGATCAAGGCCCGCATGCGCGGCGCCGAAGGTGGCGATGAGTACCGTGCACTGATTCGCAAGATGGGGCGCGATGGCTGGCTGGCCATTGGCTGGCCCAAGGAGTATGGCGGCCAGGGCCTGTCGGCGACCGAGCAGCTGATCTTCTTTGAAGAAGCCAATATCGCCGGCGCACCGCTGCCCTTTGTGACCATCAGCACGGTAGGCCCTGCTTTGATGGAGCACGGCACGGAAGCGCAGAAAAAGGAGTTTCTGCCTGGCATGGCCAGTGGCGACATCATTTTTGCCATCGGCTATTCCGAGCCTGGTGCCGGCTCCGATCTGGCCATGCTCAAGACGCAGGCGCAGCTGCAGGGCGATCTGCAAACCGGCCACTTTGTGGTGAATGGTCAAAAGCTCTGGACCTCCGGCATCGAGTCTGCCGACTATGTGTGGCTGGCCGCGCGAACCAACCCCGATCTGGCGCGCCACAAAGGTGTGTCCATTATGGTGGTGGATACCAAGGACCCGGGTTTCTCACACACCTTGATCCAGACCGTTGGCAACTACACGGCCGCGACCTACTACGACAACGTGCAAGTTCCTGCCTCTCGCCTGATAGGTGAACTCAACGGCGGCTGGAAGCTCATTACGGCGCAGCTCAATCACGAGCGTCTGGGGCTGGGAGCCTGGTCCGACAAGGTGTTTGCGCCTTTCGGCAAGGTGCTGGCCTGGGCCAAGGCCAAGGAAGAGAACGGTCACCGTGCGGTGGATCTGCCATGGGTGCGTCGAACGCTTGCAGACTGCTTTGTGCGCCTGGAGGCCATGCGTCTCATCAACTTCCGCATTGCGGCCGATCTCGAGGCCGGAACCATGGATGTTGGCCTGGCTTCTTCGACCAAGGTCTATGGCTCCGAAGGCGTCGTGGAAATTCTCACGCGCTTGATGGATGTGGTCGGCCAGAGCGCAATGGTGCGCGGCGGCTCCGCAGCCTCCTTCCTGATGGGCGAGCTGGAGTATGAGCTGCGTGCCGCAACCATCAACACCTTTGGTGGCGGTACCAATGAAATTCAGCGAGAGCTGATTGCGCAGTTCGGGCTGGGCATGCCTCGCCCGGTTCGCTGACCACTCACACACAAGCAACAAGATCAAACGGAGACAATGTGATGAGCGTATTGAACGTCGTTTCGCGTGAGCAGACGCAGGAAAAGCTCGACCGTCGCGCGCCGGTGGTGATGCGGTATCTGGCGTCCACTCCCTACACCATGACGGACAGGCTGGAAGAGGGTGCGACCAAGCATGCACAACGGCCTTTTCTGCTGGAAGGTGACCTGCGCTACACCTATGCGCAGGTCAACGCCAAGGCCAATCAGGTGGCGCGCGCCTTGCAGGCTGCAGGGGTGCGCAAGGGGGATGTGGTCGCCATGGCGATCGAGAACCGCATCGCATTTTTTCTCGCCTGGTTCGGCATTACCAAGCTCGGCGGCGTAGCCGCCTTCATCAACACCAATGTCAGCGGCAAGCCTCTGTCTCACGCCATCAGCGTGACGCATGCGCGCCATGTCATTGTGGGCGAGGAATGCGCGCCGCGCTTTGCAGAAACCGAAGGTCTGGATCCTGAGCTGGCCTATCTGCACTGGCCGGATCCGGAGCGCCCAGCTCCGGCAGGGATGCTGGCGCAGTTTGGTGCGGACCTGCAAGCTGCGGCTTTGCAGGAAGATGGCAGCAATGTCCCGGCGTCATGGCGTGAGGCCTTGCTCGCGGGTGATACGGCCCAATACATCTTCACTTCCGGTACGACCGGCTTGCCCAAGGCGGCCGTCGTCAGCCATGCCCGCTGGCTGGTGGCCGGTGACGCGATGAAGGAGCTGTGGGAGATTTCGGAAAACGATTGCTTCTATTGCTTCCTGCCGCTGTACCACGGTGCGGCGTCCATGTCGGCGACTTCGACGGCCATGAGCGCTGGCGCCAGTCTGGTGGTGCGGCGCAAGTTCAGCCGCAGTGAGTTCTGGAGCGATGTACGCCGCTACGGCATCACGACTTGCCAGTACGTGGGCGAGATCTGCCGCTTTTTGCTGAGTCGCGATCCCGAGACCAACGACAAGCAGCACACGCTGCGCAAGATGGCCGGTACCGGCCTGACGCCGGAAATCTGGAACCAGTGGGTAGAGCGCTTTGGCGATGTGTTCCAGATTTATGAGGGCTGGGGCGGCACCGAGTCCAACACCAACACCATCAACGTAGACAACCGGATCGGCTCCTGTGGGCGTGTGCCATTCTGGGAAAAAACCAATTTGCGCATCGTGAAGTACGACCAGGAAAAAGGTGAGTACATCCGTGATGCCAACGGCTATCTGCAGACGGTGGGCATCAACGAGGCTGGCGAGGCGCTGGGCCGCATGGTCGATCACCCGGAAGTCATGGCCGGCCGCTTCGAGGGCTACACCAGCACGGAGGCATCGGAGAAAAAGATTCTGCGCAATGTGTTTGAACAGGGTGACGCCTGGTGGTCATCGGGCGATCTGCTGCGCTGTGATGAAGACGGCTATTGCTGGTTTGTGGACCGCATTGGTGACACCTACCGTTGGAAGAGCGAGAACGTCTCGACCATGGAGGTCACCGATGCCTTGGCCGAGTTTCCCGGTGCCGATGCCACCACGGTGTATGGCGTGCAGGTGCCCGGTCACGAAGGGCGTGCCGGCATGGTGGCATTGGTCATGATTGCCGGGGTGGGTTTTGATCCCCAGGCCTTCTACGAAATGGCTTTGGCGCGCTTGCCCCGCTACGCAGCGCCGCTGTTTGTGCGCCTGATGGATGCACCGGACATCACGGGCAACTACAAGCTGCGCAAAGTGGATCTGCAAAAGCAGGGTTTCGATCCCGAGCAGGTCAAGGATGTGATGTTTGTGCGGGATGATCGCCAAAAGACCTTTGTGCCGCTGACGCCCGCATCGGTGCAGGAGGCCTTGCGTGGATAGCGCTGCCTGCGTCAGCCATGAGCGGGTTCGCGCCAGCGCGGACCTGCGCTACCCGTTCGAGCCGCCAAAGGCCGATGGGTCGCTGGTTGAGGTGGCCCCTGGCGTCATGTGGGCGCGCATGCCCATGCCCATGACGCTAGACCATATCAACGTCTATCTGCTGCGCGACGGAAACGGCTGGGCAGTGGTGGACACCGGGCTTGGCATTCCAAGCACCCATGCGCTGTGGGAGAAGATTTTTGGCGAGCTGCTGCAGGGGCAGCCCATGACGCGCCTGATCTGCACCCACTGCCACTATGACCATGCAGGGGCGGCGCACTGGATTCAGAAGCGCTTTGGCGTGCCGCTGCTGATGACCTTTGGCGAGTACATGATGATGCGCGGGGTCATGGGCCCGCCGCCGGATCCGCTGCCTGCTGCGCATCTCGAGTTCTATCAACGAGCCGGGGTGGATGAAGCCTTGATGGACCGCATGTTCACCGCCATGCGCAAAGACCCTTTCATGCCCAAAGCACCCGAGGACTACCAGCGCATTCGTGCCGGGCAGGTTCTGCACATCGGTGAGCGCCGCTGGCGTGTGGTGCTGGGCGAGGGGCATTCCCCGGAGCATGCCTGCCTGTACGACGAGGAAGGCAAGCTGCTGCTGGCGGGCGATCAGTTGCTTCCGCGCATTACGTCGAATGTGATGGTGTCGCCCATGGAGCCGGAAGGCAATCCGCTTCAGGACTGGATGGCATCCATGCAGCGTCTGGCCGCGCTGGATGAGGGCACGCTGGTGTTGCCATCACATCAGGGTGTTTTCTATGGCGTGCGCGAGCGTGCGCACGAGGTGATCGCCCATCACGAAGCGCAGTACAGGATCATCGAGTCGTATCTGGAGCGCGTGAGCTGCGCCAGTGCGCTGGAGATCATGAAGGCTCAGTTTCCCAAGCTTAGAGGGGCGGTTGACCACCTCATGGCACTAGGGGAAACGATAGCTCATTTGAACCTGCTGATGTATGCGGGGACGCTGCGCCGCGAACGCCGGACTGGCAAGATTGACAGCTATGCGCTGGCTTGAATATTAGGAGATGACATGACCGATCTGGATGATTTCAGACAAGACGTAGCGCAATGGCTGGAAAGCAACTGCCCTGAGAGCTTGCGCCGTCCCATTGTTTCTGAGGAGATGGTGTGGGGAGGGAGCCAGCTGAAGTTTTTGAACGAAGACCAGCAGCATTGGTTTGAACGCATGCGCGAGAAAGGCTGGTTTGCGCCTTCATGGCCCAGGGAGTATGGTGGCGGCGGCTTGAACCCCAAGGAAAATCGCGTGCTGGAAACAGAAATGGCGCGTCTGGGTTGCCGCCAGCCCCAGTACAACCTGGGCGTCTGGATGCTGGGTCCTGTGCTGCTCGAAGCGGGTACGCATGAGCAAAAGCAAGAGCATCTGATTCCCATGATGAAGGGGCAGCGACGCTGGTGCCAGGGATTCTCGGAACCTAACGCGGGTTCTGATCTGGCCAGCCTCAAGACTTTCGCGCGCCGCGTCAGCGACGAGCAGGGCGAGGCTTACATCGTCAATGGCAGCAAGATCTGGACTTCGGATGGCGACAAGGCCGACTGGATGTATGCATTGGTTCGTACCGACACCTCGGTCAAGAAGCAAAGCGGCATCAGCTTTCTGTTGATTGACATGAAGAGCCCTGGCGTGACGGTCAAGCCCATCGAGCTCATCAGCGGAAAGTCCAGCTTTTGCCAGGTGTTCTTCGACGATGTGCGGGTGCCGGTACGTCAGCTGGTGGGCAAAGAGGGCGAGGGCTGGACGCTGGGCAAAAAGCTGCTGCAGCATGAACGCGCGGCCATGTCCAAGTTCACCGAAGGAGGCGCACCTTCGCATGATTTGCTCAAGACAGCGATTCGCTACATGGTCGATGAGGACGGCAAGATCGAAGATAGCGCGTTGCGCAACCAGCTCGCAGGCGTGCTCATGGATGCGCAGGCTTTTTCGCTGACACACCGCCGGGTGACGGAGAAAGCTTTGGCGCGCCAGGATGTGAGCGGCCCCGTGAGCATCATGAAGCTGGTGCAGACAGAGCAGGAAGTGGCCAAGTACGAGTTGCTGGAGCAGGCCATGGGACTGCGTGGTCTGGGCTGGTCAGGTGAGGAGTTCACGGCCGACGAGCTGGATGTGTGCCGCACCTGGCTGCGCACCAAGACCTACGTCATCTCTGGCGGCAGTTCAGAGATTCAGCTCAACATCATTGCCAAGCGCGTGCTGGGTTTGCCGGGCTGAGCGCATTTGCAAGGCCTAGAAAAAAATCGATAGGAGACAAGAAATGACAATGCTTTTGTCGCAGGAACAGGAGCTGCTCAAGGACAGCGCGATGGCTTTTCTGTCCGAGCAGGCGCCGGTCGCCCAGCAGCGCAAGCTGCGTGACGACAAAGTGGCCCAGGGCTTTGATGCCCATCTGTGGCAGCAGATGGTAGAGATGGGCTGGCCTGTTGCGGTGCTGCCCGAGGCGCATGATGGCTTGCAGGTCGGTTATCTGGGCATGGGGGCGGTGTTTGAGGCGCTGGGGCGCCAGCTGGCGGCGCAGCCCTTGCTGAGCCAGGCGGTCATTGCACCTGAGCTGCTGATTCGCGCTGGCAGCAGCGCGCAGCAGGCGCATTGGCTTCCCAGGCTGGCTTCAGGAGAAGCGCGTATTGCACTGGCGGTGGATGAAAAGTCGGGCAAGCATCTGCATCCGTCCATGGCGACCGAGGTCGTGAAAGGCGCCAATGGGCAGCGTCTGAACGGTGAGAAATTTTTTGTCTTTGACGGCGCGGGTGCCGACGCCTTCATCGTGGCCGCAGGCCCGCTGCAGGCATTGACGCTGTGGATGGTGCCCGCGGACGCGGCAGGCGTGAACGTGCAGCCCATGCAGATGCTCGACAGCCGCAACGTAGCGCGTGTGCTTTTTGACAATGTGGTGTTGACGCCGGATATGGCTTTGAGTGCCGAGTCTGCACGCAAGGCGCTGGACGAAACCCTGGATAGGGCGCGCGCCTGCCTGGCGGCCGAGAGCCTGGGCTTGCTGCGCGAGATTTTCGAGCGCACCGTGGCCTATATGAAGGAGCGTGTGCAGTTCGACGTGGTGATCGGATCGTTTCAGGCGCTGCAGCATCGCGTGGCCCGTCTTTATGCCGAGCTGGAGTTGCTTGAGAGCTGTGTGCTGGCGGCATTCGAGGCCATCGACGCCGGCCGTGAGTCCGATGTGGCTCTATACAGCAGCATGGCCAAGGCCCGGGCGGCGGAGCTGTGCGAGAAGATCGGCAATGAGTCCGTGCAGCTGCATGGGGGCATCGGGGTGACCGATGAGCTGGATCTGGGGCTGTTTTACAAGCGTGCGCGCATGCTGCAGCGCATGTTGGGGGACGCCAGCTTTCACCGTGACCGCTATGCCACATTGAAGGGGTTCTGAAATGACTGCACACAACGAAGGCACGCAACAAATCGAAGGTGTGGGAGATCAAGTCAAGGCCTTGCGATCTCAGCTGACCGCGCCAGGTGCACCCTTTGAACTGGAACAGGTTCAACTGCGTGACGGGCAATGGGTAAGTGCTTATCGCAATGCGTTCAAGACCTTTCCGGAACTGCTGAACTCGGCAAGAGTTCACTCCGCCGCAGAGTTCATGATCTACGGAGAAGAGCGCTGGACCTACGCACGGTTTTTCGCCGCTGCTGACGCCCTGGCATGCCGCCTGCAAAAAGAACTGGGTGTGAAAGCCGGTGACCGGATTGCCGTGGCCATGCGCAATCGTCCGGAGTGGGCGGTTGCCGCCATTGGTGCCGCGTTGATTGGCGCCGTGCCTGTGCTGCTCAACAGCTTTGGCTTGGGTAGTGAGTTGCTGGCGAATCTGGAGGATACGACCCCTGACTGGCTGATTTGCGACGCGGATCGCTTCGAGCGCGTGCGTGAAGGGCTCCAAGGCAAGGGACCCAAGCTGATTGTGGTGGATGCCGAGGCAGGGGACTATGCGTGGAATGAACTGATTGCCGATGGGCATTCCGGTTACGACGCGCCCGTGATTGACCCCGATGATCAGGCCTTGATTCTTTTTACCTCGGGTTCAAGCAGCCGTGCGAAAGGTGTTTCTTCTACCCACAGGTCGGTATGTCAGAGCATCTTCAATATTGATTTCATCGGCGCGATTGCCGCCATGACTTCGCCCGATGCAGTGGCCCGCATCATGGCCAAGAAGCTGCAGCCTACGACACTGTGTGCAGTACCTCTGTTTCATATCAGCGGCATGCATGCGCAGTTGCTGATCTCTCTGCGCCACGGCCGTCGCCTAGTATTTCTCTATCGCTGGGATGCGGCTCAGGCCATTGAAGTGATTCGCAAGGAGCGCGTGACGCAGTTCAACGGTGCGCCCAGCATGGTGCAGCAGTTGATCGAGCGCCCAGAGTTCAAGCGGGAAGAGTATTCAGGCGATCTCTCGGGGCTTGGCTTCGGTGGGGCTGCCATCAATCCCCGCTTGATCGGGGATGTGCTGCAAACGATTCCCGGCCGTATGTCCGGTATAGGATTCGGTTTGACCGAGTCCAATGGGGTATGTGCGGCTTGCTCAGGTCGCGGCTTTGAGGAGCGACCCGGAAGTGCTGGAACGCTGTCGCCCATCATCGAAGTCAGGATCGCGGATCTGGATGGCTCTGCGCTCCCAGCCGGCTCGGCGGGCGAGGTGTGGCTCAAAGGGGTGAGCTTGATGCAGGGCTACTGGGCCCAGCCTGAAGCGACGCAGGCCGCCATCGTCGATGGCTGGTTCCGAACCGGTGACATAGGCGTTATCGATTCAGACGGCTTCCTGACTATCGTGGATCGCATCAAGGATGTGATCAACCGCAGTGGCGAAAAAATTGCCGCTGTAGAGGTGGAGTCCTGCCTGATGCAGCACGAGCTGCTGGATGAGGTGGCTGTGTTCTCCATGCCCCATGAGGTTACGGGAGAGCAGGTGGTGGCTGTGGTCGTGGGTAAGGCCGAGAGCCATTTGACGGAGGAGCAGCTTCGCGACTTTGTGGCGCAGCGACTGGCGTCATACAAAGTACCCAGCAAAGTCTTTCTGAGGGCGCAGCCGCTACCTCGCAATCCGGCCGGAAAAATGCTCAAGAATTCTCTGCGAAAGGATGTCGAGCATTTGCTCTAAGCCGCCTGGCGTTCTGAACACGGCCTCTTCGATGCCGGGTGTTGGCTGCCTTTTAATTTGGTAAAAAACGCGCTGCTTTCTCTAGAAGCCCGTCGACGCTTGCATTGCGTCGACGGGCTTTTTCGTTGGGCCGTCGCAGGCGGAAAAGCACTGCGGGTCTGACAGTAGTCTTATTAGACGATGGGCGAAATGAAGGCAGCCATCACTATCCAACTGCCGCTGAGTTGAGTGTTTTCTCACGCTGAAAAACTCGGTGAATGCAGCAAATACAGGTTGGATAACTAAGGAGATGTAAATGACGATTGCGCTAGTTAAGACGCCGCTGGCTATCGCTGCGGGCTTGTTGTTGGTGACTTCTGCCTGGGCCAAAGTGCCAGCAAGCGAGGCAGATCAGCTGGGTAAAAATTTGACTTGCGTCGGTGCTATCAAGGCCGGCAACAAGGAAGGAACCATCCCTGAATTTACGGGCAAATGGGTAGGCGCGCCTGCAGGTGTGGCACACACCCAGTCCAGCGGCAAGCATCCCGTGGATATTTATGCAGACGAGAAGCCGATTTTCGTCATCACGGCCGAGAACGCTGAAAAGTATGCAGACAAGCTCAGCCCTGGCCAGAAAGCCATGTTCCAGAAGTACCCCCAGACCATGAAGATCCCGGTCTACAAGGGCCACCGTGATTTCCGCTATGCAGATGATGTCTGCGAAGTCGTGAAGAAGAATGCGCTGGAGTCTGAAGTGACCGATGGCGGTCTGGGCGTCAAGGGCTATCTGGGTGGCATCAACTTCCCGATTCCCAAGAACGGTCTGGAACTGGTCTGGAACAATCTGCTGCCCATGCGTGCCACGACAGAGAACATGGTCCGCGATGTGGCCAATGTACTGTCCGATGGAACCATGAGCTTCGGTCGCCAGGAAAACCTGAACCTGGATATCACAACGGCAGCGGAGAACCGAGGCAAGCCGATCGAAGGTCGCATGGCCTATGCGAGAACGCGTGTTCTGCTGCCTGAGCGCGAAAAAGGTGGCGTATCCATGACCACCGAACCCGTCAATTTTGCCAAGGACAAGCGTCTGGCCTGGAGCTATGACGCCGGCACGCGTCGTGTGCGTCAGGTGCCCGAATATGGCTTTGATCAACCCATGCCAGGCACAGGCGGCAAGCTGACAATTGACTCGGACCGCCTCTTCAACGGCTCGCCGGAGCGTTACAACTGGAAGCTGATTGGCAAAAAGGAAATGTTTATTCCTGCCAACGCCTACAAGGTTCACCAGCCCACCATCAAGTACGCGGACCTGCTCAAGCAAAACCATGCCAACCCTGAATTCATGCGCTATGAACTGCGCCGCGTCTGGGCTGTGGAAGGCTCGCTCAAGGAAGGCTACCGTCACCTGTTTGGCAAGCGTGTGCTCTTCATTGACGAAGATACAGGGCAGGCCGTGGCATCGGATGTGTATGACGCGCGTGGTCAGCTGTGGCAACACGCCTTCATCAACTACTACTACTCGTTTGACATCAATGCCTGGCATGCCGGCACCTCGTTCTATCACGACCTGAACTCCGGCTCATACATGGCCTACAACCTGTTCCAGGAGCGCCCGCTGGGGCCGGTCTTGAACAAGGGCGGTATGGAGCCTTCTCAGTTCACACCTCAGGCCGCACGCAACCTGGGTACCTAACCCTTTTTCAAAATAACTAGCTATGAAAAAAAACATGAAAAAGCTCAAGCCCATTGCAATGGCATGCTTGCTCTCTTCGGGGATGGGGGCCGTTTACGCGGGGGAGAGTGTCGAGCTGGGCGACGGGCTGAAGCTCGACTGGCGCTTGAACGTGAGCTATGGCATTGGAACGCGTTTGAGCGACCCAACTTCCGTGCCGGCGCTGCGCACCGATGGCAATATGAACTTTGCCAAAGGATCTTTGACCGCCAATCGTCTGGGGGCCTTGTTTGAAAGCAAGTTGTCCAAGGGCGATAGCGGCTTTGTACTGAACGCCAGCACCTTCTATGACGATGTTTACCATCGCAGCAACGACAACAAGGGGCCTATCAGCACGGTAGGGCCGGTCAACGAGTTCAACGCGGCGGCCAAGCGCTATGGCGGTGGCTATTCACGTCTGCTCGACACTTATGCCTACACCAGCTTCAACATGGGTGAATCCCGTGCCACGGTGCGTGTGGGTAAGCAGGTGGTGAACTGGGGTGAATCGCTGTTCTTTGCCAACATCGCTGCGGCTCAAGGCCCCAGCGACGGCGCCAAGGCCGCTTCTCCCGGTGCGGAGATCAAGGAAATCTTGCTGCCGGAGGATCAGATCTCGGCCTCGCTTGAACTGAGTCCTCGTCTCTCGCTTCTGGGTCACTATCAGTTTGGCTTCCATGAGACCTTGGTGCCCGCGCCTGGCATGTACACCAGCACAAGCAATGCCTTGGGCCCTGGTGCCAGCTGCCTGGGTGTCTATAACGGCGGTGTATGTCGCGGCCTGGCCCGTGGGACCGACATTCGCCCCAGCAGCACCGGTCAATGGGGCTTTGGTGGCCGCTATCGCGTGACCGAAGAAACCGAAGTAGGCCTCTATTACCTGAACTACAACGACCGCACCCCCTCTCTGGTGGTGAATATGCGGGGGGCTGTGCCTACCGGCTACCAGGTGCGCTATTTTGATGACATCAAGATGCTGGGCACCACGGTCAGCACGACCTTCGGCAAGTTCTCTGCCTTTGGTGAAGCCAGTTATCGCAAGGGAGCGGCCGTGCTGAACGGCAACGGTGTAGCGGTTCGCGGTGACATGGTTCAGGGCAATATGGGCGGTATTTTCAATATCGGTCGCACCAGCATTGCGGATGACATGTCGCTGGCAGCGGAAATTTCCGGATCGCGGGTGATGAGCGTGGACGATGGCAGTAACGTAGATAACCTGCAATTCAAAACCCGCAATTCGCTGGTGGCCGGCGCGACGCTGACTCTCGGTTACCCCGGCATCTTTGAGGGCTGGGATCTGACGGTTCCTATCAGCTACCAGTCGCAACTGCGTGGCCGTGCGCTGGTGGGCACCTTTGGCGGCGGCCAAAGCGACAGCCGTCTGAGCATTGGCGCGACTTTTGTGCGCAAGAGCAACCTCTCGGTGAACGTCGCATACATCAACTATCTGGGCAATCCTTCCAACGATGCCCTGCGTGCACGCCCACTGGCCGATCGCGATCAGCTTTCCATGACCGTGAAGTACTCGTTCTAACTTTCAGGATCGAGCCCTTTAGCAAAAGCCCGGGCCTGCCCGGGCTTTTGTGTCTGAGCCGGGAGTAAACAATGCCATTCGTGATTGCCAAGAAAAACTGGTCGCCGCTGGGCTGGAGCATGCTGTGTCTGTGGAGTGCGGCAGCTGGCGCACAGTCTCTGTTCGATGCGCTGCCGCCACTGCCCAAAGTCATTCCCATGATGCCGCCCACCGTGCTGCATGGCGATACACAGGGCGATATTCGCTACAGATCCAGCAGCCCTTACGACCTTGATGTACTGCTGAACCAGCCCACCAAGGCGGAAGCCACCATGGGCATGGGCAAGCTGTTTTTGCCGCAGAACGCCAGTGACAAAAATCCGGTACCTGCCATGGTGATTTTGCCTGGCGGCGCTGGTGCCATTCCCGGGCGCGAAATGGAAACGGCGCAGGCGCTGGCCGACAACGGTATTGCGGCCTTGGTGGTGGACAACTTCAAGCCTCGTGGCATCAGCGAGGAGATGCCCTATGCACTCAAGATCATGGGGACCTCGGAATTCGATGCCGTGGCCGATGGCTATGCGGCGCTCAAGGCGTTGAACAAACATCCAGCCATCGACGAGCGACGCATAGGTGTCATGGGCTTCTCCAAAGGCGGCATTGCTGCGCGCATGAGCATGGACGAACGCATCAAGAGCAAGCTGGCTCCCAGCCAGAAGCCATTTGCCGTACATGTGGATTTCTATGGCCCCTGCTATACGCAGATGGCCACGCGCAAGACCACAGGTGCGCCGTTGCTGAGTTTTCGGGCGGGTCGGGATGCCTCCAATGACTTGGTGGCTTGCGCCCAGCAAGAGGCCTTGCTGCGCCAGGCGGGATCTGAGGTGAGCACCGTGGTCTATGCCAAGGCTGGTCATGACTGGGAAAGCAACAAGCCGCGTGAGATGACGGACCGACCCTATCTGGCTGGCTGCAATATTGAGTTCAATGACAAGGACTTTCCCACTTTCAATGGCAAGCCTTTGATCCCTGCGGGGGCCAACCCGGATCGTCAGACCCGCTACCAGATTCGCGTGCAAAACGGCAAGGCGCTCGGTGACTGCGTGAAAGTGGGCTACATCAGCGGCCGCGACGAAACCGCGCGCAGCCTGGCAGGAAAGCAGCTCATGCAATTTCTCAAAGTGAAGTTCGAGCTGTAAGCGCTGAAATTTCAAACAGCATCTCAGCGCATATCTTCTGCAGGCCAGCATTTGGCTGGCCTTTTTCAATGAAATATGAGGCTTATCCAATACTGTAAGCGTCATAAGCTACTTATTGAGTAGCAAACGACTTGTTGGGAAGGGCATGAAAAAGCCGCGCAGGGTGACTGCGCGGCTTGTTGCAAAGCTGTAATCAGGCTGCGGGCTGAAGCACCGAGTGGTCTCCGATTCCCATCAGCAGTGTCATGCTGCGCTTCTGAATGCGCCAACCCTGCGGCAATTGCACCCATACGTCTTCGTAAAAGCCAATCGCGTCGTAGCGCAGCGCTGAGCGTTCGTTCAGGCCTTTGTGCACGGCGCGCACATGGATCTTGCTGACAACGCATGCCGGTTCGGAGGCATCGACTTCCAGATTGCCCAGCAGATGCTGGGTAGGGCCGCAACCGTCCAGATGCGAGCTGATCATGTGGCGAACTTCGCTCAGCCCCTGGCATCGGGATTTCCCGCCATAGAGGGTGCTGCAGTCAGGTGCGAACACCTGCTGCAGCAAGTCCCAGTTGCGCGTATCGCATGCCGTGGCATAGCGCACGAGGACCTGAGATAGAGCGTGCTCCAGCAGAAGCTGCTCCATAGTGCTTGTTGCAGCTTGCATCACAGCTTCCTGTTCACGGAGGACTGGGGTTCGGGCTTGAGCAGACCGCCGCTGGCATGGCCCACGCCGCCGGTGCCGGCCTTGGGCCGAGGCCGCTGTTGCCGACGCTTGGCACGGGCTTTGGCTTCTGCCATGTCAACGTTGAGCCAGCAGGCCATGGCAGGCAACAGGAAGATAGCGCCAAGCATGTTCACCAGGAACATGAACGCCAGCAAGATGCCCATATCAGCCTGGAATTTCAGCGCCGAGAAGGCCCAGGTGCCAACGCCAATCGACATGGTCAGTGCCGTGAAGACGGCAGCATTGCCACGCTGGCGCATGGCTTCATAGAAAGCCTCCCGCAGCGTGATGTCGCGCTCGCGCAGTTCGTGCTGCATGCTCTCGAACAGGTAGATGCCATAGTCCACACCCACGCCAACGCCCAGGGCCACGACGGGCAGCGTAGGAACCTTCAGGCCGATGCCCAGCCAGGCCATCAACGCATTGCACAGAATGGACACCAGCGCCAGAGGCACGACGATGCACAGCACGGCGCGCCAGCTGCGGAAAGTCAGCCAGCACAACAGCGTGATGGCACCGAAGATGGAGCCCAGCATCTGCACTTCGGCGTGTTCCACTGCTTCATTGGTGGCAAAAGCCACACCGGCATTGCCGCCGGCCAGCTGGAAACTGACATGAGGGTTTTTTTCCTCGGCGATGAAGTTGCGGGCTTCGTTGACCACATGGGTCAGCGTGGAGCCTTCGTGGTCCTTGAGGAAAACCTGCAGGTTCAAGACTCTGCAGCCTTCGGTGTTCAAGCCGAGGTCAGGAGACAAAGCCTTGGTGCCCGAGCGCAGAGCGGCTTCATTGCGTTGTAGCGCCGTCCAGCGCGGGTTTCCTTCGTTGTTGGCAGAGGCTGCAATCTTGGCCAGACCTGCTGCGGTGGAAACGGACTGCACGCCATCAACACGGCTCATGCGTGCCTGAAAACGTTCGGCCGCGTTCATGACCTGCCAGCTCATGCAGGCTTCTTCCACATCGCGCGCTTCGACAAACACCGACAGCACATCCATACCGATGGAGTAGTTGCTGATGATGTTGACGTTGTCCAGGTTGTAACGGGAGTCTGCGCGCAGTTCAGGCGCTCCGGTTCCGATGTCGCCGGTGCGCAGGTTGCGGGATTCGTAAGTGCCGAACGCCAGCAGCAGCATCGACAGTGCCAAAGTGATCAGGGCGGGGCCAGGAGTCGCCAGTGCGGAAAGCGCCCACCAGCGTGCATTGAGGCCATTGGCGTCCGATGCGGTCTGGGCCAGCGCATTTTTTTCGAGGCGAATATTGGCCAGTACAGCCGGCAGGAAGACCTTGTTGGTGATGATCATCAGCAACACGCCCAGGCAAGCCGTCAGACCCAGTTCGTGCACGATGGGGATGTCGATCAGCATGATGACCATGAACCCCAATGCATTGGTCAGCAAGGCCAGCGTGCCGGGAATGGCCAGTTTGCGGATGGCGTTTTCTGCGGCCAGCCGTGATGTCAGTCCTGCGCGAATGTCCTGCTTCCAGGCGCCGGTCATCTGGACGGCGTGGGACACGCCGATCGAGAAGATCAGAAATGGCACAAGAATCGACATGGGGTCAATGCCATAGCCAATCAAAGGCAGCAGGCCCAGCAGCCAGATCACGGGCAGCAAGGCCACAAGCAAGCCCACCACCGTAAGGTTGGTCGAGCGTGTGTAAACACGCAGCAAGATGGCAGTGATGACGAATGCAATGGCAAAGAAGGTGATGACGGTGAGCAGGCCGTCCATCACATCGCCCAGCACTTTGGAAAAACCAATGATGTGAATTTCGATCTTGCTGCCTTCAAACTTGGCGCGAATCTCTTCAAGTCGCTGCGCGACCTTGTGATAGTCCAGCTTCTCACCAGTCTTGGGATCCACCTCCTGCAAGTCGGCGCGCACCATGGCCGACTTCAGGTCGTTGCTGACCAGCGAGCCGATTTGCCCGGATTTGGCCACGTTGGAGCGGACCTTGGACAAGCCCTCTTCGTTGGCTTCAAATTTGGAGGGGATCAGCACCTCGCCCACATAGCCGTCCTCGGTGATCTCGATGTATTTCACATTGGGGGTGAAAAGCGAGTACACCTGGCCGCGGTTGACGCCTGGCGTGAAAAAGACCTCATCGGTCACGCCGCGCAGGGCTTGCAAAAACTCAGGGTTGTAGATATCGCCTTCACCCTTCCATTGCACGCTGACCAGGATGCGGTTGGCGCCGGAGAAGGTGTTGGCATGCTTGAGAAAGGCGGCCATGTATTCATGGCGCATGGGGATCAGTTTGTTGAAGCCCGGATCCAGATGGGTGCGCATGGCCGAGACGGCCAGCAGTGCGGTGGCGATCAAGGTCAGCACCACAATTGATTTGCTCCAGGAAATCAGCCAGCGCGCAATGGCGGCGATTGCTTTGTCCAGGCGACTAACGGGCTCGGAAAGAGTCATGGATTGGCTCCTTGGCTAGATTGAGGGGCCAACTTTGCAGCGGGAGGAAAGGGTTGCAGGCCTGCGTCGCTGGAGATCCAGCCTTTGTCTTGGCCTGTCAGCGCAATGTCGGTCAGCGTGGCGCGGCCCTTGGCACGTTCTAGCTTGAAGCTTTTGCCGCCGTCATCGCTCAGACCCAGCATGCTGCCCTGGCCCACGAGGACAATGGTTCCGTCTTTTTCCTGCGCGTGACCGAAGAAGGACACAGGTGCGGGGACTTCAGACTTGTCCCATTGCTTGCCGTCTGCAGATTGCACAAACACATTGCCGCGCATGCCATAGACTAGCCAGCCGCCGCTGCGCAAAGGCATGGCGTTGTAGAAAGAGCCGTTGTAGAACTCTGGCTGTGCCTGCCAGCTGCGGCCGGAGTCTTGAGACTTCAGAATCAGACCGCGCTCGCCGACGATCAGCCATTCCTGCCCGTTTTCTGAGCCGACAATGCGGTTGAGGTGCTTGTCTTCCACTTCGGCAGGAAGTTCCAGCTTTTCCCAGGTCTTTCCGCCATCTTTCGAGATTTGGGCGCGTCCAAAGGCGCCCGTTGCCACCCAGTCGCCCGAGGGCAGATGTGCAATGGACATCAAAGGCTCGCTGCCTTGCTTGTCGAAGCTCATTTCCTGCCAGGTGCTTCCGGCATCGGTGGTGCGCAGAATCCAGCCCTCATGGCCGACCACGATTCCGGTTTTTTTGTCGGCAGAAAATGCCATGTTGACCAGCAGGGCCTGGCGGTTTTCGCTGAGCTTGGCTGCTTTCCAGTGAGTGCCCTGATCATCGGAGTAAAGAATCTCTCCCATGGCTCCGGCGGCGAGCAAGCGATCTCCGGCCATGGCCAGAGTATTGAATTGAAGTTTCTCCGCACCAATGGAGGTAGGGGCCAGTGGCGGTGGGGTTCTGGGTGCAAAGGCGAGAGCAGAGGCAAAAGCCACCAATGCTGCCGCTCCAATGCCTACGGCTGTTTTCACGTTGTCTCCTTCTTACGTTCTCTCATGCCCGTGCACGAATTCAGAACATAGGGGCGAGATTCTTGTGTCGCCGCTCTTGGGGCATCGTCCGAATGGACGTTTGCTCCATGAGTTGAGGGTATCTACGTAGAGTGGTGTTTTAGTCTGCTCAGACGATGGTCTGACGGCTCTTCGTTCTCACAATGAAGCGGTACTTTCTTAAAGGGATGACTTATGGGTTTGCAAGGAAAAGCGGCGCTGGTAGGCGCTGCGCAGTACAAGCCTGAGAAATACGCGACGGCCCCACGCATGTTCCATCTGGAGCAGATTGCGGATCTGACGCTGCAGGCACTGGAGGACGCGGGCATGGAACTGTCCGAGGTGGACGGTCTGATTACCAGCGCTCCGTACTTTCATGAAGCCAGCTGCTTTGTGCCCGCCATGGTGGGCGAGTATCTGGGCGTGCGGCTGAACTTTGCCGAGGTCGTTGACCTGGGTGGTGCCAGCTCCGTGTCCATGGTCTGGCGTGCGGCCGCGGCCATCGAGATGGGCATGTGCGACACCGTGGTGTGCGTCATCCCTTCGCGCATGGCGCCGTTTTCGGAGCATGACGACCATGTGGCCGAGGTGATGAAGTCCAGCCGCTTTGGCGGACATAGCACGCGTTTTGGCGCTCCTGAGGCGGAGATGGATCTGCCTTACGGCCACATGGCGCAGAACACCGGCTACGCCATGATTGCCCAGCGCTATGCGGCTACGCATGGTTATGATGCGGCAGCCATGGCTCGCATCTGTGTGGATCAGCGCTTCAACGCCTGTCACAACCCGCAAGCCATGTTTTACGGCCAGCCCATCACGGTGGATGACGTGCTGAACTCGCGCATGGTGGCAGACCCGCTGCATGTGCTGGAGATTGTGCTGCCCGCCGCAGGCGGTGGCGCCATGATCGTCACGCGCGCCGACCGTGCCAAGAGCTGCAAGCATCGCCCCGTCAAGATCGTGGGCAGCGGCGAGCATGTGCACAGCAAGTCCCCCACCTATGCCACCGATATGCTGAATACGCCCATCGGCCCGGCATCGCATCGGGCTTTTGCGATGGCGGGTCTGAAGCCTTCCGACATGCACATGGCGCAGATCTATGACTGCTACACCATCACCGTGATGCTGACGCTGGAGGACGCAGGCTTTTGCGAGAAGGGCAAGGGCCTGGACTTCCTGCGCAATAACGACTTCACCTTCAAGGGCAACTTCCCCATGAATACCCACGGCGGTCAGCTGAGCTTTGGCCAGCCGGGCAGCTCGGGCGGCATGACGCAGGTGATCGAGGCCATCCATCAGATTCAGGGCCGCGCAGGCGAGCGCCAACTGTCGCGCCACGATCTGGCCTATGTGTCCGGCACGGGCGGTGTGATGAGCGAGCAGGGCGCATTGATCCTGCGAGGAGAGTAAGCATGGCCTGGAATAAACCTTTACCCATCCCCACCGAAATCTCCGCACCTTTCTGGCAGGGCTTGAAGGCGCAAGAAGTGCGCGTGCAGCGCTGCGATCAAGGTCACTGGTTGTTCTTCCCGCGCCGTCACTGCCCGGTGTGCGGCTCGCGCGATGTGCAGTGGCACAAGGTCTCTGGCGAAGGGCAGCTCTACAGCTTCACCATTGCCAGAATTCCCACGCTGCCGGAGTTCACCGACGAGCTGCCCCAGTTGCTCGCCGTGGTGGAGCTGGAAGAGGGCGTGCGCATGAACACCACCATCTTGGGTGTGGAGCCCGAAGCGCTGAAGATCGGCATGGCGCTGCGCCCCGTGTTCGACGAGCGCCCCGGCGAGATCAGCCTGCTGCGCTTTACGGCCCGCGATGGCGCTCATCCTTCGGTGATCAAGGCCGAGCAAAGCGACGCAGCACCTGTGCAGACCCCTGTGGAAGCCGCTGCGCCCAAGCGCGTGGTGTCCTGCAAGGATGTGGACGCCATGAAGGCGCTGGTGTCCACCGAGTACAGCCCCTGGTCCAACGAGTACACGGTGACGCAAGAAGTGATCAACGCGTTTGCCAAGCTCTCGGGCGATGACTACTGGATTCACACCGACCCGGAAATGGCCAAGGCCAAGAGCCCGTTTGGCACCACGATTGCCCACGGTTCGCTGGTGCAAGTGCTGGCCAGCCAGCTCAAGATCCCCATGGACTTTGAAGTGGTGGACTTCAACAACATGGTCAATTACGGCTCGGACCGTCTGCGCTTTCCCACCCCCGTACCGGCGGGCTGCAAGATCCGCGCGCGCATGCGCATCAAGGCAGTGGAGCAGGTCAAGAGCGGCCTGCAGATGACCATGGAGCTCAACATCCACATCGTGGGCCAGGATCGTCCCTCGGTCATCAACGATCTGGTGATTCTCTATATGTGACGCGTACCTGCCAGGCGGTGCGCAAGCCCGTCCTGGCCTGACCACAGGTTTCCAAAGCAGCCGCTTTGCGAGGTGCTGTGGTCTTTTTTTTACCCAATTTCAGGAGGAGACTGCTATGGCCGGAACATTAAAAGACAAGGTTGCCATCATCACCGGCGCCAGCCGCGGCATTGGTGCGGCGATTGCGGAGCGCTTTGCAGCAGAGGGCGCCAAGGTGGTAATCACCGCCCGCACGCTGGAGGCCGATGGCAAGCTTCCAGGGTCGCTCAACGAGACCGCCGAGCGCATTCGTGCCCGCGGCGGCGAGTGCTTGTGCGTGCAGGCCGATCTGGGGGATGCCGAGGCGCGAGCCAAGATTATTCCTGCCGCGATTGAGCAATTTGGTCACGTAGACATTCTGGTCAACAACGCTGCTTGGGCGCGCTACAAGCCCACGCGCGAGCAGGCTCCGCGCTATACCCATCTGGCGTTTGAAATTAATTACTTCGGCCCGCTCGAGATGTCGCAGCAGGCGGTAGAGAACATGGCGCCACGCGGCAGCGGCTGGATTCTCAATATCTCCAGCGCCACCACCAAGCACCCGGATCCTGCGCCTTATGACGCTGGTAACCGCTCGTTTGTCTTTCACCAGAACACGCCGCCCACGCTGTACGGCTCGACCAAAGCCGCGCTGGAGCGTACCTCTGCCGGTCTGGCCGCAGAGCTGGCACCCGTGGGTATTGCCGTCAACACGCTGGCCCCTGTGGAAGCCGTAGCCAGCTTTGGCGCTCTGCAGTCCGGTGCGATTGACTCTCACGCCCACATGGAGCCCGAAGAAGCCATGGCAGAAGCCGCGCTGCAGCTGTGCTCGCGCCCGCCGGCCGAGCTGTCGGGGCGCTGCGTGCTGAGCTTGCCCTTGCTCAGAGAGCTGGATGTGAAAGTTCACACCCTGGACGGCAAGGCTGCGCTGCCCGGCTACAGCTTCTGACCCTGGCAATGCGCGCGCACCAGAAAGGCGAATGACCTATGAACTCTTCCTCGGTGCGCGATCGCACACTGATCGCTCTCATGCTTTCGGCCAGTTTGGCCTCCACCATAGGCGGGCTGCCTTTCAACTCGCTGCCCGTCATGCTGGGCAGTCTGGCCGACTCTTTCAAGCTCGATGCGACGGCCGTCGGGCTGATGGGCTCGGTCTGTTTTGCCGGCTATCTGCTGGGTACGCTGGGCGCGCCGTTCTGGATGAATCGGCTCAACTGGCGCTTGCTCACCGTCATCAGCACGGCGGGCACGGCCGCCTCCTTTGCACTCAGTGCGCTGGTCAAAGAGGCGTCTTTGCTCTATGTGATCTGGGCATTGATTGGTTTTTTTGCCTCGACCATGACTTGCCTGGGCATGCGCATTCTGGCCGATTTGCCCAACAAGGTGCGCGCCTATGGCGTGCGCCAGGGCGTGGAGCTGTCGGTGACGGCCATCGCCTTGTTCGCCTTGCCGCCGCTGGTGATTTCTGTCTTTCACTATCCCGGTGCGGCGCTGGCCATGGCCGCCATGGTGGCGGTGCTGGGCTTGTCGGCATTCTGGGTGCCCCATGGGCCCGTCGCCGCAGAGGCCGGCGCGCCGCTGACGCTGGCGCACATGCCTGCCGTGGCTTGGCAAGGGCTGCTGGTGTATTTTTTATTTCTGGTCGGGAATATCGGCCTGTGGGCTTTTCTGGAACGCTTTGGTGTCGCACTGTCCGTCAGTCCGGGCGAGATGGGTATTGTTTTTGCCGTGCTCAAGCTGCTGGGGGGTGTGGCTGCTTTCTCCATGGCGGCCGTGGGCGATCGCGCGGCTTCCGTACGTGCCGCCGTTTGCGTGCTGGTCGCAATCGGCCTGGGGCTGGCGCTGCTGGCGGGGGCCGAAGGCTTTCCGATGTTTGCCATCGGGGCCTGGGTCTGGGAGTTCGCTTTTACCTGTGGCTGCGTGTTTCAGACGGCCCTGGCAGCTAGGCTGGATCCCAGTGGTCGCGCCGTCTTGTTGGTCCCTGCCGTATTTTCCGCCGCCTCGATAGCAGGGCCTGCATTGGCGGGCTATTTGCTGGCGGGCGGCGGCTTTGGCTGGGTGCTGGGCCTGGCCGCAGCTTCGGCCTTGATTTATCCATTGGCCATGGTGTGCCATGGCGGGCTGAGGTCTATGCGGCAGGTCGGTGTGGTGAGTGAGGTTCGGGTAAAGACCTAAGTGAATACGCGCTCATCAAAACGGACGATGTTCAAAGTTTGCCAATGCCAATACTGGCAACTGTGGGGAGTGAGTCAATCCAAGAGCCATCAAGGCCAGCCCGCCACAGGAGACAAAAGATGAAACATCGTTCGCGTTGGACTTATGCATTTCGTGGCCTGCTGCTCGGCGCAGCGGCCTTGGCCCTGTATCTGCCTGCACAGAATCTGCAGCAGAAAACGCCGGGTATTCAGGTGGCAGATGCCACTGTCACCCTCCCGAGCAGCATTCGGCTGGCCAGCGCTCAGACTTCGTGGCAGGGCTTGCTTTCAGCCCGCTACTGATGGCGAAGGCTGATTTGTAGAATTCACAGTCCAATCGAGCTGTAGTGCTTATCTGTACTGCGTAGGCAGCTATCAGATCTGAATTTGAATGCCCGCATCCTGCAAGGGGTGCGGGCATTCGCGCGTCTGTCATCTGGCTGGACAAGAGGAAAAAAATCCAGTGCCACTTGCGTGGCACTGGACTGAACTTGAAGTTGAAATGAAAAATAAAGCGGCAGCTCAGGCTGCCACGGCCTCCCTGCGCTGGCGCACCAGGGTCAGAGCCGTGTCTTCAATCATGTCTTCCTGACCGCCCACCATGCCGCGGCGGCCCAGCTCCAGCAGCAGCTCGCGTGCGGGAATGCCGTACTTGGCTTCGGCACGCTTGGCAAACAGCAGGAAACTGCCGTACACGCCGGCATAACCCAGGGTCAGCGCATCGCGGTCGATGCGGATAGGGAAGTCCATCAGCGGCACGACCAGGTCTTCGGCCACGTCCTGAATCTTGAACACATCCACACCGGTTTCAATGCCCATGCGGGCGCAGACGGCGACCAGCACTTCCATGGGCGTGTTGCCGGCGCCTGCGCCCAGGCCGGCGGCTGCAGCGTCGATGCGGTTGGCACCGACTTCAATGGCTGCCAGCGAGTTGGCGATGCCCATGGCCAGGTTGTGGTGGCCGTGAAAGCCCAGCTCGGTTGCGGGGTTCAGGGCCTGGCGCACGGCGGACAGGCGTTCCTTCACGTCGTCGGGCAGCATATAGCCGGCAGAGTCGGTGATGTAGATGCAGTTGGCGCCGTAGCTTTCCATCAGCTTGGCCTGCTTGACCAGGCCTTCGGCGCTGTTCATATGGGCCATCATCAGAAAGCCCACGGTGTCCATGCCCATCTTGCGGGCCATGGAAATATGCTGCTCGGAGACATCGGCCTCGGTGCAGTGCGTGGCCACGCGGATGGTGGAGACGCCCAGCTCATGGGCCATCTTCAGGTGATCGACGGTGCCGATGCCGGGCAGCAGCAAGGCCGAAACCTTGGCCTGCTTCATCAGCGGGATGACGGTGGACAGGTACTCTTCGTCGGTGTGGGCGGGGAAACCGTAGTTGACCGAGCTGCCGCCCAGGCCGTCGCCGTGGGTGACTTCAATCAGGGGCACACCCGCGGCGTCCAGGCCGCAGGCCACGGACTTCATCTGCTCCAGCGTCATCTGGTGGCGCTTGGGGTGCATGCCGTCACGCAGCGTCATGTCGTGAACGGTGATCTTCTTACCTTTGAGGGACATGTTCTTCTCCTAGATCAGACGGCAACAGCGGCTTCGGCCAGCTCGAAGCGGCCGGCCAGGATTTCTTCGGCAAACATCTCGGCCGTGCGCGCGGCGGCGGCGGTCATGATGTCCAGATTGCCGGCGTACTTGGGCAGGTAGTCGCCCAGGCCTTCGACTTCCATGTAGATGGAGACGCGGTTGCCGTCGATCACGGGGCCGTTGACCAGCTTGTAGCCGGGCACGTACTTCTGCACTTCCTTGATCATGGCGTGCACCGAGGCTTCGATCTCTGCAACTTTGGGCGTATCCACGGTCAGGCAGTGGATGGTGTCGCGCATGATCAGCGGCGGCTCGGCCGGGTTGATCACGATGATGGCCTTGCCTTTTTGGGCGCCGCCGATCTTCTCGACCGCACCCGAGGTGGTGCGGGTGAATTCGTCGATGTTCTTGCGGGTGCCGGGGCCTACCGAGCGGCTGGAGACGGTGGCCACGATTTCGCCGTAGCTCACGGCCTGCACGCGCGAGACCGCCGCCACCATGGGGATGGTGGCCTGGCCGCCGCAGGTGACCATGTTCACGTTCATGGCCTTCTCGGCCACTTTCTCGGCCAGGTTGACGCTGGGCACGCAGTAGGGGCCGATGGCGGCGGGGGTCAGGTCGATCATCAGCACGCCCAACTCGTTGAGCTTGCGGCTGTTCTCGGCGTGTACATAGGCGCTGGTGGCGTCAAAAGCGATCTGGATGCCGTCTTCCTTGACGAAAGGCAGCAGGCCATCCACGCCATCGGCCGTGGTCTTGATGCCCATTTCGCGAGCACGCTTGAGGCCGTCGGATTCTGGGTCGATACCGACCATCCACACAGGCTCCAGAATAGAGGAGCGCTGCAGTTTCATGAGTAGATCGGTGCCGATATTGCCGGGCCCGATCAGTGCGCACTTGATTTTCTTTTGCGTCATGGTGTCTTACTCCGTGAATTGAATGGAACAGGTGCCCATGCCTGCGATGACCATGTCGAAACGGTCGCCAGCGGCGGCGGGAACCAGAGGGGCGAGGGAACCCGAGAGAATCACTTCGCCTGCCTTGAAAGGAATGCCGAAAGCGCCCAGGGTGTTGGCCAGCCAGGCCACGGCTTCGGCAGGATGGCCTTGCACGGCGCTGCCCAGGCCCGAGCCTGCGGGCTTGCCGTTCTTGCTCATCTGCATGGCGGCAGCGGCCAGGTCCAGCGAGGCCGGGTCGGTGTGTTGCTTGCCGATGACGAAGACACCGCAAGAGGCGTTGTCGGCCACGGTGTCCTGAATCTTGATCTTCCAGTCGTTGATGCGCGAATCGACGATCTCGAAGCAGGGCGCCACCCATTCGGTCGCGGCCAGCACGTCTTCCTTGGTCACGCCCGGGCCTTGCAGATCCTTTTTGAGCATGAAGGCGATTTCGCCTTCGGCGCGGGGCTGGATCAGGCCGGATGCTTTGAGTGAGACGGCGGCGCCGTCTTCGTATTCCATGCTGTCGGTCAGAAAGCCGAAGTCGGGTTGGAACACGCCCAGCATGTCCTGCACGGGCTTGGAGGTCACGCCTATCTTTTTGCCGATCACGCGCTCGCCCGATGCTTCGCGCAGGCGCAGCATGTGCAGGGAGATGTGATAAGCATCTTCCACCGACATTTCGGGGTGGCTGTCGGTCAGCGGTGCCAGGGTCTTGGCGGTGCGCAGCGCGTCGTAGAGGCGCTGGCCCTGGGTCTGGATGAATTCTTTGTTGCTCATGGAGGATCAGCCGTTTTGCATGAAGTCGATGCAGCTGCGGTTGAACATCTCGCGATGTTCGACCTGTACCCAGTGGCCGCACTGGTTGACCAGGATCACGCGGCAGTTCTTGATGCCCTTGGCCAGCTTGTCTGCGCCACCCACGGGGTTGAAGGCGTCTTGCATGCCCCAGAAGCCCAGCACGTTGCACTTCAGCTCAGGCAGTTGCTCGGTCATGTTGGGCACGATGAGCACGGAGCGCGCAGCCTGGGTCTGGGTCTCGGCAATCGGTGCGCGTTCGTTGATGATTTCGTCGGTCAGCAGCGATTGGTCCACCACCTGCATGCTCATCACGGCGCGCATGGCTTCCTTGCCTGTCTTGCCCGACTGATAGATGCTGAACATATTGGCAATACCGGGCATGTCCAGATAGGTCTGCAGGTCTTCCACACCGCCAGGGGCCATGAGGATCAGGCTTTTGACATCTTCGGGGTATTTGAGCGCATAGCCCAGCGCCACGGCGCCACCCAGCGAGTTGCCCAAAATGGTGATGTTCTTCAGGCCCAGCTTGTTCACCAAGCCCTTGATGCCGGCGATGAAAAAGTCCAGGTGGTACTGCTTGGGCTCTTCGGTCTTGGAGGAGAGACCGTAGCCCAGCATGTCGGGCACGATGGCGCGGAAACCGGCCTTGGCAAATTCCGGGTAGTTGCCCTTGAAGTTGCTGTAGCCGCTGGCACCGCCGCCCGCGCCGTGCAGGAAGATCACGGGGTCGCCCGAGCCTTGCTCGTGATAGTGCACCCGCTGGGTTTGGCCGGCGATCTCTCCGATGTCTACGTATTGGCCTTCGGGAATGGAAAATTGGCTCATCAGTGTTCTGTATAGCTAGAGTTGAACGGCGAAGGCTTGTCTCCGGCCTTCGGATGGAGAAGGGGAATTCAGGCCTTGGCTTGCCAGAGTTTGGGCAGGCCGGGGTCGGTGGCGGCAATGGCTTTTTTCAGCAGATTGCGCAGCGTCACAGCCTCCATCTCGCCCAGGCTGGCGGTCAGATCGGTTTCCACCGCCTTGGCTGCCGCCAGCACATGCAAGATGGCTTCGTTGCCCTGTGCAGTCAGCTGCAGCGATTGGGCGCGATCACGACTTTCCTCTACCCAGCCCTTGCTGATCAGCGACTGCAGGGCGACGGTGCCGATGTCGGTACCGGTGTAGGCCATGTGCGAGGCGATCTCGGCAGGCGATTGAGGTTGCTGGATGCTGAGCAGGGACAGCACGTAGAAATCGGCATCAGTCATGCCGAACTCGGCCATGGGGTTGCGTATGCCGCTCAGAAATTGAAAGTGAGCGCGGCCCATCAGATAACCAATCAGATTTTCTGAGTACGCGGTGTTGGTGTCGGCAGCCGGTTCGGTGGCAATGGCCTGCGACTTGGGCGAAGCCAGGGCGTAGCCGCCCGTGACATAGAGCAACGGCGGCGTGGGGTTGGCGTCGTAGTTCGTCACTTCGCCGACGAAGATGATGTGGTCGCCACCGTCGTATTGAAACGCCGTCTTGCATTGGAAGCGTGCGCTGCAGTCCTGCAGCAGCGGCGCATGCTCCTGTTTGGAGTCCAGGGGCAGGCCGGAAAATTTGTCCTCGCCGGCGCGGGCAAAGCGGTTGGACAGGGCTTCCTGCTCGTTGGAGAGGATGTGCACATTCCAGGTCTGGGCGCTCTGGAACACGGGCAGGCTGCGTGCGTTCTTGGCCAAGCTCCACAGCACCATGGGCGGCTCCAGCGATACGGAGTTGAAGCTATTGGCCGTGATTCCCACGGGTTCACCGTTTTCGGCACGGGTCGTGACGATGGTGACCCCGGTGCCGAACATGCCCAAGGCGCGGCGGAAGTCTTTGGGATCGAAGGTGGCTGCAGTACTTTGCATAGGGTGAATGTCTCCTTGCTGTGAGAGTGCGGCAACCGGGCTTGCGGGGAATCCTTCACATGGACTAGCAGGGGAACTTGGACCTGGTATTTGCCCTAGGCCCTCTTTTTGACGGCGTTGGAGCGGTCTTCGAGGTGGTGATTCGCCGGGAGGAGGTCGTTAGTCTGATCGGACGATGAAGCTGCTTTTGCATGGTGAGAGCATCCTTTTCCATAGGCGCAGAGCCTTGCCCACCACACCAAAAGCCGCCCGGTGGAGCGGTAACTGGAGACTCGAATGAACACAATGACCGACAACTACCTCACTCCCGATGCGCTTGCAGTGATAGATCGCGCCAAGGCTCTCGCTCCCAAGCTCGCGGCCCGTGCCCAGCAGGCTGACTGCGAAGGCAAGATCAGCGACGAATCGATTGCCGAGATGGCTGAGGCCGGTCTGTTTCGCGTGCTCCAGCCAAAGCGCTTTGGTGGCTATGAAATGGATCCACGCGTGTTCTATACCGTGCAGATGGAGCTGGCCAAGGGCTGCATGTCCACGGCCTGGGTCTACGGTGTGGTCGGTGTCCATCCATGGCAGCTGGCGTTGTTCCCCGATCAGGCGCAGAAAGATGTCTGGGGCAAGGACAGCAGTGTTCGCATTGCCTCGACCTATATGCCCACGGGCAAGGCCGAGGCGGTGGAAGGCGGCTATCGCTTCAATGGTCGCTGGAGCTTTTCAAGCGGTTCCAAGCACTGCGACTGGATCTTTCTCGGTGGCTTGTTGCCAAAGAAGGACGGATCCGGTGCGCTGGAGCATGTGACCTTTCTGTTGCCCAAGTCCGACTACCGCATCGAAGACAACTGGGATGTGCTGGGCCTGCGTGCCACAGGCAGCCATGACATCGTGGTGGAAAACGCTTTCGTTCCCGAGCACCGTACACAGCGCACCAATGATCATTCCGATGCCGGTTGCCCGGGCCGTGCGGAGAACAGCAGCTGGCTGTATCGCATTCCCTTTACCCATGTGTTCCAGCGTGCGGTGTCCACCGCCTGTCTGGGTGCACTCGACGGTGCCGTGGCCGAGTTCAAGCGCCGTGCCACCGCGCACGTGGGCAAGCATGGCAACAAGACGGCAGAAGACCCGAATGCCCAAACGGCGGTGACGGAAGCCTTGATTGCGATCGATCAGCTCAAGCTCGTGCTGTTCCGCAACTATGCCCGCATCGTGGACGCGGCAAAGACCGGCGTGCAGCTATCGCTCGAAGAGCGCTTGCTGCAGCGTGCGCAGGCTTCTCATGTGCCCAAACTGACGGGGCATCACGCAAACGAGCTGCTGCGCGCCAGCGCAGGCAGCGGGCTGTACAAAATCAATCCTATCGAGCGTGTGTTCCGTGACATCCATCAGGGGCGTGCGCATATCGCGAACAATACGGACGCCTATGTGCGTGCCTATGGCTCGCATGTGCTGGGCATCGCCAATCAGGAGCCCTTCGTCTGATTCCGGTTCGGTGAAATTTCGGCAGCCGCCCTTAGGGGCAGCTGTCGCAGATGCTTTTTGCAACAGTCCATCCATAAAACAAAGGTTCCGGGAGACAAGGTATGGCAGAACAAGAATATGACCTGATCGTTGTGGGCTCGGGTGCGGGAGCCCTGCTTGGTGCGATCCGCGCGCAGGAACAAGGACTCAAGACTTTGCTGGTTGAGAAAGCCAGCCTGTTTGGCGGAACCTCGGCTTTGTCGGGTGGCGGCATCTGGATTCCCGTCAATTACGATCAAGCGCGCGCAGGCATCAAGGACGATCTGGAAACGGCTTTCGGCTATATGAAGCGTTGCGTGCGCGGCATGGCAACGGACGATAGGGTGCTGGCCTATGTGGAAACCGCCAACAAAATGGCGGAGTACCTGCGCCAGATTGGCATTCCATATCGCGCCATGACCAAATATGCGGACTACTACCCGCATATCGAAGGGGCCAAGCCCGGTGGTCGCACCATGGATCCGGTGGACTTCAATGCGGCCAAGCTGGGGCTCAAGGCACTGGAGACCATGCGTTCAGGCTCCACCGGCAGCATGCTGTTTGGCAAGATGAGCATCAATGCGTTTGAAGCGCATTCCATGTTGTCGCGCGAGTTGAAATCGCGCTTCACCATCGTGGGCATCATGCTCAAATATTTTCTGGATTACCCCTGGCGCAACAAGACCAAGCGCGACCGCCGCATGGCCGGTGGCCAGGCCTTGATCGCCGGACTGCTGGCGGCAGCGAACAAGGCGGGTGTAGAGATGTGGTGCAACACACCGCTCAAGGAGCTGGTGCAGGACGCATCGGGGCGTGTGACGGGCGTCATCGTTGAGATAAATGGTCAGAGTGCGCAGATCAATGCCAAGCGCGGCGTGATGCTGGCTGCCGGTGGTTTTGAGCGCAACCAGGAAATGCGCGATCAGTACCTGAACAAGCCGACAAGGGCCGAGTGGACGGCGACCCCGGTTGACGGCAACACCGGTGATGCCCACCGGGCAGGGCAGGCCGTGGGGGCGCAATTGCACTTGATGGATTGGTCTTGGGGTGTGCCGACCATGGATGTGCCCAAGGAGCCCGCATTTCGCGGCATTTTCGTCGAGCGCTCGCTGCCGGGCTGCATGGTGGTCAATGCCAAAGGTCAGCGCTTTCTCAACGAATCCGGCCCCTATCCCGAGTTTCAGCAGGCCATGCTGGCCGAGCATGCCCAGGGCAATGGCGGTGTTCCCGCCTGGATTGTGTTTGACGCCGGCTTCCGCGCTCAGAACCCCATGGGCCCCTTGATGCCTGGTTCTGCGGTGCCCGACAGCAAGCTGCGCCGTAGCTGGTTGAACAATGTGTACTGGAAGGGCGAGACGCTGGAAGATCTGGCTGCCCAGATCGGCGTGGATGCGGCAGGCCTCAAAGACAGCGCCCGCAAGATGACGGAATACGCCCAGAGCGGCAAGGATCTCGACTTCGATCGCGGCGGCAATGTGTTTGACCGCTACTACGGCGATCCGAGACTGAAAAATCCCAACCTCGGCCCCATCGAGAAAGGTCCGTTCTATGCCATGCGGCTGTGGCCCGGCGAGATCGGTACCAAGGGCGGTCTGCTGACCGATCGCGAAGCCCGTGTGCTCGACACCGGCGGCAAGGTGGTTGAAGGCCTGTACTGCGTGGGCAACAACTCGGCTTCCGTGATGGGGCCGGCCTATGCAGGCGCAGGCTCGACGCTGGGACCGGCCATGACTTTTGCTTTCCGCGCCGTGGCGGATATGAAAGGTCAGCCCCTGCCGCTAGAGAACCCGCACTTGCTGAGCAAGGCTATTTGAGCGGGAGGCGGTTATGGCAAGTCCCAAGAAGCATGTCAGCACCATCAATCCGATTGGTGAGGCAGTCGAGGTGCGCTCGGCCGACGAAGTTCAGTGGTCAGATGCAGCCGATGTCGTGGTCGTTGGCTGGGGCGGCGCCGGTGCCAGCGCCGCCATTGAAGCGTGCGAGCAAGGTGCACAAGTGCTGGTGATTGATCGCTTCGGCGGCGGCGGTGCCAGCGTGCTTTCCGGTGGTGTGGTCTATGCAGGAGGCGGCACCCGTTACCAGAAGGAAGCCGGCTTTGACGATACGCCAGAGGCAATGGTGGCCTATCTCAAGCATGAGTCCAATGGCGTGGTCAGCGACGAGACGCTGGCCCGTTTCAGCCAGGAAAGCGTGGCCAATCTGGAGTGGTTGGAAAAGCAGGGGGCGACTTTTGCATCCACCATGCCATCCCACAAAACCTCCTATCCGCCTGATGGCGTCTATCTGTACTACTCGGGTAATGAGGTGGTGCCCGCTTATGGCAACTCAGTGCTGGCCAAAGCTCCAGCACCGCGCGGCCATAGAGTCGTGGCCAAGGGGCAGTCGGGAGCGACTTTTTTTGCGGCGCTCAAGCAGTCCACGTTGTCTCATGGCGCGCGCACTCTGACCCAGGCTCGTGTACAGCGACTGGTGCGCGAGCAAGACAGCGGCCGTATTCTGGGGGTGGAGGTGATGGTGCTGCCCGAGGGCGATCCACGTACCGAGCGCCACAAGCAGCTCGACGATTTGGTGGCCAAGTGGCGTCTGTACCAGGCGCCACGAGCCCAGGCGGGCCGGCGCGAAGCGGCTCAAATTGAGAGTGAGATCGGTGAAAAGCGCTTTATCCGTGCCCACAAGGGGGTGGTGCTGTCTACTGGCGGCTACATCTTCAACTCCGACTTGATGGAGAAACATGCGCCGGCCTACAAGCCCGGGTGGCTGACCGGTGCTGCAGGCTGCGATGGCTCGGGTTTGCGCCTGGGTCAGAGCGTGGGCGGTATGGGCCAGGATTTGCACAATATTTCGGCCTGGCGTTTCATCACGCCGCCTTCTGTCTGGCCCAAGGGCCTGGTGGTCAATTCCAAAGGGGAGCGCTTCTGCAACGAACAGGTCTATGGCGCCAAGTTGGGCTATGAGCTGATGGAAAAGCAGGGCGGCAAGGCCTGGCTCATTATTGATAGCAAGCTGCGTAGGCAGGCCACATGGCAGTGCCTGTTTGGTGGGTTATGGGCCTTCCAGTCCATGCCGGCGCTGGCGCTGATGTACAAGGTCGCCGTCAAGGGCCGCTCCGTGGCCGATCTGGCCAGCAAGCTCAAGCTGGATGCGGCTGTTCTGCAGCGTCAGTTTGATGATGCAAATGCCGCTGCTCGCGGAGAGAGTGACGACCCCATGGGCAAGTCCTCAGACATGCGCCACGAGTTCAAAGGTGGGGCGCTGTTTGCCATCGACATCTCCATCAGCCAGAAGATGTTCCCCCTGGCCGTTCTGAGTCTTGGCGGCCTACAGGTAAATGAGGACAACGGTGCGGTGATTGATGCGCAGGGACGCGATATTCCGGGTCTGTATGCCGCAGGACGTACCGCTATTGGTATTGCGTCGTCACGCTATGTCAGCGGCCTGTCGTTGGCTGACTGCGTTTTTTCTGGTCGTCGTGCCGGCAAGGCGGCAGCCTTGTCCGCCGCCCAGCCTGCGTTGGTTTTTGCGACGCAACGCATTGGAGCGCTGGAAAGCATGAGTTACTGAGCCTCTGGTATGCGTCCGCGGTCTTTGAGCACTGCGTCGAGATCGTTATCGGTTCGCGTGAGGAGGCAGTCATGACGGGGGTGTAGATCATGGCTGTACAGCTAGGTGTGAGTGAGTAAGGGGATAAATATATGAGCAGTGAAGCAACAACAGCCACATCGCGCTACCACCCGCTGCGTGTGCGCGCGGTGATTGAGGAAACTCACGACACCAAGTCGATTGTGTTTGAGGTGCCGCAGACGTTGGAGGAGCAGTTTCGCTATCGTCCGGGCCAGTTTCTGACACTGCGCCTGCCTATCGAAGGCCGCTATGTGCCGCGTTGCTACTCCATGTCCAGTGCGCCTGCGCTAGACGATGCGCTGCGCGTGACCGTCAAACGTGTGAATCAGGGGCGCGGTTCCAACTGGGTTTGCGACAAGGTTCGCGCGGGCGACATGATTGAGCTGATGCCGCCATCGGGCCTGTTCTCGCCCAAAAATCTGGCGCAAAACTTTGTGCTGCTGGCTGGTGGCAGCGGCATCACGCCGGTGTTCTCTATCTTGCGCACGGTGCTCAAGCAGCATCAGGGCAATGTGGTGCTGTTCTATGCCAACCGCGACGAACGCTCGGTCATCTTCAAAAAAGATCTGCAACAACTCGCGGCGGAATACCCCGATCGACTGCAGATCGTGCACTGGCTCGATTCCGTGCAGGGAGCACCGTCGCAAAAGCAGTTGTCGGCCTGGGCCAAGCCTTGGGTCGGCGCTGCGGGTCAGGCCTTTATCTGCGGGCCGGGCCCGTTCATGGACGCCGCGCAGGCCGCCATGATCGCCGCAGGCATGCCCGCAGAGCAGGTGCATGTGGAGCGCTTTGTCTCGCTGCCCGATGAAGAAACCTTGCAGCAAATGCAGGACGCTGCTGAGCCTGTCGCCGCTGCGGTGGACCAAGCCGTGGTGCAACTGCGTCTCGATGGTGAAGAGTACGAGTTCAGCTGCAGCGGCACCGAGACGATTCTTGAGGCCGGGCTGCGTGCCGGTATCAATGTGCCGTTTTCTTGCCAGGCTGGCATGTGCGCATCCTGCATGTGCCAGGTGCAGGACGGCAGCGTGCATCTGCGCCACAACGAAGTGCTGGATGCCAAGGATCTGGCCAAGAAGTGGACGCTGGCCTGCCAGTCCATCCCCACCAGCGAAAAGCTGCGCGTCAAATTTCCGGAGTAATTTATGTCGAATATTCAACCCGGCGCAGCCGACCTTCCCAACACCTTGCCGGGCATGCTGGCTGAAGCGGTCAGCCGCTATGCGGAGCGCGATGCCATTGTCGAAAATGGCCGCAGCATCAGCTATGCCCAACTGCAGCAACAGGGCCGTCAGGCTGCGCGTGCGTTGATGGCGCTGGGGGTGCAGGCCGGTGATCGCGTGGCCATCTGGGCGCCCAACCTCAGCGAATGGATTGTGGCCGCTTGCGGCGTGCACGCCTCCGGTGCGGTGATGGTACCGCTCAATACCCGCATGAAAGGTGCTGAGGCCGCCGATATCCTGGAGCGCAGCGGCGCCAAGGTACTGGTCTGCGTGGGCGATTTTCTGAACAACTACTACCCCGACTTGCTGCAAGGCCAGCGCCCGGCAACGCTGCAGCATCTGGTGGTGCTGGGTGACAAGGTGCTGCCCAGTGCAGATTTGAGCTGGGCGCAGTTCATGGCTCGTGCCGAAGGCGTGAGCGCCGAGACGCAGCTGCAGCGCGAAGCGCAAATCGGCCCTGACGACACGGCCGACCTGATGTTTACTTCAGGCACCACAGGACGCCCCAAGGGCGTGATGGCCGCACACCGCCCCACGATTTTGGCCTTTAAGGCCTGGGCCGAAGTGGTGGGCCTGACCGAAGGCAGCCGTTACCTCATCATCAACCCCTTCTTTCACACCTTTGGCTACAAGGCGGGCTGGGTGGCAGCCTTTCTGCAGGGCGCTACCGTCTATCCCGAGCAGGTGTTCGAAGCCGAGGCCATCTTGCGCCGCATCGAGGCAGACCGAATCAGCTTTCTGCCCGGCCCGCCCACGCTGTTCCTGTCCATGCTGGCGCATCCGCAACTGGGCAAATACGACCTCGGCTCGCTCAAGTCTGCGGTCACCGGCTCGGCCACGGTGCCGCCCATTCTGATCAAGCGCATGCGTGAAGAGCTGGGCATTCAGAACGTGACCACGGCCTATGGTCTGACCGAATGCGGAGGCTGTGCCACGCTGTGCGAGCCCACAGACACGGTGGAAACCGTGGCCAACACCTGCGGCAAAGCCTTGCCCGGTACCGAGCTGCGCTGCGTGGACGAGCAGGGTAATCCTGTGGATGTGGGCGAAGCCGGCGAAGTGGTGCTGCGCGGCTATCACGTCATGAAGGGGTACTTCGAGGACGATAAAGCCACGGCGGAAACCATCGATGCTGATGGCTGGCTGCACACCGGCGATGTGGGCGTGCTGGACGAACGTGGCTATCTGCGCATTACCGACCGTCTGAAGGACATGTTCATCGTTGGTGGCTTCAACTGCTACCCGGCAGAAATCGAGCGCATTGTCTCCAACCACGCCGATGTAGCACAGGTGGCTGTGGTGGGTTTGCCCGATGAACGCATGGGCGAGGTGGGTTGCGCCTGCGTGGTGGTGCGCAATGGTGTGACGCTGGACAAGGAGGCTTTTATCGCCTGGTGCCGTGCCAACATGGCCAACTACAAGGTGCCGCGCGTGGTTATGCAGCTCGATAGCCTGCCGCTCAACGCATCCAACAAAGTGCTCAAGCGCGACCTGCTTGAGATCGTCAAAGCCAGACTGGAGCAGGCGGCGCAACCTGCCTGAACCGGAGGCAAGAAATTTTGGCCAGCTTTCCCAAAGCGGCCAAAATTCATGGCTATAATTCGTGCTTGTCTGTAAGGTGCTTGCTTTTCAGATATGCGGGAATAGCTCAGTTGGTAGAGCGATACCTTGCCAAGGTATAGGTCGACGGTTCGAACCCGTTTTCCCGCTCCAGATTCGAAAAGGGAAGCGAAAGCTTCCCTTTTTCATTGCATGGCTCGTTATGCCGATGCAATACTTAGGGTGGCAGATTTGTCTGTCGCACCAAGTGGGCCCCGATGGTGAAATTGGTAGACACTGCAGACTTAAAATCTGCCGCTTTTAACAAAGCGTACCGGTTCGATTCCGGTTCGGGGCACCAGGAAATTTCTGCAAAAGCCTGCTTTTTCATTGAAAGCAGGCTTTTGTTTTTGGTGCTGGCTGCAATGGCCGTCATCGTGCAGGTTCGCGCCATCGACGTGAATGCCTCCATGGCTAGGGCCTCAAGCCATCTTGGCTGGCCCGCTCAGCTCAAAAAATCAATATCCAAGCTTGCCGTCGGCGGGCTTTTTTTGCCTCTGTGTCGATGGCCTTGACTGGTGTATTGATAGGGGGAACGTGCGAAAATACCCCCTAAACCGGTGCAGGCTTGAGTTGCGGTTTGCCTGATTGGACAGTTCACGCAATGCTTGCAATATGGAGCCTGTGTGGCGAGCGCTTTGCTTTAATCACCGGACTGTGAGAGAAAAGATGTCAAGTTACAACGCTGCTTTTGAGATTCATGTTCACGGCCAGGTGCTTTTGCGTGCCGACGTTACGTTTGAGCAGCTGCAAGACGCTCTGCGCCCGTTGTGGGCTTATGCGGGTGCGCGTTCGCTCAGTGATGGCGCGCAAAGCTATTACGACGAAGAGCCTGGCATCAAGTTCGACGAGCAGGAGCATGCAGTGCAAATGTGCTGGACAGTGCGTGGTGATGATGACTTTCGCCAGGCGCTGGATGACATGTGCATGGGGCTCAATGAGTTGGCAGAGCAGGGTGCGGCCATTGAGGTGACTTTCTACGACACCGACTTCGACGAAGAAGAGGCTCCCGAAGAAGCACAAAGCCGTGATGATTTCCTGATGCTGTTTGTGGGTCCCAATCCCGCAGCCATCATGCAGGTGCAGCGCGATTTGCTGGTGCAGGATGTGATCAATATGATGGAGCGCCACTTTGACGCTTCGGAGTTGAGCGGCGTGGTGGCGGAGGTCGACAAGCTGTTCTCGCAACGCTTCGAGGCCCTGGTGAGTTCGCTGGAGCTGGGTAAGCCGCCGCGTGGTGCCGGCGGTTCGGGTTCGGGCCACGGCGGCAATCGCCGTCCCCGTCATTTGCACTGAGCCTTTGCTCAGGTGGCCGCCAGGCCGCTGCCATCTCGCCCTCTTGTGTCTGTGCCAAGAGGGCTTTGTTTTTGAAGTGCTTGTCCGACTGCTGTGAAACCGATACCCACCCCGAAATACTCAGGTGCAATCACGCCCCAGATGCGCAAGAAATCGGTGCCTGCGGTTTCCGGGGGCGGGTGTGTGCCAATGGCTTTGCCTTATCTGGCCGGCTATGCCGCTTCGCTGCAAAACAAGGCGCGAGACTGGTTGCAGGCCGGCAAGGCCGGGCAATGGTTGCTGCAAAAATACCCGGCAGCGCATGCCATGCGCAATGACAAGGCTTTGTACGACTATGTAGATGGCCTCAAGTCCGAGCATTTGCGCAATGCCGGGCTGCTGCACAAGGTGGCATATGACAGCAAGATTCATGTGGTGCGCAATGCCTTGGGTCTGCACACCCGCCGTGTCATTACCCATGGGAGCAAGCTCAACACCCGCCACGAGATTCATGTGGCGTCCATGTTCAAGCAGACACCCGAGGCATTCTTGCGCATGATTTGCGTGCACGAATTGGCGCATCTGCGCGTGATGGATCACGACAAGGCTTTCTATCAGCTATGCACCCATATGGCGCCTGATTACCATCAGCTGGAATTTGATGTTCGTCTGTATCTCAGCCATCTGGACGAAGGTGGCGAGCCTCTTTGGAGTGCGCCGGCGGACGTGCCTGCTTGAAGGCTTCAGCAGACCTGCGCGCTGAGTGACGGTACCTGTACCTGGGCGCAGGTTTGTGCCGGCAGATCCAGCCAGCGCTGGGCGGCGGCTTGCAGTGCACTCAGGCTTCCGGTCGTCATCAGCTGTATCTGCCCCGCTCCTGCAATCACTTCGTTGGATGCTGCCTTGATTTCGGTGACCAGCGTGTGGTGCTGCTCCAGCATGCGGCGAGTCTGGCGTGCCACGGGAGCGCCGGTGTCCAGGAACTGAATATCAGGTCCTAGCAGTGCGCGCAAATCGTCTTTGACAAACACGTAGTGGGTACAACCCAGCACCAAGGTGTCCATTTGCCCGGTTTTTTGGCCAAAACTACCTAAAGCTTGCGTATATGTGGCGCAGAGTGCTCTTATTTCGGTAGTTTCCGGGTCTGCGGGTAGTGGTAACTCCGTGCTGCGCTCTATGGCTTTTGCCAATCCGTCGCAAGGCTGTAGATGAAAGCGAGCGCGCTGACCGTGTTCTTCAACCAAGCGTGCCACGCGATAGCTGGTAATGGTGCCGCGCGTAGCCATCACCCCCACGTGGTGGGTCTGGCTGGAGTAAGACGCAGGTTTGATTGCCGGTTCCACGCCAATGACCGGCAGATCCGGCATCTGGGCGCGCAATGTCTCCACGGCCGCAGCCGTGGCGGTGTTGCAGGCAATCACCAGAATTTTGATGTCATGCTGCTGGCGCAGGTACTGGGCGATGGCCAGAGTGCGTTCCTGCACAAAGGCGTCGCCGCGCGCATCGCCGTATGGGGCGTTGCCACTGTCGGCCAGATAGACAAAATGCTCATGAGGCAGCTCATGCCTCAGGGCTTGCAGCACGCTCAGGCCGCCAACGCCGCTGTCAAAAATGCCTATGGGTGAGTTGAAAGTGGGCATGGAGCTGGCGTTTCGCAGAGTATGGTCAAAACTGGGCTCGAGTATGCGTCGTATCAAGCAGCTGAGGTGAGCTTGGGGACATCACAAAGATTCGCTGCAGTGGCTTGTTGGCCTTGGGTTACTCCAAGTAAAAACAGTACTTGTTGTTATGTTGCGCATCATTCATGCAAATCTCCTTTATCGGTGTTTATTTGCATGGATTGCACAAATTCTCCGAAAAAGGATTGGCGCACGTTCAATAGTGCTGAAAGAGAACCTGCTGGGTATTGTTCAAAGCTCTCGCGATCAATGCAGAATTCGAAAAAAAGATACCCAACGCCTTTGATCTTGAACTGATAGGGGCAGCTTTTGCCTGAGCCACGCTTTTTCTCCACCATGGCCGTTCGGCTGCTGTCCTGGCCTAGCAGCACGGTGTAGGCCATAGGCAGGCTGGACGAAATATTCAGCCACAACACGCCAAAGAAAAAAGCCAGGCAAAGCGGTGCCATCAACCAGCGCTTCAGTGGGCTATAAGTGAGCCAGGGGCCAGCCGGTCGCCATAGGCCGCGCCGATACAAAGCCCGTAGCAGCATGCAGCTGGCAGCTATCAAGAGCAGGGTCAGATAGGTTGCCGTGATGCGCCAGTGAGGTGCGGGAAGGAATCCGCGCCAGAAAATGGGCGCCAGTGCGCCCAGCAAGCAGAGCAGGAATACCGATATCAGCCATTTCTGGTGATTAGGCGTTCCGTTTTGCCAAAGTCCATTTATCTTCCGGTTCATGCCAAAGCTTCCAGTTTGGGTCAGAGACTATGCCAGCCTGTTTTAGATGCTCGGTACGCTTCGCAGGTATGCCGCAGACCCTGCGGGCAGGAAGAGTGCCCGCAGTCTGCTTGACTCAGGAGCTGCCCGGAGACTGATAACTCCGGATAGGCATGATGGACTGAATGGTGTTGAATACCGTTGTGAATGTTTGGGAATTGACTCTTTTTTGGTGAAATGGGTCTGCATACAGGTGCTCTGAGGTTTTGCTCTGATCAGATTGCTACCATGCCTTTTCTGATAGTAATTGAAGGTTATCGTTGGATTAAATCCTGTGGATGCTCAGGTTTTTATAGCGGGGCAATAAGCGCTTGCCCCTAGAATGGTTCGCCCATGCCCCTGATTACCCTCGTACTACTTCCCTTCGTCGGCAGCCTTCTGGCTGCCTTTTTGCCTGCAAATGCACGCAATTCAGAGTCAACTCTGGCAGGCATCATTGCTCTGGTGTGTGCGGTACAGGTGGGAATGTTGTTCCCCGAGGTGGCTGATGGGACGGTTCTGCGCCAGGAAATCGCCTGGTTGCCAGCGCTGGGTCTGAATCTGGTTATTCGCATCGACGGCTTCGCATGGATGTTTGCCATGCTGGTGTTCGGCATCGGAGCACTGGTGGTGCTCTATGCCCGCTACTACATGTCGCCGGCCGATCCGGTGCCGCGTTTTTTCTCCTTCTTTCTCGCCTTCATGGGAGCCATGGCAGGTGTGGTGCTGTCGGGCAACATCATTCAACTGGTGTTTTTCTGGGAACTGACCAGCCTTTTCTCATTTTTGCTGATCGGTTATTGGTATCACCGCAAGGACGCGCGCCGTGGCGCGCGCATGGCGTTGACGGTAACGGGTACCGGGGGGCTGGCCATGCTTGCGGGCATGCTGGTGCTGGGTCATGTGGTGGGCAGCTACGATCTGGACAATGTGCTGGCCGCGGGGCAGCAGATTCGCGATAGTCATCTGTATTTGCCGGCATTGGTGCTGATCTTGATGGGTGCACTCACCAAAAGTGCTCAATTTCCATTTCATTTCTGGCTGCCCAATGCCATGGCTGCGCCCACGCCGGTATCTGCATATCTGCACTCGGCCACCATGGTCAAGGCCGGCGTATTCTTGCTGGCCCGCATGTGGCCAGTGCTGGGAGATACCGATGCCTGGTTCTGGATGGTGGGTGGGGCAGGTGCCTTAACTTTGCTTATCGGCGGTTATTGCGCCATGTTCCAGCATGATCTCAAGGGATTGTTGGCATATTCCACGATTTCCCATCTGGGCTTGATCACATTGCTGCTGGGATTGAATAGCAAGTTGGCAGCGGTGGCCGCCGTGTTTCACATCATGAATCACGCCACGTTCAAGGCCTCGCTGTTCATGGCGGCCGGCATTGTGGACCATGAAAGCGGTACGCGCGATATCCGCCGCCTCTCGGGCTTGCGGCATCTGATGCCGATTACGGCAACTCTGGCTTGCGTGGCCAGCGCGGCCATGGCGGGCGTGCCGCTGCTCAACGGCTTTATCTCCAAAGAGATGTTTTTTGCCGAAACCGTCTATCTGGATGCCGCACCCTGGGTCAAGACGGTGCTGCCGGTGGCGGCTACGGTGGCGGGCATGTTCAGCGTGGCTTATTCGCTGCGCTTTACGGCCGATGTGTTCTTTGGCCCCAAGGCCACGGACTTGCCGCATACCCCGCATGAGCCCCCACACTGGATGCGCGTGCCTGTGGAGTTGTTGGTCATGGCCTGTCTGATTGTGGGCATCTTCCCGGCCTGGGCCGTGGGTGGGTTTCTTGCCGCTGCGGCAGGGCCTGTAGTCGGAGGCGAGTTGCCTGAGTACAGCCTGGCGATTTGGCATGGCTGGAATATGCCGCTGATCATGAGCCTGGTGGCTTTGGCAGGCGGCATTGTTCTCTACACCATGCTGCGCTGGCAGCGTGAGCTGGGGCGTTTTGACGATACGCCGCTTCTTGGCCGTATCAGCGGCAGCCGGGTGTTTGAAAACCTGCTGGCGCGCATCACCCTGGCCGGTCGTGCGGGCCGCAGGGCGCTGTCCACGCGCCGGCTGCAGTGGCAGATGCTGTGGCTGGTCTGCGTGGCCATCGTTGCCCTGGCTTTGCCGCTGTGGCTGCAAGGCATGAAGCTGGGAGATCGTGGCACCTTGCCCATCTCGCCCTCGTTTGTGTTGCTGTGGATCATTGGCGGCCTGTGTGCCCTGGGCACGGCCTGGAAAGCCAAGTACCACAGACTGACGGCGCTGATCATGCTGGGCGGGACAGGCCTGTGTACCGTGCTGACCTTTCTCTGGTTCTCTGCCCCCGACCTAGCCCTGACCCAGCTGGTGGTGGAAGTGGCCACCACGGTGCTGATGCTGCTGGGCCTGCGCTGGTTGCCCAAGCGTGACAAGGCCATGCGCACCAATGACAGTTTTGACGCGCGAGCCAAGGTGCGCCGTCTGCGCGACCTGATTCTTTCGCTGATTGCCGGTGGCGGCATGGCCTGGCTGGCCTTTGCCATGATGAGTCGCCCCTTCTACGAAAGCTCTTCCACCTTCTTCCTGGAGCATGCTCTCAGCGGTGGCGGCGGCACCAATGTGGTCAATGTGATGCTGGTGGATTTCCGCGGCTTTGACACCTTTGGCGAAATCGTGGTGCTGGGCATTGTGGCCATTGTGATTTATGCGCTGCTCAGGCGCTTTCGCCCCGCGCGCGAAACCATGGATATTCCGGAGCAGCAGCGCTATGTGCCAGGAGACTTGCAGACCGATCTGTTGAATCCGCGCAACGCCAGCGACACCGCGGTGGGCTATCTCATGGTGCCCGCCGTGCTGGTGCGATTGCTGCTGCCGTTTTCCACGCTGGTGGCCGCTTACATCTTTATGCGTGGCCACAACCAGCCCGGCGGCGGTTTTGTCGCAGGCCTGGTGTTCTCTGTGGCTTTGCTCATGCAATACATCATCTCCGGCACGCACTGGGTGGAGGCTCACCTGCCGCTGTATCCACGCCGCTGGATCGCGGCCGGCCTGCTGTGCGCTCTGGCCACGGGCATGGGCTCCATCGTGGCTGGCTATCCTTTCCTGACCAGTCACAGCTTTGACTTCGAATTGCCGCTGCTGGGCCACATACATATAGCAAGTGCTACGTTTTTTGATATTGGCGTGTTTGCGCTGGTGGTTGGTTCCACCATGCTGATCTTGACTGCGATTGCCCACCAATCGGTACGTGGCCACCGTTTTCATGCGCGTCTGATCGAAGAACGTGAACAAGAAGCCAAGGAAGCGGAGGCTGCCGTGCAGGCGGCGACTGCCGAGGCATTGGCCCGAGGAGGTATGTGATGGAATTGATTCTGGCTTTGGCTATCGGTGTACTCACCGGCTCGGGCGTGTGGCTGCTGCTGCGCCCACGTACTTATCAGGTCATCATGGGCTTGGCCCTGATGTCCTATGCCGTCAATCTCTTCATTTTCAGTATGGGTCGCCAGGGGCTGGCCATCAACAAGGCCCCGGTGCTGCGTAACGGTGTGCCCACCGATCTGGCCCACTATGCCGATCCCATGCCCCAGGCGCTGGTGTTGACCGCCATCGTCATCGGCTTTGCCATGACGGCACTGTTTCTGGTGGTGCTGCTGGCGTCGCGCGGCTCCTCGGGGACCGACCACGTGGATGGCGTTCATTCGCGCACCGAGCAGGAAATGCTATGACGCAGTGGATCGCCAATCTGATGCCGCATCTGATGCTGGCACCCATCATGCTGCCCATGTTCACGGCGGCCTTGATGCTGTTCCTGCGCGAGGAGCATCAGCGCTTCAAGCTGGGTATGAACCTGATCTCCACCGTGATCGGGCTGGCAAGCGTGATCATGTTGCTGGGCTGGACCAATCAGGCCGGCGCGCCTGTCACCATGGCCGTTTACATGCCGGGCAACTGGCCTGCGCCCTTTGGCATTGCACTGGCGCTGGACCGTCTGACGGCACTAATGTTGTTGGTCACTTACGTGGTGGCCCTGGCTGCGCTGATGTTCTCGGCGGCGCGTTGGCATAGAGCCGGCGTGCATTTTCACCCGCTGTTCCAGTTGCAGCTCATGGGCTTGTGCGGTGCGTTTCTGACGGCCGACCTGTTCAATCTGTTCGTGTTTTTCGAGATCATGCTGGCCGCATCCTACGGCTTGCTGCTCCATGGTTCGGGCCGCACCCGCATACAGTCCGGCCTGCATTACATCGCCATCAATCTGGCGGCGTCCTCGCTGTTCCTGATCGGCGTGTCCATGCTCTATGGCATTACCGGCACGCTGAACATGGCCGATCTGGCCCGCGCCATTCCCCAGGTGCATGAGGCGGATAGAGGCTTGCTGCATGCGGCCGCCGGTATTTTGGGCACGGCCTTTCTGATCAAGGCCGCCATGTGGCCGCTGAATTTCTGGCTGGTGCCGGGCTATAGCGCTGCCACGGCACCGGTAGGTGCGGTGTTCGCACTCATGACCAAGGTGGGGGTCTATGTCATCTTGCGTCTGTGGACGCTGCTGTTCAGCTCGGAGGCCGGTGCCTCGGCCCTGTTCGGCAGCAGCTGGCTGATTCTGGGCGGCATGGTCACCATGGCGTTTGGTGCCATCGGCATGCTGGGCTCGCAGCGCCTCACGCATATGGCAGGCTTTGCGGCCATTCTTTCGTCGGGAACCTTGTTGGCCGCCACGGGCTTTGGCGAGAACCTGCTGACGGCCGGCCTGCTTTATTACCTGCCCAGCTCCACCCTGGCCGTCAGCGCCTTGTTTCTGATTGCCGACGTGGTGGACCGCTGGCGCGCCGATGAAGAGGAGGGCGAACCCTACGAGGATGATGAGGCGCCGTTTCTCAACGCCGAGCTCCTGCCCTCCGTGGGCTTCAATCTTGACGAGCATGAAGAGCTGTTGATCGGCCGGGCGTTTCCGGCGGCAGCGGCCTTTGTGGGTCTGAGCTTCATGGTCTGCACGCTGCTGATTTCGGGTCTGCCGCCGCTGTCGGGCTTTGTGGGTAAGTTTGCAATGCTCACCACCTTGCTCAACCCGCTAGGGCTGGGCACCTCCAATGGCATGCTCATGGGATGGATGGGTTGGTTGATGGTGGCTTTGCTCATCGTTACCGGCTTGATGGCGCTGGTGGCGCTGACCCGTGCCGGGATTCGCCACTTCTGGGCCAATCCCGAACAGAGCGCACCTTCGCTTCAGGTGGCCGAAGGCCTGCCCATTGCCTTGTTGCTGCTGTGCTGCGTGGCCTTGACGGTCAAGGGCAATGACGTCATGCGATACACCCAGCGCGCGGCCAATGCCCTGCATTCGCCCGATGTCTATGTGCAAACCGTGCTGGGCATGGAACCGGTGCCGGCTCCCAAGGAAAAGAAGGCGCTGGAGCAAGCCAGTCCGCAGGCTGCGGCGCGTGCGGCTGCACTGGCCATGGAAGAGCCGCCGGTGGAAGGCATTTCTGCGCCTGAGCCTGAAGCCGAGTTGCAGGCGCTGGGCGCCATGAAGCTCAAAACCAGCGGCAATGCATTGGCACACAAGGAGATGCGCCCATGAAAAATCTCATGAAAAGCATCTTTCCCGCACCGCTGCTATCTGTGGCGTTGCTGGTGCTGTGGCTGCTGCTCAACCGTTCGGTCAGCTCGGGCTATATCGTGCTCGGCGTCCTGTTGGGTCTGCTGATTCCCATCTTGCTGCGCGGCCTGCGTCCCTTGCCGGTGCGCGTCAGTCATCCGCTGACGATTGTTCGCCTGGCGCTGCAGGTGGTGTGGGATACCTCGGTGTCCAATTTCAATGTGCTCAGGTTTTTGCTGTTCCCCAAAATGCGCAGGCACCCGGCTGCGTTTGTGCACATTCCGCTGGATTTGCGTGACCCCAACGGCCTGGCCGTGCTGGCCATGATTGTCTGCCTGACGCCGGGCACGGCTTGGGCGGAAATTTCTCGGGATCGCTCGATGCTGCTCATCCATGCACTGGAAGTGAATGACGAGCAAGAGGTCATAGACCACATCAAGCAATGCTATGAGCGCCCGCTGATGGAGATTTTTGAATGAAACTCTGGTTCTATTGGGTCATAGGTCTGGCCTTGGCCATGTTGCTGGTGGCCATGGGCTGTGCCGTGGTGCGCTTGCTCAAAGGCCCGCATGCACAGGATCGCGTGCTGGCGCTGGACTGCATGTACCTCAACGGCATGCTGGTCATGCTGGTCATGGGCATTTTGTACGACAGCACCAATTACTTCGAGGCCGCTTTGCTCATCGCCCTGTTTGGCTGCGTGGGCTCGACGGCCATGGCCAAGTTCCTGCTGCGCGGCGAGGTGATCGAATGAGTACGGATGTCATGGGCGCTGATCTGCCGCTATGGGCCCAGGTGCTGGTGGCCGCACTGGTGCTGACCGGGGCGTTGATCGCGCTGCTGGGCTCGCTGGGCCTGGTGCGTCTCAAAAGCTATTTCGAGCGCGTGCATGCGCCTTCCATCATTGCCACCATGGGCTGCTGGTTGATCATGCATGCGACCTGGATTTATTTCTCGGTCAGCGGCCAGGGCTTTGTCATGCACTCGGTGCTGATTGCGATTTTCATCGCCGTGACCGTGCCCATCACCACGATTTTTCTGATGCGCGCGGCCTTGTTCCGTGGTCGCAGGGCGGGAGAGCCCGTGCCCCTGACCTTGAGCAATCTGGTGCGTAACGAGCCACAGGAAGCAAGCGAAATGGCTGAAGGCGCCAAGCCTGCCGAACCCCCCGATGGAGCTGCCAGCGAGGGCTCTGCCAAGGCATAAGCAGACCGTTGCGGTTTGCGCTAGATTGGTTTCATGCTCAATATTCTTGCCATCTGCGTTGGCGCCTGCCTGGGTGCCTTGTCGCGCTGGTGGCTGGGCCTGTGGCTGAGTTCGGGCGCTGCACTGCCTTGGGGCACGCTGGCCGCCAATCTGATCGGCGGCTACCTGATCGGCATTTTTGTGGCCTTGTTTCAGACCCTGCCCCAGCTGGACCCGGCCTGGAGGCTGGCCATCATCACCGGTTTTCTGGGAGCGCTCACGACGTTTTCCAGCTTTTCCTCCGAGGTGATCGTCATGCTGCAGCAGCAGCGCCTGGCTGCTGCGCTGGGCTGGACCGGCCTGCATTTGTTTGGCTCGTTGACCATGACTTTCATGGGCATGCAAAGCTGGAGTTATGTGACCGGCCGATGACGCGGCCTGTGCTTTGTTGCATTGATGACTATGGCTTCAAGCAATGCTGGCGAATAGAGGCCAAATACTGGCTCAGGCTATGAGTTTGTGAGCGTATAGTGCAATCATCATCTGCGCTGCAGGCGCATTTGACGGTTTGTTAGTTAGGCCACAGCCAGCAGCAGCCACAGCTTTTTTCCAGATGCTGTGGCCAAATGAAAGTCGGCTGGCTGAGCTGTTTTAATGAGTGAGGGTCCATGCAAATCTCTTCTCCCCTTTCCGACACCGATCTGGCCAATGCCTGGACTGAGCTGCACAACGATGCACACAACGGTAAGCCGCTGGAACCCCAATCCAACCGACTGGCATTTGCCGATCCGGAATTCATGTTCCGTCGCGAGACGCGTGGCATCCGCATGCAGCTGGAGCTGCTCAAACCCGATCTCTCCCAGATTGAGCGTGGCATAGAGCACACCGTGGTGGTCTACGGCAGCGCCCGATTTGTGGATGCCGAGCAGGCCGCAGCACAGCTGGCCGAGGCGCAGAAAAGCGGCGATGCGCAAGCGATTGCGCTGGCCCTGCGTGCCGTGCGCAATGCCGAGCGCTATGAGGCCGCCCGTGCCTTCGCCCATATTGTGGCCAGCGAAGGCATGAAACTACCGCCGCAAGAGCGTTTGTATATTTGCACCGGCGGCGGGCCCGGCATCATGGAAGCGGCCAACCGCGGTGCCCACGATGCAGGTGCGCCCAATATCGGCTTGAATATCGGTTTGCCGCATGAGCAGCATGGCAACCCCTACATCACGCCCGATCTGAGCTTCAAGTTCCACTACTTTGCCCTGCGCAAAATGCACTTCATGATGCGCGCCAAAGCCTTGGTGGCCTTCCCCGGCGGCTTTGGCACCATGGACGAGCTGTTCGAGGTGCTGACGCTGGTGCAGACCCACAAGAGCAAGCCGGTGCCGGTGATTCTGTTTGGTTCGGAGTTCTGGAAGAAGGTGCTCAACTTTGATGCACTGATCGAGGAAGGCACGATCTCGGCCAAGGACCTGAACCTGTTTCGCTATACCGACGACCCGGCCGAAGCCTGGCGCTTCATCCAGCAGTACTACAACGAAGGCTGGACTGTCTGAACACGGCAATCTGCTGCCAATCCAAGAGCTGCCTAGGCAGCTCTTTTTCATGGCTTCGGAGTGAATGGGTTTGCCATATGTTTCATAGCGTTTGGCACTTGATTCATAAGCGCTGCAGCCTGAAATGGCTTGAAGTCAGCCGTGCATGGCCTGCTCGGCCAGTTGCTGTGCGCGTCGAACCGAGATGCCGTCGCGCTGATCCCTGGCCAGCGCATCGCTGGCGTTCTCGCTTTGGTGCAGCACGACGCGTGGGCGCGTACCGTCGGTTTGAATCCATACATCGGCGCCGCGGCTTTGCTCTGTGGGGTAGATGCCTATGCGATTGGCCAGCCAGCCAAAAAAGCCATCTCCTGGCTGGGGCTCGTCAAAGGTATCGAGATAGCGCTTGAAGCTTTTCTCGCTGGCAGAGACCCTGACACCCCAAAGAAATGGATCTTCCACGCCAAGAATGGGTACTTCAAGTAGGGCCCGGACAAAGTATTGCGTGCCTTCGGGGGAGGCAATCACGCAAAAGTCGTCGCTGAGCTCGGCAATGTCCCGCTTTTCTTCCTCGCTGAGCTGGGTGTAGGGCGAAGGTGCATCAAAGCCAAAGCTGGGAGAGCCTTCATGAATCTCGTCGCAGCTGGTGCAGCGGAAGGCGAATAGGGCGGCCATCAACAGACTCCGGAGTTTCAGTCAATTTTGCGAAAGACCAGGACGCGATTATTTGCAGGCATGGCCTGATCTTGCTGTAGTGCCAGACCGTGTTTGCGGGCCAGCGCTTCGATATCTTCAAAGTGGCGTATGCCGCTGTGGGGATCGCGCGCGCGCAGCCAGGCATCGAAGGCGCGGTTGCTGTCGCTGGTGAATTTCCATCCGTAATTGAAAGGCCCGTAAACGGCCAGCACGCCCTGGTCAGGCAGATGCCCCGCCAGGGCAAACAGCTTTTGCACCAGCGGCCAGGCCACGATATGGCAGGTGTTGCTGGTGAAAATGGCATCCGGGGGCGTCGCAAGCTTCGGCCATTCGCTGCAGCTCAGGTCCAGCTCCAAAGGCGGGCGCAGATTGGGCGCCGGGTGCGCCGCATGCCAAGCCTGGATGCCGGTGTGATTCTCGGCCAGATCGCTGGTTTGCCAGAGCAGATGCGGTAGGCGGGGTGCAAAGTACACGCTGTGCTGGCCGGTGCCGGAGCCGATTTCCAGCACATGGGCGCGGTCGGAAAACACGGTTTGCAGCACCTCGAAGATGGGAGCCTGGTTGTTTTCACAGGCCTGTGAAAAGGGAAGTGCGCTGGAGTTCATGCCGGGAGAATAGGTGGAAAAACGGGGCTTATGCTTGCTGAGTTGGCCTAGCGAATGAGCCGGGCGAGAGCCTGTTTCTGAGTATGTCGGATCATGCCGCGCTCAGGGTTTGAAGCGGATCTGCATTTCGGGCCGTTGATCGAGACGGCCCATGTTCCAGCGGTAGGAGCCTTGGCCCTGCGCCGGTGTGACATTGGCATTTTGCGAGATCACCTGGGCATTGGCCGGAAGACGAACCTGCAGCGTGCCATCGACATGTATGCCCAGCTGGGCCAGATTGCTTCCTTCCTTGTTCTTCAGTGCCTTGGCGGCAATGGTCATCACACCCTCCGCATCGGTTTGCACGCTGAACATGTCCAGCAGCTTCAGTGGCTCGCCCGCGGATCGGCTGCCATCCATCTCCAGTGTGTAGCGTGCATTGCCCAGATAGACGGCTTTCTTCACGTCCGGCTCCTCGCTGAGTTTCTGGGCTTCGGCCGCCAGGCCCTGGTGATCCTTGTCGCTGAGCACGCCTTGCCGGTGCTGCTTCAGCAAGGCCATGGCGTCGACCACGGTGCCGTTGAAACGGTAGCTATAAGCCGCATCGGGGTGAATCGTGATTCTGGCGCTAAAGCGCTCGGGCACCAGGCAGCCGCTGAGCATGGCCGAAGCAGCCAGAGCGCAGAGCCTCAAAGGCAGGGTTGTGGGCATGCACTCTGCTTTCTTTTAGCGGGGTGGCGTTGCAGGTGGCTGGGGCTGGCCTTCGAGCCGCTGCAGGCTCTGATCCATGCAAGCCCATTGGGGGGCACTGGAGGCCCAGATATTCATGACCGGGCGGATGGAGGAAGGATCGTCCAGGTTGCCGGCGCGCACCACGCGAAACTGCGGACGGGCCGATGAAAAGGCAAACAGCTGGGAGCCGCACTGGGGGCAGAACTGGCGGGTGATTTCATTGCCGCTGGCCGCTGTCTTGCGGAACTCGGCCAACTGACCCGATACCGTGAGCGCTTCGGTGGGAATCATGAAGTTGACCGTGCCATTGGCCGCCAGGTGCTGGCAGTCGCGACACCAGCACACACGCGGCATCTGTGGCTCGGCGTTCAGCCTGAAGCTCACGGCACCGCAAAGACAATGGCCAGTTCTCTCGCTCATGGGCTCTCTCCTCGAATCAATGGACTGGCCCATGGTAACGGCTGTCGGCGCCAACGGGGTCGGCATCTACCCAAGGTGAGGTGTGCAGACCGATCGTTTGGTGTCAGAGGCGGAGCAGGCAGCACGCTGCGCGGTGGAGGCTTGCTAGGGTGCCGGGCAGGCCAGATGGCTGCCACGGCTGCCGCGCAGCACGCTGCCTGCGGTCAGGCTCAGGCGAGGCGAGATGTCCACTCCTGCGGCGGCCAGCACGCTGGCGGTCCAGCGGTTGCAGGTATTGAGCAGGTGGTAGCTGCCGTTGGCCAGATAGAACTGGCTGTCGCCATAGATGCCGGGGCCAGCGTCCACGGGCTGCCCACCTGTGGTACGGGCAAAGCTGTCGGCAATCACTTCGACCATGCGTTCATAGGCCTGGCCGTCCACGCAAAGGCTGGCGGCATCGCTGCCTTGCAGAAACCGGCTGGTATCCGGCACGGCCACCACATGCATGACCGAACCACGGGATGCAAACAAGGCCTCCAGTGCTAGGCCGGCAGTGATGCTCTTGGCCCGGTAAAAGCCCACATCGCCCCAGCCGATCTCATAGTAGGCAGCCCCCGGAAAGCGCTGGCGCAGGGAGGGCAGCCGTTCATGCAGAGCTTGCGCCGGCAGCACAATGCCGGCATGCCAGCCGTTGGCTACGATATGAAGGCGCACATTGCCGGTAACGGCGGCGGTCGAATTGTGCCGGGGCTGCCAGTGCCATACCAGCCAGCCCATAACGCCCAGGGCGAGGACGGCCAGTATCAGTGGCTTGAGTCGGGTGCGCGTGTCCGGCTTGAGATCACTTCGGCCCTGAGGCGGCGGCTTTGGAGTCTGATACTGGTTGCTCATAATTGAATAGCTGTTTGCGCTTGATTCTCAAGGGATACAGCGTCAAAAGAGCATAAGTTCTCAGCACTGCCATAGCAACTTGGCCGAGCCACCCGCGCAGCTGCAGCGAAATATATAGGCGCAGCCGCCACCACCGAAGTTCATCTCGGTCTTCCAGTCCGGCCCTTGTTCCAGCTGAGCCACAAACTCCATGGGCTGGCGGCAGCTGTCGCACTGCGGTGTTTCATCGTTTTGCAGCCAGGAAGGCTCTCCGCCCAGTTGCCCCAGCACTTCGCGGCCCGGTTTGGCAGAGCTTTCCATCCACTGGCTTCTGGCCTGGTCGTAGTCCGCCGCATCGACCGTCAGCAAACTGGCGCCATGGCGTGTCTGGCGCAATGTCTCGCCGTCGGCAGGCGGTTGTAGCAGTTGCAGCTCGGAGGTGCCGACGGCGATCACCTGGTTGCCGCCGCCATCGGCATCCCACTCTTCACAGAGACCAGGATCGTTCTGGCACATAAAGAGCAGCAGCAATTCGTCGGATGCGCTCCGGATCTGCCCCAGAAACTGCATGGCTCCTTTGCATGTCCTACAAGCAGGCCACTGCACCCAGCCCTGCGGCGCACTGGGTTGGCCGCCAAACACGGTTTCGGCACTGGGCCCTGCATTGCAGTCTGGGAGATGGAGCAGCAAGGTGGTCATGGTGGAATGTTCAAGCGTGAGTTTGGGCGTCAGGCGGCAAACACGGGGCGAAAGAAGGAGCGCTCGTAGCTGATGATGCAGCGCGTATCCGTCGCATATTGAAAGGCGGCCTGGCACTGGGCATCTTCCATGGAACGGGCTCGGTAATCCTCGTACAGGGCCAGCGAGGGAAAGCTGAACATGGCAAGGGCAATATTGTTGGCCCCTTCCGAAGGCAGAAAGTAGCCATGGTGGGTGCCGCCAAATTTCTCCACCAGCGGAATCCACAGCTTGCCGTAATGCTCGAACTCGGCCAGCTTGTAGGGGTCGACGACATAGCGCAGATAGCAGGTGATCATGAAAGCTTTCCTGTATGGATTCAGTCAACAAGGCCGACGGCCCAGGCCTGAGGGTTTTGCTATTGGAACAAGAGCTAGTAGCGTATATGAAACAAGGCGTTGAGGGTCAAAATACTTAAAATTTCAATTCCGTCATTGATCAGGGCCCGCTAGCCGCAGTCAGCTCTATGCGCATCCAAGCGCAAGGCAAGGCAGCGCGATGCACAGACGGGCATGAAAAAACCGCCCGAAGGCGGTTGGATGGATGCCCAAAGCGTCAGTGCCGATCAGGCTCCGGCCACGCTGATGCCCTTGAACTCGCCGGTGGCAATCTTTTCTTTCCACACGGCGGGGCCGGTGATGTGGGCGCTGGTGCCGCCGGCATCCACGGCCACGGTCACAGGCATGTCGACCACGTCGAATTCATAGATGGCTTCCATGCCCAGGTCTTCAAAGCCCACCACTTTGGCGTGCTTGATGGCCTTGGAGACCAGATAGGCTGCGCCGCCCACGGCCATCAGATAAGCGCTCTTGTGCTTTTTGATGGCTTCGATGGCGACCGGGCCGCGCTCGGACTTGCCGATCATGGAGATCAGGCCGGTCTGCGACAGCATCATGTCGGTGAACTTGTCCATACGGGTGGCGGTGGTCGGGCCTGCAGGGCCGACCACTTCGTCACGCACGGGATCCACGGGCCCCACGTAGTAGATCACGCGGTTGGTGAAGTCCACGGGCAGCTTCTCGCCCTTGGCCAGCATGTCCTGAATGCGCTTGTGGGCGGCATCGCGGCCGGTCAGCATCTTGCCGTTGAGCAAGATGGTGTCGCCGGGCTTCCAGCTGGCCACTTCTTCCTTGGTCAAGGTGTTGAGGTCCACGCGCTTGGACTTGTTGTAGTCCGGTGCCCAGTCGATTTTGGGCCAGGTGTCCAGCGATGGGGCATCGAGGAACACGGGACCGCTGCCGTCCATCACGAAGTGGGCGTGGCGGGTGGCGGCGCAGTTGGGGATCATGGCCACGGGCTTCGATGCCGCGTGCGTGGGATACATATTGATCTTGACGTCCAGCACCGTGGTCAGGCCGCCCAGACCTTGGGCGCCGATGCCCAGGGCGTTGATCTTCTCGAACAGCTCCAGACGCAGCTTTTCCACGTCATCCAGCTCTGCACCGCTGGCAGCCTTGGCTTGCAGCTCGTACATGTTCAGGTCTTCCATCAGGCTTTCCTTGGCCAGCAAAACCGCTTTTTCAGCCGTGCCGCCAATGCCGATGCCGATCATGCCCGGGGGGCACCAGCCTGCGCCCATGGTGGGGATGGTCTTGAGCACCCATTCCACCAGGTCGTCGCTGGGGTTCATCATGATCATCTTGGACTTGTTCTCCGAGCCGCCGCCCTTGGCAGCCACGGTCACATCCACCTTGTCGCCGGGCACGATCTGCACGTTGATCACGGCGGGGGTGTTGTCCTTGGTGTTCTTGCGCTTGAAGTGGGGGTCGGCCACCACCGAGGCACGCAGCGTGTTGTCGGGGTGGTTGTAGCCGCGGCGCACGCCTTCGTTGATGGCATCTTCCAGTCCCATGGTGAAGTCTTCCCACTTCACGTCCATGCCCACCTTCAGGAACACGTTGACGATGCCGGTGTCCTGACAGATGGGGCGCTGGCCGGTGGCGCTCATCTTGGAGTTGGTCAGGATCTGGGCCATTGCATCCTTGGCCGCAGGGCTTTGCTCGCGCTCATAGGCGCGGGCCAGATGCTGGATGAAATCCGGCGTGTGGTAGTAGCTGATGTACTGGAGGGCACCTGCGATCGAATCGATCAGGTCCTGCTGGCGGATGGAGGTCGTCATCGTGAAGCTTCTCGGTTGGCAAATTTTGCGCCAGGGGTGGGCGCGGGAAAACTTTTTTGGTAGCCGCCGATTATCGGCGCAAGCGTCTGCGCTTGCAGCTCAAAGCCGACTAGTCTTATATAGGACTTGAGGTGGGCGAGCTTACTGCATACCGTGAACTGAGGGGTAGCGCTGGGACACTCTATTCATCAAAAATGAGAGCTAAATACGTACGTTTTAAAAGCGCTTTAGGCTTGTTTGATTAGATATTTCGACCATGAAAATACCGCCCTGATGCCCAGCTGCTGACCGCTCGGCACCCATGCAGGCTCTGAACTCTTGAGCCGGCATGGGGCAGGGCACACAATGCGTGGGCAAGGCGTTAGGGGGTGTGAACGAGGGGCGCTTGCGCAGCGCAGTCTGGCCGTGCCCGCTCAGCAGGTCAGACTGCCCATCACCGAATCCGAGAAATCGGCCGCTCCGTCCGGTTTTTGGCCCTGGGCCCAAGCCAGCAAGGTTTCGGCAGGCATGGGCTTGGCATACAGATAGCCCTGCAGCTCGTCGCAATGCATGGCCAGCAGAATGTCGCGCTGGCCTGCGGTTTCCACCCCTTCGGCCACGACGCGCAGGCCCAGAGCGTGGGCCAGGCGCACCACGGCATCCACCACGGCACGGGCATCGCCCTGGGTTTCCAGGTCGCGGATGAAGCTGCGGTCGATCTTCAGCTGCTGTGCGGGCAGCTGGCGCAGATAGTTGAGGCTGGAGTAACCGGTGCCGAAATCGTCAATCGACAGATAGACGCCGATGCGGCGCAGTTCCTCGAAAGTACGCTGCGTGGCCTGGGTGTCTTCCATGGCCACGGATTCGGTGATCTCGCACAGCAGCATGGAGGCGTCCACACCCTGATGCTCCAGGGCCTGGGCGATGCGTTCGGCCAGACCGCTTTCGCGCAGCTGGTGCACCGACAGATTGATGGCCACGCGCATGTTCAGGCCCGTCTGCTTCCACTGCGCCAGCTGGCGGCATGCTTCCTGAATCACCCAGTTGCCCAGCGCGTTGATGATGCCAAAGCGCTCGGCCAGCGCAATGAAGACCTCGGGGCTGACCATGCCGCGGGTGGGATGGTTCCAGCGCAGCAGTGCTTCGGCACCGATGATTTGCCCGAGCTCGGCGTCGATCTTGGGCTGGTAGTGCAGCGAAATCTGGCCGCGCTGTATGGCATGGCGCAAATCGTTTTGCAGCTCCAGTTGCTCGGCCGCATCGCCTCCCATATGGGGCTCGAAGACGGCGTAGCCATTGCCGCCGTTGCGCTTGGCGGCATACATGGCCGCGTCGGCATTGGCAATCAGATGCTCGCGATCCCCATGGTCGGGGTGAACCACCACGCCGATCGAGCAGGTGATCTGCAGCTCTTTGCCGGCCACCTGAAAGGGCTCGGCCAGGCTTTTGAGAATCCGGTTGGCCATGGTGATGCAGGCCGTGATGTCCTGCACATCTTCCAGCAGCACCAGAAACTCGTCGCCGCCCACGCGCGCCACGGTATCGCTGTTGCGTGCCTGTGCGTTCAGGCGCTGTGCGGCGCTTTGCAGAATCTGATCGCCCGCCGCATGGCCGAAGGAATCGTTGATGGGCTTGAAGCCGTCCAGATCCACAAACAGAATGCCCAGGCGCTCCTTGACTCCCAGGTGATTGGTGCGCTCCATGCGCAGCAGTGCATGCAGCAGCCGGTCTTCAAACAGCAGGCGGTTGGGCAGATTGGTCAGCGGGTCGGCAAAGGCGCGCTTTTGCAGCTCGGCATTGGCGTTCTGCAGCCGCGCATTGCTTTCCTGCAGCGACTGGTTGAGTTGAAAAGCCGTGCTTTGCAGGCGCGCGTCCAGCAGCGTGGTGAACAAGGTGCTGATCAGCAGCATGGCCGTAGTGATCAGGATCACGGTGGTCAGCTCGGGGCCGGCCAGGGCATCGGCGCTCAGGCACAGAGCCCCTTGCGCGAAGTGGGCCGCCGACATACCTATGTAATGCATGCCGCAAATGGCCACGCCCATGATCAGCGAGGCCAGCGTCTGAAGCGCAAAAAGACGTTTGCCCCGGACGTGAAACAGTACGCGAAACAGGGTCAGCGCCGTGGCCGAAGCCAGCACGGCCACCAGCACCGACACCAGAACCAGCACCGGATCCCACTCTATGGGCACCGACATCACAATGGCGTGCATGCCTATGTAGTGCATGGCACAGATGCCGCCGCCCATGGTCAGCGCCCCTAGGGTCAGCTGCGGCCAGCGGAAATTGGGCATGGCGGCCAGGCCCAGCGCAATCCCCGAGGCGATCACGGCCGCAACCCAGGAGGCCAGGGTCATCAGGCCTTCGTATCCCAGCGTGATGGGCAGCTGGAAAGCCTGCATGCCCAGAAAGTGCATGGCCCAGATGCCGGTGCCCATCACCATGGAACCGCTGATCCACCAGACCCGTCCTATCTGTCTGTTGGCCAGGCGCACGCGCCGGGCCAGATCCAGGGTCACAAAAGAGGCCAGGACCGCAATCGCAATCGAGGCTGCCACGACAAGCGGGTTGTAGCTTGAGGGCATGTAGCTGCTGGTTGTATAGAGGGGGAGTTCAGCAAACATCGAATCGGTATTGCGCAGGGTTCTGAAGCCAAGCAGTCTTGGCTCCTCCGGGGGGAAACGTACTGTAACTATTCACCGCCGACCTTGGGGCCACGGGGATGTTGAGAGCCTGTTCTCAAACGGGGTGCTTGGCCTGCAGTAGCATCTGAGGGTTTGGGGCGAGGTATCGCCCTTGTTTTGCGGCCCACGGCAGCCAGAAGACATCCAGCCAGCTGCACCGCGTTGTATTGCCAGGAGTGAATCCCAATGACAGCCACCCGCCAGGAAAAAGACACCTTCGGCCCTATCGATGTGCCCGCCGACAAGCTCTGGGGCGCGCAGACCCAGCGCTCGCTACTCAATTTCGACATTAGCGGCGAGCAGCAGCCGCGCGAAATCATCCACGCACTGGCGCAGGTGAAAAAAGCGTCGGCCACGGTGAATCAGGCCCTGGGCCTGCTGGACGAGAAGAAATCCAAGGCCATCAATGCTGCTGCCGACGAGGTCATTGCCGGCCAGCATCCCCATGAGTTTCCGCTGGTGGTCTGGCAGACCGGCTCGGGCACGCAGACGAATATGAACGTCAACGAGGTGTTGGCCAACCGTGCCAGCGAACTGCTGGGCGGCGAGCGCGGCGAAGCGCGTCTGGTGCATCCCAATGACGATGTGAACAAAAGCCAGTCCAGCAACGACGTCTACCCCACGGCCATGCATGTGGCGGCCGTCACGGCCATCGAGCACAAGCTGCTGCCGGCGCTTGCCAAGCTGCGCACCACGCTGCAGGCCAAGAGCGAAGCCTTTGCCGACATCGTCAAAATCGGTCGCACCCATTTGCAGGACGCCACGCCGTTGACGCTGGGCCAGGAAATCTCCGGCTGGGTGGCGCAGCTGGCCCATGGCGAAAAACATGTGCGTGCCGCACTGCCTCATTTGTACGAGCTGGCGCTGGGCGGCACGGCCGTGGGCACGGGCCTGAATGCGCCCAAGGGTTATGCCGAGGGCGTAGCCAAGGAGCTGGCCCAGCTGACCGGCTACCCTTTCGTCACCTCGCCCAACAAGTTCGAGTCCCTGGCCAGCTGTGATGGCCTGGTCCATGCGCACGGCGCCTTGAAAACGCTGGCGGCCAGTCTGATGAAGATTGCCAACGATGTGCGCTGGCTGGCTTCCGGCCCGCGCAGCGGCCTGGGCGAAATCTCGATTCCCGAGAACGAGCCCGGCTCGTCCATCATGCCCGGCAAGGTCAACCCCACCCAGTCCGAAGCGGTGACCATGCTGTGTGCCCAGGTGATGGGCAACGATGTGGCCATCAACATCGGCGGCGCCTCGGGCAATTTCGAACTCAATGTATTTCGCCCCATGGTGGCGCACAACTTCCTGCAAAGCGTGCGCCTGCTGGCCGATGGCATGGTCAGCTTCAACGACCACTGTGCCGTGGGCATAGAGCCGAACAAGGCACGCATCGACGAGCTGGTCGGCCGCTCGCTGATGCTGGTGACGGCGCTCAACACCCATATCGGCTACGACAAGGCGGCCTATATCGCCAAGAAGGCCCACAAGGAGGGCAGCAGCTTGCGCGATGCCGCCATTGCCAGCGGCCATGTGACGGGCGAGCAGTTTGACCAGTGGGTGGTGCCCGAGCAGATGGTGGGCAATCTGTAAGCCTCAGCGGGCCGCGCAAAAACCCAGGGCTTGAGGTGAATCGACCTCAAGCCCTTTTTTCATCGGTGCATGCTGCTACTCAACTGGTAGCGGCGCATGAGTAAAGCGCGAGCCTGCTTTCCGGGTTGCGCTTACAGACCCAGAGATTGGAGCAAATCGTCGGTTTCGGACTGGGCGCGATCGGCCGCCAGTGTTTTTGTTGCCCGGCTGTCTTGCCCGGCCAGGGCCATCAGGGCATCCGGGTCCGGTTTTTCCTGGGGTTCGAAATCCTTGATCTTGACGAACTCCATATGGTCCATGGCCAGCTCAAGATAGAAGATGTGGTTATTGCCGGTGTAGAAGGTCACGCGCCGTGCTTCGGGGGCATCGAGGTTGGCGTCCACGCTCAGATTGACCTGCTTGTTCAGGCGAATCATCTTGGGCTGGCTCTGGGTGATATAGGTTTGCAGCTCGCGCTGCACCTTGCTGGTGAAATCGCCCACCACCTGGTTCATCAGCTCGCCCATGACGTTGCTCACGTCGTCGGAGGTGTAGGAGCCGGCCAGATCGCTCTCGCCCATGCCCATGGTCAGCAGATAGCTGCGGTAAAGCTCCATGGCGGCTTCGGCCGAGAAATTGATGATGATGAGACCGGAGAAGCCGCCATCGACCAACACAAAACAGCCTATATCGGGCTTGAGGCTGGTCTTGGTAATGCGCTGCACCATGCCTGAATACCGGATAGGGCACTGGGTTGCCAGTTGCAGCACTCCGGAAACGGAGTTGCACAGGCTGATCAGCACGTCTTCCGTGCCATGAACAATGGGGGCTTGGTGTGGGCTCATGGCCTGATTATGTATGCAACACTTTGTTGCATGCAGCACTTGGCGTCGATCTGACAGCCTGGGTCTCTGGTAACGTGCGCGCAGTGCAAGATTGAAGAGGTATTCATGCAAGACAAGCTGTGGCGGCTGGCGGGCAGTGCAATGGTGGTGCTGAGTTTGGCCGGTTGCTCGACCATGACCGACAAAGTGTCTCAGACCGTGAGCAGCACCTGGAACAAGACCTTATCCAGCCTGAGCTGGCAGAGCCAGCCCAAGACCGAGTCCAAGCCCGAGGCCGCTTCGCCTTTCAAGCCGGCGGCGCAGGCCGCAGCCGCCAGCCGTTTGCAGCCCAGCAAGGCCGGCGGGCGCTGGCAAGGCCTGTATCAGCTGCAAGGTGACAAGGGCAGTTTTCAGGAATGTGCCTCGGGTCAGACCATCGGGCTACTGGCAGAAGGCGATAACGTGCTGCTGGAGCAGGCCTATCTGAATACGCGCAGCAGCGCCACGGCCAGCATGCTGGCCGTGGTGACGGGGCAGGTAGTGGAGCTTCCTGCCGCCGATCCGGTGCTGGCCCAGCAGGGCCACAAGATGCTGGCGCTGCGCGTAGAGCGCTTTGTCAGCCTCTCCAGCAAGAATTTCTGCCGCCCAAAGCGCGGGTTGGAGATAAATCCGGGCATAAAAAACCGGCAGAACCTGCCGGTCATCAATTTCCATAGCTGATAGCGCAGATGGCATATGGGCTATCGGCGGTTTTTACTCTTGCTTTGCCGCCGCCCTGGCCTGGGCCAGCCAGCCATCAAAGTTTTCTTTATGGCCCTTGATCCACAGATCCACATGGCGCTGGATATCGGCGGGCTTGTTCTGGCCGTCGTGCAGCATGCGGTTTTGCAGGCTGATATCACTGATGGGTAGTTGCATGATCTCGAACAGCTTGCCGGCCGCCGGGTTCTTCTCGACCCAGACCTTGTTGGCGACTATGTACTCGTTGTTCAGCGGAAAGCCGTAGTTGCGCCCATTGGGTAATTGCGTGTCCGTGCCGGCCTGCACGCCGGGCATGGACGAGAACGGCACCTGCAGCCAGGTCATCTCATGGCCGGGGCGCAGCACATTGCTGAGCCAGTATGGAGTCCAGGCGTAATAGAGCACGGGCTTGCCTGCCTTGAAGCGCGCCAGCGTGTCCGCAATCAGTGCGGGATAGTTGCCCTGGGTATAGCTGACGGTGTTTTGCAGGCCGAAGGCCTGGATCTGGTGCGCCACCACGGCCTCGCCGCCCCAGCCCGCGTTGGGGCCTATGAGATTGGCCTTGCCGTCGCCATCGATGTCAAACAGCTTGGCCAGCTTGGGGTCCTTGAGCTGGGCCAGGTTGGTGATCTGGTAGGCATCTGCCGTCTTCTTGTCGATCATGTAGCCCTGAACCGCACCGTGGGCGTACACGCCCTTGCGCGAGAGCTTGGCATCGCCACCGGCTTGCTTGTAGAACTCTGCGTGGTGCGGATTCCAGTGGTTGGCCATGAAGGTGGCATCGCCGTTGGCAACAGCCACGTGGATCAGCGGGTAGTCCAGCTCTTCCCAGGGCTTGACGGTATAGCCCAGCTGTTGCAAGGCCTTGATGACCAGCAGGGTCTGAAAATTCTCCTCGGCCAGCGCACTTTTGACCGGCAGCACCGTGATGCCCCGGCCCGGCAGGGCTTGGCTTGGCAAATCCTGACCCGCAGCCCAGCCGACGGCGTGGCTCAGGCTCAGCGCAGCCAAGGCGGTGGCGCCCAGCAACAACTGGCGCCGGCGGCCGCGAACCTGTGGGTGAAGGCTGGGGGTCATGGTTTGCAAAGTCTTGGTCATCTTTGTGTTTTTTCCTTTTGATGGGGTTGGGGCGCTAGGCCCAAAAAAACGGCGCCCGCCAAAGCGGTACGCCGTCAAGTCCATATGCGCGAGGGTCAGGACTTGGCTGCGGCGGCCTTGGCCTGGGCCAGCCAGTCGTCAAACGTCTTTTGATGGGCCTTGATCCAGGCTTGGGCGTGACGCTCGATGTCGGCAGGCTTGTTCTGGCCCTGGCTCATCATGAAGTTCTGGGCGTTGATGTCGCTCACGGGCACTTGCATGATTTCAAACAGCTTGGCGGCTGCCGGGTTGTCCGTGGCCCATGCCTTGTTGGCCACGATTTGCTGGTTGTTGGCAATAAAACCGTAGTTCTTGCCATTGGGCAGCTGGGTGTCGGTGCCCGCCTGCTCGCCGGGCAAGGCCGAGAACGGCACCTGCAGCCAGACCACATCCTTGCCGGGCTTGAGCACATTGCTCACCCAGTAAGGCGTCCAGGTGTAGTAGAGGATGGGCTTGCCCGCCTTGTAGCGGGTGATGGTGTCGGCCATCAGTGCCGAATACGTGCCCTGCTTGTGCGTGACGGTGTCCTGCAGCTTGTAGGCACCGAGCTGGTGCTCGATCATGGCTTCGCAGCCCCAGCCCGGCGTGCATCCGGTCAGATCGGCCTTGCCGTCACCGTCGGTGTCGAACAGCTTGGCGATGGCCGGGTCCTTGAGCTGGCCGATATTGCTGATCTTGTAGGCATCGGCGGTCTTTTTGTCGATCAGATAGCCCTGGGCGGCATTGGCCGAAAAAACGCCTTTGCGGTAGAGCTTGGCATCGCCACCGGCATTCTTGTAGTAATCGGCATGCAGCGGATTCCAGTGGTTGGCCATGAAAGTGGCATCACCGTTGGCCAGCGCGATATGGGCCGTGGGGTATTCCACTTCCTTGAGCGGCTGCACCTCGTAGCCCAGCTTTTGCAGCGCCTTGGTCACCAGCAGGGTTTGAAAGCTTTCTTCGGCAATCGAGCTTTTGAGCGGCTGGACCTTGATGCCCTTTCCGGGCAGATCGGCCGCAGCCTTGTCATCGGCCGCCTGTGCCGGAGAGCCGGCCAGGCTGAGCGCCATGGCAGCGGCACCGCTCAGCAGCAGGGCGTTCAGGCTGCGTCGGCAGGCAGCGGCAGGCAGGGTGGTGGTTTTCATGGTTTTCTCCTTATCGCGATCAGGCCGACTGGGCGCCGGTGTTGGCGGGGCGGGGAGCGGGCTGGCTCAGGGCCTGGCTTTGCGGCTTGCTCTGAGGCTGGGTTGGGGACTGGGTGCGATTGCGCATCAGGCGCAGCACCAGGCCGGCGGGGCCGGACTGCCACCAGCGGGCACCGCCGCGCTGGGCTTCACCCATGGCCTGGGTGATGCGGTCCAGCACGATGGCCAGCAGCACAATGCCCAGACCGCCTACGGTGGCCAGACCCATGTCCAGACGGCCGATGCCGCGCAGCACCATCTGTCCCAGACCGCCCACGGCAATCATGGAGGCGATGACCACCATGGACAGCGAGAGCATCAGTGCCTGGTTGATACCGGCCATGATGGAAGGCATGGCCAGCGGCAGTTGCACCTTCCACAGCAGCTGGGCGGGCGATGCGCCATAGGCGCGGCTGGCCTCGATCAGATCGGGACGCACCTGGCGTATGCCCAGGTTGGTCAAGCGGATCAGCGGCGGCAGCGCAAATACGATGGTCACGATCACGCCGGGCACGTTGCCGATGCCGAACAGCATGACCACGGGTACCAGATAGACAAAGGCGGGCGTGGTCTGCATGGCGTCTAGGAAAGGCCGCGTCCAGCGCTGGGCGCGGTCGCTCGAGGCCAGAAAGATGCCAGCAGGCAGGCCTATGACCACGCAGAAGAACAGCGAGGTCAGCACCAGGGCCAGGGTGACCATGGCTTCGGACCAGATGCCCAGCAAGGCCACGGTGAGCAGGGCCACGGCCGAGCCAATCGCCAGTTTGCGCCCGGCAAACTGCCAGGCCAGCAGGGCAATCAAGAGCACCAGCATCGGCATGGGTACGGCCAGCAGCACATCGGTCACCCCGTCCAGGGTGGCATCGATGGGCGTGCGGACAGCCTGGAAAAAAGGACGGAAGTGGTCGACCACCCAGGCCAGGCCCTGGTTGATGGAGTCCTGCACGGGCAGGCCTTCGGTGCTGATCTGATGCCACAGATGGGCCAGACCGCCGTCATCTGTGGGTGTATCTGTAGCGGCTGCGGCTTGCAGCCAGTCGCCGGAGGATTCCGTGGCGCCGCTGTCGGCCCAGGGATCGCTGGACGCCGCGTCGATGGGCATCGCTGTCGTGGTGGTAGCGGTGGCCGCAGTGCTGTCCGCTGCCGACGCTGCTGCCCATGGATCGTCAAAAGTGGCGGTATTGTTTGTGTTGTTTGCTATCAAATCATTCCCTCCTTACTGTGCTTGTTGTGCTGGTGCCGTGGCTTGCGCCGTCTGAGCGATCGTCACGCCAGACGGGACGCTGGTGTCGAGCTTGATGGTCGGAATTTCCTTTTGTGGCGGCGGCACGGGCGGGGTGTCGCGGTCCAGGAACTTGAGCATGGTGGTTCGGCTGATGACGCCCAGGTATTTGCCGTCTTCATCGACCACGGGCAAAGGGCAGGGAGGAGCCGCTACGACGCCAAACAGCTCGGCCACCGGGGTGTTGCCCGTGATGGACGGCACGTTTGGGATGAAGGCGTGCTCCAGACCCAGCATGCCTTGATGGCCGTGCAGCGCATCGCGCAGCGACTGCGACGAGACCACGCCGAGGAAACGTTTGCGGGCGTCGAGCACATAAGCGTGGTCGCGGTCCGAGTCTTCCAGCAGGCGCAAGGCAGCGCGGCAGCCGCGGTTGCGGTGCTCAGAGATCACGGTCAGCGCCTGGCGGGCAATGTCGGCGGCCTTGAAGACCGCGGCTGTATCCACGCCGCGCACAAAGTGGCGCACATAGTCGTTGGCGGGGCTGCGCAGGATTTCATCGGGCGTGCCGACCTGCTCCACCTGGCCGTCCTTCATGATGGCGATGTGATCGCCAATGCGCATGGCTTCGTCCAGATCGTGGGAGATGAAGACGATGGTGCGGCGCTTGATTTGCTGCAGTCGCAGCAATTCGCTTTGCATCTCGGTGCGGATGATGGGATCGAGTGCCGAAAAAGCCTCGTCCATCAGCAAGATGGAGGGGTCGGAGGCCAAGGCACGCGCCAGGCCCACGCGCTGCTGCATGCCGCCCGAGAGTTCATCGGGATAGCTGGCACCCCAGCCGCCCAGACCCACCTGCTCCAGCGCTTCCTGTGCGGCTTTCTGGCGCTCGGCCCGGTCCACGCCGGCCAGCTCCAGGCCAAACGCCGTGTTGTCCAGCACCGTCAGGTGGGGCATGAGGGCAAAGGACTGGAACACCATGGAGATGTCCTTGCGGCGCAGCGCACGCAAGTCCTTGTCGCTCAAGCCATTGATGTCGTCGCCGTCAATCAGGATGCGACCGGCCGTGGGCTCGATCAGGCGGTTGAGCATGCGCACCAGGGTGGACTTGCCCGAACCCGAGAGGCCCATGACAACGAAGATTTCACCGGCTTCGATGGTGAAACTGGCGTCGAACACGCCGATGGATTGCCCGGTCCGGGCGAGGATGTCCTGCTTGCTCGCGCCTTGTTTGACAAGGTTGAGTGCAGTTTTCGGGTCGTCACCGAAAACCTTGAAGACATGATCAATAACGATTTGCTTGGCCACTGTGGCGTTCTCCTTTGAATGAGAGGTGGAACACAGTCCAGCACCCGAACGACAACCGCCGTGGGTGCTGGCGCGCAAGCCAAAAGAAAGCCCTGATGCCGCAGCGCCACCCGGCCGACAGGGCTAGATGAGCTACGCGATGGTGCGGGTTGCACCTTGGGTCCGTCCGGATGGCACAAGCGATGTGCGCGCAAGGACGGCGAGAAGGCGAGAGTCGCGAGGCCGGTACCGACAGGCACGGGTGGCATCGCTGCATGCTCTCTGGCGGCTGAGTCCGGCAGGGTTGCCGGAGTGAGCCTTTTGCATCAGGGCCGTGTTTCGGCCCGTTTGGCGGGCTCGCAACCTTCAAAAGTGAGGTGCGAAATTCCCGCCGGGGAGTGGGTCAACCGTGCCATGGGAGCACGGAGACAACCTGCGAGGCAGGTGGTAAATGACTTTTTAATATATCGAATCGATTCTTACGTGTCAAATCGAGCTGTAAGCCTGGGCCTGAAAATCCCGCCATATCGGCCGATATGGGCTTTTGAAGGGCTGTGATTTTTTCAAAAACCATAGCTATAAGCGCTTGATATATCTTGATTTCTGGCTTTTTTGCTCAGAATCTGGCTTGCTTGTCAGGAAACTAAATGTTTCCGTGGTCAAGAAAAGGCCTTGGCGCATGAAAAAAGCCCCGCGATGTGCGTGGCATGGCGGGGCTTGAAGCGGGTTGGGCGGCCTATCAGTGGCGGTGCGCGCTGCTGGTAAGTTTGTCCGTCAGCGCAATGGCCAGAGCCGACAGCAGGAAGACCACATGAATGATGGTCTGCCACATCAGTACCTGCAGTTCATAGCTGCCCGCGTTGATGAAGGTCTTGAGCAGATGGATGGAGCTGATGCCGATGATGGACAGCGCCAGCTTGACCTTGAGCACCGAAGCGTTCACGTGGCTGAGCCACTCGGGCTGATCCGGGTGGCTGTCCAGGCCCATGCGGCTGACAAAGGTTTCATAGCCGCCCACGATGACCATGATCAGCAGATTGGAGATCATGACCACGTCGATCAGCGCCAGCACCACCAGCATGATGACGGTCTCATTGAGGCTGGTGATCTGCACATCACTCTTGTAGCCAATGCTGGTGACCAGGGCCTGCAAGGCTTCCTTGTTGCCGAAGACGGCTTCCACCAGATGCCACAACTCCAGCAGAAAGTGCCAGACGTAAACGGCCTGGGCGGCGATCAGTCCCAGGTACAGCGGCAGTTGCAGCCAGCGGCTGGCAAAAATCAATGAGGGCAAAGGACGCAAAACGGCAGCGGCCTGGCTGGGTTTTTGCGCGGGAGAACCTGCTTCGTTGGGGTGAGGGTGGCTCATGGTAGTGGCTAGAGGCGGCAGCGCACAGCGAACCCTGCATGAGGCCGGTCCGTTGCTGCAATGCCTGAAGTTGGAAGATAAAAAGAGAGCTGAGGACCGGCTGCGCGAGCTGGTGTGTTTTTGGGTGTGATAGCTGTGCTTGCCTACGGCCGCCACAAGCGGGGCAACGCCCCGAATCGGCACGGCAGCAGGCGCGAGATTCTACGGGCAGCGGAGCCGTGGTTTGGGTGAAAATGTATGTAAGCCTGTGGCGATCAAGCGCCAACTGCTTTCAAATTGTGAGCGGTAGAGGTATTGACACAAACGGTTGCGGCGAGACGCCATGCAAACGTGGCCTCAGTCAGTGGCGTGTAAGACCGACCCACGACAGTACACCCACAATAAATTCATTGGCATGCATAGGAGACAACAACGATGAGCACAGCGACATCAGCTATTGAATCGGTCCTGGTGGAAAACCGGGTCTTCCCGCCGCCTGCAACTTTTGCGGCCCAGGCCCGCATTGCCAGCATGGAGCAGTACCAGGCCTTGTGCGACGAGGCTGAGCGCGACTATGAAGGCTACTGGGCGCGTCTGGCCCGCGAGAACGTGGTCTGGAGCAAGCCCTTCACCCAGGTGCTCGATGAGAGCAATGCGCCGTTCTTCCAGTGGTTTGCCGACGGCGAGCTCAACGCCAGTGCCAACTGCCTGGACAAGCACATGGGCACGCCCGTCGAGCACAAGACGGCGATTATTTTCGAGGCCGACGGCGGCGAGGTCACCAAGGTCACTTACCGCGAGTTGCTCGAACGTGTCTCGCAGTTTGCCAACGGCCTGAAGGCCCATGGCGTGCAAAAGGGCGACCGCGTCCTGATCTACATGCCCATGACCATCGAGGGCGTGGTGGCCATGCAGGCCTGCGCGCGCATCGGCGCCACCCACTCCGTGGTGTTCGGCGGCTTCTCGGCCAAGGCCGTGCAGGAGCGCATTGTGGACGTGGGCGCCGTGGCGGTGATCACCTCCAACTACCAGATGCGCGGCGGCAAGGAGCTGCCCCTCAAATCCATCGTCGATGATGCGCTGGCGCTGGGCGGCTGCGAGGCCATCAAGAACGTGTTCGTGTACGAGCGCACGCCCACGGCCTGCAACCTAGTGGCCGGTCGCGACAAGACGTTCGGCGAGCTGCTGCAAGGCCAATCCAAGGAATGCGCTCCGGTCGCCGTGGGCGCCGAGCATCCGCTGTTCATCCTCTACACCAGTGGCTCCACCGGCAAGCCCAAGGGCGTGCAGCACGCCACCGGCGGTTACATGCTGTGGGCCAAGCAGACGGTGGACTGGACGTTCGACATGAAGGACAGCGATGTGTTCTGGTGCACGGCCGATATCGGCTGGATCACCGGTCACACCTATGTGGCCTACGGCCCCCTGGCCGCTGGCGCCACGCAAATCGTCTTCGAAGGCGTGCCCACCTTCCCCAACGCCGGGCGCTTCTGGCAGATGATCGAGCGCCATGGCTGCACCATCTTCTACACCGCACCCACGGCGATCCGTTCGCTGATCAAGGCGGCCGATTCCGACGCCGCCGTGCACCCCAAGAACTGGGATCTGTCCAGCTTGCGCCTGCTGGGCTCGGTGGGTGAACCCATCAATCCCGAAGCCTGGATGTGGTATCACAAGCACATCGGTGCCGAGCGCTGCCCGATCGTGGACACCTTCTGGCAGACCGAGAACGGCGGCCACATGATCACGCCGCTGCCCGGTGCCACGCCGCTGGTACCCGGCTCCTGCACGCTGCCGCTGCCCGGCATCACGGCTGCCATCGTCGATGAAACCGGCAACGACATGGCCAATGGTGCTGGCGGCATGCTGGTGGTGAAGAAGCCCTGGCCCAGCATGATCCGCAACATCTGGGGCGACCCCGAGCGCTTCAAGAAGAGCTATTTCCCCGAAGAGCTGGGCGGCAAGACCTATCTGGCCGGCGACGGCGCCGTGCGCAGCGTCGACCGTGGCTACTTCCGCATCACCGGTCGCATCGACGATGTGCTCAACGTCTCGGGCCACCGCATGGGTACCATGGAAATCGAATCCGCTCTGGTGTCCAAGACCGATCTGGTGGCCGAGGCTGCCGTGGTCGGCCGCCCCGACGATCTGACCGGCGAAGCCATCTGCGCCTTTGTGGTGTTGAAGCGTCCCGTGCCCCATGGCGAAGAAGCCAAGCAACTGGCCAACGAACTGCGCAACTGGGTGGCCAAGGAAATCGGCCCGATTGCCAAGCCCAAGGACATCCGCTTTGGCGAGAACCTGCCCAAGACCCGCAGCGGCAAGATCATGCGTCGTCTGCTGCGCTCGATTGCCAAGGGCGAGGCTATCACGCAGGACACCAGCACGCTGGAGAATCCCGCAATTCTGGAGCAGCTGGCCAAGACCAACTGAGGACCGCTGGCAGCACTTGCTGCCAGCGCGGAGATGGCCGATTTCAGTCATCTCCTGGCCCTCCTGCCCTAGCGGTGAAGGCTGCGAATCCGGGCGTAAAAGCCAAGCCGCTGTCGACAGCGGCTTGGCTTTTTGTTGACTATTGATGCGCAATTCTTGATAAATTGGGTTAAAACGCTTTCTGTAACCTGTGTTGTTATGGAGGACAAAACCATGAGCTTTCGCACAATTTCCCTGACCATCATCGTGGCTCTGATCGCCGTGCTGGCCGCTTTCAACTGGGGTGCCTTATCTGCGCCATCCACGGTTTCTCTGGGCTTTACCGAAGTTCAAGCGCCTTTGGGTGTGCTCATGCTGGCCTTGACGGCCTTGCTCAGCGTCTTTTTCATCGCCTATGTGCTGTGGATGCAGGGCTCGGTGCTGATGGAGGCACGTCGCCATGCCAAGGAAATGCAGGCCCAGCGCGAGCTGGCCGACAAGGCCGAGGTTTCGCGTTTCACCGAGCTGCGCTCCGTGATTGAAGCCATGCACGCCAAGGACAAGGAGGCGCTGATGGCCAGGCTGGATGCGCTGGAAGCCCATTTGGTCAGCCGAGCCCAGGAGTCCGACAACAGCACGGCTGCCTATGTGGGCCAGCTGGAGCAGCAGGTGCATCAGCTGAGTCAGTCGGGTTCGCGTTAAGCGTTTTTGATAGCATTTACCGCTGATCTCATAAGCGCTTGTAGCTTGGAAAGCATAAAAAAAAGCCGCTGCAGTGCAGCGGCTTTTTCGTGACCATGCGGCCAGGCGTGTGTGACGCGAATTACTTCTTGTCGCCGCCCAGCTGGGGCAGGGCAGTGCTGGTGCCCAGCGACAGCAGACCGGCCTTGGAGTAGATGGCCAGCTTGTCGCGGGTGTCCATCAGATCCAGATTGCGCATGGTCAGCTGGCCGATGCGGTCGGTGGGGCTGAACGGCGCGTCCTCCACCTTTTCCATGGACAGACGCTCGGGAGCGTAGGTCAGGTTGGGCGATTCGGTGTTCAGGATGGAGTAGTCGTTGCCGCGGCGCAGTTCCAGCGTCACGGTGCCGGTCACGGCACGGGCCACCCAGCGCTGGGCGGTTTCGCGCAGCATGATGGCTTGCGGGTCGAACCAACGGCCCTGGTACAGCAGACGGCCCAGGCGCAGGCCGTTGATGCGGTACTGCTCGATGGTGTCTTCGTTGTGGATGCCGGAGACCAGGCGTTCGTAGGCAATGTGCAGCAAGGCCATGCCGGGGGCTTCGTAGATGCCGCGGCTCTTGGCTTCGATGATGCGGTTTTCGATCTGGTCGCTCATGCCCAGGCCGTGGCGGCCGCCGATGCGATTCAGCTCCAGGAAAACTTCCACGGCGTCGGTGTATTCCTTGCCGTTGATGGCCACGGGGCGGCCTTCATCGAAGGTGATGGAGACTTCTTCGGCCAGAACTTCGACTTCGGGCTTCCAGAACGCCACGCCCATGATGGGGTTGACGATGCGGATGCCGCTGTTCAGTTGCTCCAGGTCCTTGGCCTCGTGGGTGGCGCCCAGCATGTTGGAGTCGGTGGAATAGGCTTTTTCGGCCGACATCTTGTAGCCGAAACCTTCCTTGGTCATGAAGGCCGACATTTCGGCGCGACCGCCGAGTTCGTCGATGAAGGCGTTGTCCAGCCAGGGCTTGTAGATCTTCAGCGCCGGGTTGGTGAGCAGACCGTAGCGATAGAAACGCTCGATGTCATTGCCCTTGAAGGTGGAGCCGTCACCCCAGATGTTGACGTCGTCTTCCTTCATGGCCGCCACCAGCATGGTGCCGGTCACGGCGCGGCCCAGGGGGGTGGTGTTGAAGTAGGTGATGCCGCCGGTGGAGATGTGGAAGGCGCCGGCCTGGATGGCGGCAATACCTTCGTTGGCCAGCTGGCTGCGGCAGTCGATCAGACGGGCCTGTTCTGCGCCGTACTCCATCGCCTTGCGGGGGATTTCGTCGTAGTCGGCTTCGTCGGGCTGGCCCAGGTTGGCCGTGTAGGCGTAGGGCACGGCACCCTTGTTCTTCATCCAGCGCAGTGCAGCACTGGTGTCCAGGCCGCCGGAGAAAGCGATGCCGACCTTCTGGCCGACGGGTACGTGTTGCAGGATGGTTTCCATGAGATTTCTCTTTAAATTGATAGCGGCAAGCGCTTGACAGTTAAGCGCCTGGGGCTAAAAAAGCTTTGAATCTGCGACTGCCGGGCCGATGCGGCTCAAGCGTAGTGGCAGATGTAGTGGTAAGCCTCGGTCACGCGGATGTCGAACTTGGAGTTCGCAGGGATGTGAAAGCTCTCGCCTGCGGCAGACTTCTTCCACTCGTCGCTGCCGTCGAGCTTGTATTCGCACGCGCCGCCCACGCATTCCATGATTTCCGCAGCCGCCGTGCCAAAAGTCAAGGTGGCAGGCAAAACCACGCCCACGGACTTCTTGGTGCCGTCGGCCAGCGTGAAGCTGTGGCTGACGCACTTGCCGTCAAAGTACACATTGGCCTTGGTAGTGAGGCTGACGCCTTGAATGGATTCAGTGGTCATGGAAAAGGGCGCAAAGCGCGGTCAAAGGTCAAAACCAGTCATTTTAGGCCAGGCCTTAGCCTGCTGCGCGAATGCCCCAAAGAACAAGAGCCCCGACAGTGGGGCTCTGGGTTCACGCAATCAGCGATGGCTGGCGTGCTTATCGACGCCAGCCGTGGTTGCCAGGGCGTGGGTGGTAGCCGCCATGACCACGGTAGTAATGACTGGGGCGGGTGGCATAGTAGGCGCCGGCACCGATCACGGCACCGATCAGCAGCGGTGCCACGTAGTCAGAGGCTGAATAGCTGCCGCTGGAATAAGCCGGTGCCACGGGCTGGGGCGTGTAGTAGCCGCCTTGATAGCCTTGCGGATAGTCGCCGGGGTAGCCGTTTTGGTAGTTGGTCGAGTAAGCGGCCTGGGGAGGCTGCTGATTGCTGTAGTAGCCGTTGCTGCCATAGGCTGCATCGTTGTTGGCCGGCTGCACGCTCAGCGCAATCCAGTCGCCGGGCGGCGTGCTGGTCTGCGTGGTGTAGTTGCGGCCACGGTACTCATAGACCACGTTGTAGCCCACGGTCTGGTTGCGGTAGAAGGTCTGCGTGCCGCATTGGCGCACGGTCTGATACTGGGCCGGGCCTGAGGTCTCGGCTTGATTGCCCAGCATGGCACCGCCCACGACGCCGGCGGCTGTAGCCGCTGCACGCCCGCCGCCGCCACCAATGGCATTGCCCAGCACGCCGCCGGCAATGGCGCCAATCACGGCACCCGCGCCGGTGCTGCGCGGCGCCACGGCCACTGTCTGGTCATTGCAGACCTGTTGCGGTACGGCTACCTGCTGGGTAATCGGGGTGGCGGACAGCACGCGACCTTGCTCCTGGGCCAGGGCCACAGTGCCGGTTGCTGCTGCAAGAGTCATCACGATCAGGGTCTTCATGCTTTTCTCCAATCTCAGTACTTAACGCACCAGAGCAGCTAAAAGTTTAGTCCCAGCTTGTGAAGTGCAAGAGCCAGTAGGGTAAATCTAGGTAAACCCTTGTGCTTATGTGAGTGTTTGCTTCTGGTGGTGGACTTTAGCGTGCGCGATCTTGCCAGTCTTCGGGCTTGAAGCCCACGGTGACCTGGCCGTCAGCCCATTCCACCACGGGGCGCTTGATGGTGCTGGCGTGCTCCCGCATCACGGCGGCGGCGCTGGACTCGTCAATGGCGCCGGCCTTGGTGGCCTCGTCCAGCTTGCGCCAGCTCGTGCCCTGGCGGTTGAGCAGCTTTTCCCAGCCCACAGCCGCCATCCAGTGCGGCAGACGTTCGGCGGGCACGCCTTGTTTCTTGAAATCGTGGAACTGGTAGTCAATACCGTGCTCGGTCAGCCAGTTGCGGGCTTTCTTGACGGTGTCGCAGTTGGGTATTCCAAAGAGGGTGACGCGAGTGCTCATAAGGGGGCTCCTGTAATGGCTTGAAGCATTTGTCTATCTGGGCCGGCCACAAGGCCTCTAGGGCTGGGCGACAATAGCGAGCAGTATGCACACCACATTTCCCTCTCTGGATGAATGGCTGGCTTATTGCGAGCGACTGCATCCCCAAAATATTGCCCTGGGCCTGGACCGCGTGCGCGAAGTTGCACAACGCATGGGTCTGCATTTTGAATGCCCCGTCATCACGGTAGCCGGAACCAATGGCAAAGGTTCTACCTGCGCCATGCTGGAAGCCGTTGCCCTGCAATCGGGCTACCGCCCCGGCGTGTTCACCTCGCCCCATCTGGTGCATTTCGAGGAGCGCTGCCGCGTAGGGGGCGAGATTGTCTCGGCCCAGCAGCTGATGGCTCACTTCGAACAGGTCGAGCAAGCCCGGGTGCAGGACGGAAAAGAGGTGGCACTCACTTACTTTGAGTTCACCACGCTGGCCATTCTTCATCTGATGAGCCAGTCCAAGCTGGATGTGGCGATTCTGGAAGTCGGTCTGGGTGGGAGACTGGATGCCACCAATATTGTGGATGCCGATTGCGCCGTCATCACCAGCATCGACCTGGATCACATGGAACTGCTGGGCCCGGACCGCGAAAGCATAGGCCGCGAGAAGGCTGGCATCATGCGCGCCGGCCGCCCCGTGGTGGTCAGCGATCCGGTGCCGCCGCAAAGCGTGATTGACCACGCTGCCGAAATCGGTGCCGATCTCTGGCGCTTTGGCAAGGACTTCAATTACGACGGCGACAAGCAGCAATGGGGCTGGGCCGGTCGTGGCCGCCGTTACGCCGGTCTGGCCTATCCGGCACTGCGCGGCGCCAACCAGCTGGTCAATGCCGCTGGTGTGTTGGCCGCGTTTGAGGCGATTCGCTCTCTGTTGCCCGTCACGGCCCAGGCCGTGCGCACCGGCCTGTCCATGGTGGAGCTGCCCGGACGCTTTCAGATCGTTCCCGGCCAGCCCACGCTGGTGCTGGATGTGGCGCACAACCCGCACTCGGTGGCGGCGCTCACGGCCAATCTGGATGCCATGGGCTACTTTCCCCGCACCCACGCCGTATTCGGTGCCATGGCGGACAAGGACTGGGTGCCCATGCTCACCAAGGTGGCTCCGCTGATCGATCACTGGTACTTCACCGACCTGCCCACGGCGCGTGCGGATTCGGCGCAAGGCCTCAAGGCCAAGCTCGAGGAGCTGCAGGCCACGGCAGGGCTGCGCAAGGATGTGAGCCTGCAAACCTTTGCCAGCCCCCAGCAGGCGCTGGACGCGGCCGTGGAGGCTTCGGATGCGGCTGATAGAATCGTGGTCTTTGGCTCGTTCTTCACCGTGGGTGGTGTGCTGCAAAACGGCACTCCCCGTCTGAGCGCCAAGCATCTGGGCCATTGAAACTGATAGGGTCGCTTCGAGTCGCCTGGCTGCAGCCTGCAAGAGCTGTGGCTAGCGCTCGAATTAGGCCGTAAATGGGCTGTCTTCAGGCCCGAATGAGTCCGTACTACATGGCACTTTTCAATATTCGTTGGCCGGGCAAGAAAAACGACGCGGCAGACTCCACAGCGGGCGCCAAGCGTCCCAGCCGTCTGCCTCAGGGCGAGACCGTGGAAGCCATGCGTCGCCGTGCACGTCATCGCCTCATTGGCGCGGCCGTGCTGGTGCTGGTGGGCGTGGTGGGCTTTCCGCTGCTGTTCGATACCCAGCCGCGCCCGATTCCTGTCGATATCCCCATCGAGATTCCGGATCGCGACAATGCCGCGCCCGTGGTGGTGCCTGGAAGCCGTGGCACGGGTGCGACGACTGCGCCGACCGGACACGTAGCCGCTGGCGCCTCTCTGGATGATGGTGAAGAGGTATTGGCCCCGGCTCCTGCGCCTGCAGTTTCTGCGCCGCGTGCGGCCGTGGCTGCCACGCCGGCCCCGGCTGCTGCCATCGTGGCGCCTTCGGCTCCCGTGGTTGCGGCGATTGCGCCGCCTGCGCCCAAGCCTGAGGTCAAGAAACCTGAACCTAAGCCCGAACCCAAGCCGGAGGTCAAGGCCAAGCCCGAGGTGAAAAAGCCCGAGCCCAAGCCGGAACCTAAGCCCGAGCCCAAACACAAGCCGGACACCAGCAAAAGTGATGATGCGGCCCGTGCCCGTGCGCTGCTAGAAGGGCGCAGTGCGCCGGAAGCCTCGGCAGCCAAAGAGTCGGCAGGCGGCAACGAGCGCTTTATCGTGCAGATCGGCGCTTTTGCCGAAGTCGGCAAGGCCAATGAAATCAAGTCCAAGCTCGGTGGCGGTGCCTTCACCCAGACCGTGGATACCAAGGATGGCAAGCGTACCCGCGTGCGCATGGGGCCTTTCAAGAGCCGCGAGGAAGCCGACAAGGCCGCTGCGCGCGCCAAGGGGCTGGGCTTGCCGGCTTCGGTGTTCAAGGGCTGATGCAGCCGCCTGAGCGTTTTGGGGTGTTGCCTTGATGACCACGCTGGACTGGATTTTGGTGGCCGTTGTGCTGGGCTCCATGTTGTTGGGGGCTTGGCGCGGTCTGGTCTATGAGGTGCTGTCGTTGCTGGGCTGGATCGTGGCCTTTGTCGTCGCCCGCAACTGGGCGCATGAGGTGGCTGTGTGGCTGCCGCTTGATGGTTGGGATATGCAGCTGCGCTATGCCGCAGGCTTTGTATTGCTGCTGGTGGGGGCCATGTTTGCTTGGGGGCTGGTGTCATGGCTGGCCAAACAACTGATAGAAGCTGTGGGTTTGCGGCCGGTGGACAGAGCCTTGGGCTCACTCTTTGGTATCTTGCGGGCCATGGTGCTGTTGCTGGTGCTGGCCCTGGTGATTCGATATACGCCGCTGCACAGTGCGCATTGGTGGCAGGAGTCGGCGCTGGCGCCGTTTCTGTCGCAAGCGTTGGGGTGGGTGCAGCCCGCGCTGCCCGGGCAGTGGGAGCAATGGCAGTGGGAACAATATTTGCCAGCCGCTTCTTCTTGAGGTGGGCTGGTTTGTCTCCAAATACCGAGGGTGTCTGGAGACTGACAGGGTGGCGGCCAGGTGCTGCGGCCCTGGACTTGAATTCGGTGTAGAGGCATAAGCTCTGCGCCTGATGTCAAACGCAGGCCGGCCAATGGGTGGCGAGGCAGGCGAGTGTGGCGAGGGATTGCCTTCGCGAACAGATGGAACGCTACTATGTGTGGAATCGTTGGTGTGGTCAGCACCGCACCCGTGAATCAGCTGATTTATGACGCTTTGCTGCTGCTGCAGCACCGTGGTCAGGATGCCGCCGGCATCGTGACCCAGCAGGAACGCAAGTTCTTCATGCACAAGGCCAAGGGCATGGTGAAGGACGTGTTTCGCACCCGCAACATGCGTGCTCTGCCCGGCAATGTGGGCCTGGGCCAGGTGCGCTATCCCACGGCCGGCAATGCATCCAGCGAGGAAGAGGCCCAGCCTTTCTATGTGAATGCGCCATTCGGCATCGTGATGGTGCACAACGGCAACCTCACCAACGCCAAGCAGCTGCGTAGCGAGCTGGCGGAGACCGATCACCGCCACACCAACACCGAGAGCGACTCCGAAGTGCTGCTCAACGTGCTGGCCCATGAGATTGGCCGTGCCTCAAGCGGTGCGCCGCTCAAGACCGAAGATGTGTTTCAGGCCGTGCGTGCCGTGCACAAGCGCATCAAGGGCTCGTATGCCGTGATCGCCCTGATTGCCGGTTACGGCCTGCTGGCCTTCCGCGATCCCTTCGGCATCCGTCCCCTTTGCATCGGCAAGGGCGCGGATGGCACGCATATGCTGGCCAGCGAATCCGTGGCCCTGGAAGGCACGCTGCATCAGTTCGAGCGCGATGTGGCACCTGGCGAAGCCGTGTTCATCAGCAACGACGGCACGGTGCACAGCGAGCAATGCAGCGACAAGAGCGAGCTGCACCCCTGCGTGTTCGAATACGTTTATCTGGCCCGTCCGGACTCGACCATGGACGGCATTTCCGTCTATCAGGCCCGTCTGAACATGGGTGAGACCCTGGCCAAGCGCGTGGTATCTGTGGTGCCGCCCAACGAAATCGATGCGGTGATTCCGATTCCAGAATCCAGCCGCCCCAGCGCCATGCAACTGGCACAGCTCTTGGGCATCCCTTACCGCGAAGGTTTTGTGAAAAACCGCTACGTGGGCCGTACCTTCATCATGCCGGGCCAGGGCGCACGCAAGAAATCGGTGCGCCAGAAGCTCAATGCCATCGGCAGCGAGTTCAAGGGCCGTAACGTGCTGCTGGTGGACGACTCCATCGTGCGCGGTACGACCTCCAAGGAAATCGTGCAGATGGCCCGTGACGCCGGTGCCAACAAGGTCTATCTGGCCTCGGCCGCGCCTCCCGTGCGCCACCCCAACGTCTACGGCATCGACATGCCCACCCGCACCGAGCTGGTAGCCTATGGCCGCACGGTGGAAGAAATCCGCCAGGTCATTGGCTGCGACGCGCTGATTTATCAGGATGTGGATGCCATGAAGCAGGCGGTTGGCAAAATCAACACGGCGGTTCAAGGTTTTGAAGCCTCCTGCTTTGATGGCGTCTACATCACCGGCGATATCTCCGACGAAGAAGTCACAGCCCTCAACGAAGGCCGCAACCGCGGTGCAGAAGAAGAGCAGGAAGACACTTCCCGCCTGTCTCTGCCCAACGCCCAGGAAAACTGAACTTCCGCTCTTCCCCGGCCGGCGGTGTAGATGCCGCAAGCCTTGCGATGCGTTGCGCGGGCAGTGCATCGCGATCGGGAGGACAATGGAGGCCGGGATTTCTCCCGTTCATTCAAAAGATGAGCTTGCTGCGCATGCCAATCAATAATTTCAGCTTGTTTCAAGCCTGGAATCGATGAAAGACGTGCGCAGACCGCTCCTTTTTTAATACCTCGGCAGATGCGTATGCTGCCGGCACGGATCGGCAAGATGAAAATGGGAGGTGGCCGTTGAAAAGGCCACTTCGTGTTTTCAGGGGCCGTGTCTGAACCACTTGGATCTGACGATTGTGACTACAAAGACATTACCCGAAGGTTTGCATCCCGACACCCTGGCCGTGCGCGAAGCCGTTGAGCGCAGCCAGTGGGGCGAGCACAGCGAAGCGCTGTACATGACCAGCAGCTTTGTGCAGCCCGACTGCGCCACTGCCGCCCGCCGCTTTGCCAACGAAGAACCGGGCTATACCTATAGCCGCACGACCAATCCCACGGTCAGCAGCTTCGAGCGCCGTCTGGCGGCCATGGAAGGCACGGAATGCGCCGTGGCCACTTCCACCGGCATGTCGGCCATCTTGCTGGTCGCGCTGACCGCCTTGAAGGCCGGCGATCATGTGATCTGCTCGCTGTCCATGTTCGGCTCCACCATCAAGCTGCTGGGCACGGAAATGGCACGCTTCGGTGTGGAAACCACATTTGTGCCCCAAACCGATGTCGCCGCCTGGAAGGCTGCCGTCAAGCCCAATACCCGTCTGCTGTTTGCCGAGACGCCCACCAATCCGCTGGCCGATCTGTGCGACATTGCCGCGCTGGCCGAAGTGGCCCATGCCAACAATGCCTTGCTGGCCGTGGACAACAGCTTTGCCACGCCCATTCTGCAGCAGCCCGCCAAGCTGGGTGCCGACATCGTCGTGCACTCGGGCACCAAGTTCCTTGATGGTCAGGGCCGCGTGATGGCCGGTGCCGTCTGCGGCTCGGTGGCGCTGGTGGACAAGGTCATGGGCACGTTCTTGCGCAGCGGCGGTCTGAATATCGCCCCGTTCAACGCCTGGGTGGTGATGAAGGGTCTGGAAACCCTGTCCCTGCGCGTCAAGGCGCAAAGCGCTGCAGCGCTGGAGCTGGCCACCTGGCTGGAATCCCATCCCAAGGTGGCCCGCGTTTACTATCCCGGTCTCAAGAGCCACGGTCAGCACGAGCTGGCCATGCGCCAGCAAAACGGCATGGGCGGAGCGGTGCTGGCATTTGATGTGGTGGGCGAGGGTGCCGAGCAACTGCGCGCCAATGCCTTCCACGTGGTTGACAGCACTCAGGTGTGCTCCATCACCGCCAACCTGGGCGATGTGAAAACCACCATCACCCATCCGGCCAGCACCTCGCACGGCCGCCTGACCGAAGAACAGCGCCAGGCTGCTGGCGTGGGTCAGGGTCTGATTCGTATCTCCGTGGGTCTCGAGCATCTCGAAGATCTGAAAAACGATGTCGCCCGCGGACTGGACACACTGTAATGACACAAAAAATTCGCACCCGTTTTGCCCCGTCGCCTACCGGCTTCATCCACCTGGGCAATATCCGTTCGGCTCTGTACCCCTGGGCCTTTGCCCGCGCCAATGGCGGCGACTTCGTGCTGCGCATCGAAGATACCGATCTGGAGCGCTCCACCCAGGCATCGGTGGACGTGATCATCGAAGGCATGGCCTGGCTGCAGCTGGACCACGACGAAGGCCCGTTCTATCAAATGCAGCGCATGGAGCGCTACAAAGAAGTGTTGGCCACGCTGCAGGCCAAGGGCTATGTCTATCCCTGCTATATGAGCATGCAAGAGTTGGATGCTCTGCGCGAAAAGCAGATGGCCAACAAGGAAAAGCCTCGCTACGACGGTACATGGCGTCCCGAAGAGGGCAAGGTGCTGCCGCCGATTCCTGAAGGCGTCAAGCCTGTGCTGCGTTTCAAGACACCGCAAAGCGGCGTCGTGGCCTGGGAAGACAAGTGCAAGGGCCGCATCGAGTTCCAGAACACCGAACTCGACGATCTGGTGATCGCCCGCCCCGACGGCACGCCCACCTATAACTTCTGCGTCTGCGTCGATGACATGGACATGAACATCACCCACGTGATTCGTGGCGATGATCACGTCAACAACACGCCGCGCCAGATCCATATCTTCGAAGCCCTGGGCGCCACCGTGCCCGTGTTCGCCCATCTGCCTACCGTGCTCAACGAGCAAGGCGAGAAGATGAGCAAGCGCAACGGCGCCAAGGCCGTGACCCAGTACCGTGATGAGGGCTATCTGCCCGATGCCATGGTGAACTATCTGGCCCGCCTGGGCTGGAGCCACGGCGACGATGAAATCTTCAGCCGTGCCCAGTTCCTGGAATGGTTCAATCTGGATCATCTGGGCCGCAGCGCCGGCCAGTTCGACGAAGCCAAGCTGCGCTGGGTCAATGCCCAGCACATGAAGGCCATGGACGACGTGGCGCTGGCCGCCATGGCCAAGCCTTTCGTGCTCAAGGCTGGTGTCGATGCCGCCTTGCTCGATGCTGATGACCGCTTGGTGCGCATCACGGCCTTGTTCAAGGATCGCTGCGAAACCCTGGTGGATCTGGCCAACTGGGCCAAGGTCTTCTATGTGGATGCCGTGGAGCGCAATGCCGAGGACTATGCCAAGCACGTGACCGAAGTCGCCACGCCGGTGCTGGATGCCTTTGCTGCGGCCATGCAAACCGTGGAATGGACCAAGGAGGCCATTGCCGCTGCCATCAAGGAAGTGCTCAAGGCCCAGGGTGTGAAGATGCCTGTGCTGGCCATGCCGGTACGTGTTTTGACCGTGGGTACGGCCCATACGCCATCGGTGGATGCGGTGCTGGAATTGCTCGGACGCGAAAAAATTCTTGCACGTTTGGGAAACCGCTAAAAATACGCATATAATTCGAGGCTCTGCACAACGCGACAAATTAAAAGTTGCAAAGCGCAGAGTGAGAATTTTGGGGGTATAGCTCAGCTGGGAGAGCGCTTGCATGGCATGCAAGAGGTCATCGGTTCGATCCCGTTTACCTCCACCAAAGTTTGATGACGGCTGATTGAAAAATCAGNAT